>JAJZAN010000028.1 GCA_021799435.1 Bacillota bacterium | reverse complement strand
CCGCTGGTTCCAAGGGTCTCGAAAAGACCACTCCACGGCGGCACAGGTCTTCATAGACCTGCTCGATGTCATCCGCCGTGAAAGACAACCCCACAAATGTGCCGACCCGGCTCTCGTCCCCAGGGGCCGTAAACAGGACAATGTGCGAGCCGCCCGCCGGAAAGGCGAGCTCAATCCACCGCTGGGAACCGAACGGCACATCCTCTATAACGGAACAACCGAGCTTATCGGTATACCATGCCAAGGCCCGCGCCTGGTCGGCGACCGGAACGGTGGCAAACTTCAGCGACAACATCGAACCAATCCTCTACAGCATTTTGAAGGTCTTGGTGCCTTCCGTCAGGCCTCGAGTCAGCATGAGGCGAAACAAAAGCAAATCGGCCCGAAGCGACCACCAAGGGTGGCGAAAGGTCACGGGTTGATTTTTCTCCACCACGAAGTGCCCCATCCAGGAACATCCGTAAGATACGATGACTGCAGTCAGCAGATAGATCCAGTTCCAAGAGATGAGAGCCAGCAATACAGAAATGATGGCGGCACTAGTGCCAACAAAGTGCCAGAGGCGGGTGGCCAAGAGCTCGTGCTCTTTGAGGTATTCCAGCCAAAACGCGTAAAACGACTTGGCATCTGTCATACTCTTCCCTCCCGACGACAATATTCGCGAAAAAGACGAATTTTTCCTGCGCCCAGCCTCCCGGGGGCTAGGACGGTCCTCTCCTTCCCACCGAGTCTGGCCAGCGAGCTGCCAGAATACGCCGCAGCCGCTCGAGAATTTCGCTATGGGGCGGGTCGCTGGAAGCAATCCAATACACCGAATCCCACAGGGGAGGAACCGGGGGCCACGGCAGGGTGGCTAACCGCCCTTCCAAAATCTCGCGCACCGTCGTAGATTCGGGGAGAAAAGCTACCCCGACCCGCTCCTCCACCAGTCGTTTAATCACGGCAATTTGTTCGACCTCAATTAACTGCGGCCGGTGCCCCCTGGCTCTCAACTGCTGCAGCAATTCGCGGGAGTAGGAGGCATCGGGCTGAACAATCACCCGAGCGGCCAGCAGCGACGCGACATCCCAGGCATCCATATCCGCTGGGGCGACCAGACCGATAGGGTCGTGAAACAACAGGCGGCTGTCGAGAGTTCCTCCGGCTGGAAGCCGGCTGAACGCGGCATCGCAGGACTTTTCTTGGAACGCGTCTCGCATGCGGTGAGACGGGTAGACGCAAACGTCGATTTGCAGGCGCTCGTCATATCGGTACAGTTGGCGCCAAATCCATGGCAACAACGTTTCCGCCAAGGATGGCGACGCAGCCAAACGGATTGCCGGATAGGCGGCGTTCACGGCATCGCGAGCCTTTGATTCCATGACTAAGAGGTCATCCGCGTATGCCAAGTAGCGCTGGCCCGCCTGAGTAAGCCGAACTCCGCGGCCGCTGGGCTCAAACAAGGCCGTTCCCACATACTCTTCCAATCGCGCAATGTGGTGCGACACCGTGGTCTGGTTGATAAACAGCTTCACGGCGGCTCTGCGAAAGCTCTCTGCTCGGGCGGCCGCCACAAAAGTTCGCAGCCATTGGGTCTCCATCGTTGACCTCCATTGATGCTGTATTGTCATCAAATCTTACATCTTTTGATGTCATTCTGTTCGCAATCTCGCGCTAGCCTAATATTGAGGTGATAGAGATGGATTCCACAATCCGAGTTCCAGAAGGGCTGGAAGGTGTTGTGGTTGCAGAAACGGGCATCTCCGAAATCGACGCGGGAATGGGCCGTTTGAGCTACCGCGGGATGCCCATCGAAGAGGTCGCAGAGCGGTTCCGGCGTTGGGAGGACTTAGTCCCGTGGCTCGTTCATGGTGTCGACCTCGACGCCGAGATATCCAATCCGACGCCCTCCACTTCCGCTGTTTCGGCGGGTCTACCGATTGTGCAGGTGATTCAATGCGTGCTGTCCGGCAATGCCGTGTGGCCGTTTCCGGACAGAGAGACCGAAATCGCATGGCTCACGGGAATCCCCGCTGTGGTGGTGGGCGAACTGCCCCAACGGCACACGTCGGCCGCCGCCGCCTATCTCACCGGGCTCAGACACGGACGCCCGCCCAGCCTCATCGAAGAGAAAACGTTGAACGCCTATTGGATTATCGCCGCCGAGCATAGTCTGAACGCGTCCACCTACGCGGTGCGGGTCGCCGCCAGTACGGGGACATCACTCCCCCTGGCACTGACGGCCGGACTTGCCACCTTGGCGGGGCCCTTGCACGGCGGTGCTCCGGAAGGCGTCTTGGCCCTCCTTCAAGAAGCCGCGGGCGTCGAGGACTTGGACGCCTGGCTGACGGAGAAAGTCGAGCGCGGCGAGCGGCTGATGGGATTTGGCCACCGCGTCTATCGAACCGGCGATCCCCGGGCCGCGGCGCTGCGCGATATGTTTCGGCATTTGGCGGACCAAAGCGATGCTGTTCGTCACGCCGCCGCCGTCGAAGAGGCTTGCTTGCAAGTGCTGAAGCGCCTGAAGCCTCAGCGCCCTTTGGCGACCAACGTTGAATTTTATGCCGCAGCGGTCTTACAAGGGCTTAAAATTCCGCCTGAGTGGTGTCCTGCCACGTTCGCTTTGGCCCGGTTGGCGGGCTACACCGCCCACTATTACGAGCAGCGCGCCCGCGGACGCCTCATCCGCCCACTCGCCCTGTATCGACCGCAATAACGCCTCGGAGGGCACCACCCCTGCGGTGCTGCCCTTCCACTCCCTGGCTTGCCGCACTTTACCATCTCCGTGAAACACTGGCACGCGGTGCGTATGGCTGGGAATGGACCCGTTCTTTGGCCGCCACGCCGGCTTACGCCAGAAATAGCTGCCTGACAACATTTCTTCCATATTTGTAAGATAAATCATTGCATCGACAAACCTTAGCCGAATTCGCCCAAAATCGCGATACGGAGGATTTTACCTCTGGGTAAAGGCCGATCTCTGGCCGGGCCGTATTCCTGCGGCCTCACCCGTCAACTAACTCCGGAGGCAATATCAGGAAAGGGTTCAATCCCATATGCCAATCTCTCGGTATCGCCGCATTGCCACCGCGGCTGTCTTGGCGTTGCTCCCCGTTGGGGCCGCCAGCCTCGGTGTCCAAGCCCGATCCGTTCCGTTGTACCACGTCGGTACTACCGGGCCCGAAGTCTCCATTATTCAGCAAGAATTGCAGGATCTGGGGTATCATCCCGGTGGAATCACCGGAACCTTCTCGCTGCGCACCCGCGCTGCCGTCAGGGAATACCAATATCTCCACCGCCTGAGCGTCGACGGCATTGTCGGCCCCATCACCGAAGGCAGCCTGAAGCAGTCGCTTAGTGCGAGCTTTACCCTGGTGTTCGGGGTTTTTGGCCGTCGTTCTCTCCGCTACTTGGACTATGGCTTGGCCGTCGTCGTGCTGCAACGTGATTTGGCCAAGCTGGGCTACTACCAAGGAGCCCCCGACGGGGTGTTCAATAACTTTACATTGGCTGCCGTCCGCGCTTTCCAACATGATCATCATCTCATCGTGAATGGTGTGGCAGATGTAGCCACCAGCCAGGCCATTCGCAGAGCCTTGACCGGTTCCACCGGCACTTCGACTAGTTCAACCTCTGGGTCCGGGTCCAACGGCAGCACTCCAACCAAGCCGCCTGCCGGCGGAATGGGAGGCAGCGGCAGTGCGCCGACGACACCGCCTGCCGGGGGCACGGGAAGCGGCAGTACCACGCCGGCACCCACGAGCTCACGGCCCATGGTTCTCGGATATTACGTACCCGGCCTCTCGGCTTGGAATGACTTGGTCGCACATGCCAGCCAAATCACGGCCATCGCTCCCTTGTGGTACTCGCTCACGACCAGCAATACCCTCCACAATCTCGGGCCAAATGAGGCGTTTGTGACAAGCTGGGCCCATGCCCACAATATTCAAGTCTACCCCTTGGTCATCAATGGCTATGGCAATGACAACATGCTGCAAAGCGCCTCGATCCGCTCTCAAGAAATCGCCGACTTATTGAGCGTGGCTAAGCAGGACAACTACGATGGCTTCAACATTGACTTTGAGTCTCTCAACAACCCAGACGAAGCCGGGCTTGATGCGTTCGTGGCGAAGTTGGCCCACGGTTTGCACCAAATGGGCAAGAAGCTTATCGTATCGGTCGGCCCGCGCACCAGCAGCAACAACGGATACCACGTATACAACTACCAGGCTCTTGGCGCCTCCGCCGACTACGTCGACCTGATGCTGTACGACGACCACGACAACACGGGACCTGCCGGCCCGGTAGCCCCGCTCAGCTGGGCCCAAAGCATTACCCAATATGCGGAAGCTACCATACCATCCAGCAAGATCTTGGTGGGTTTGGCCGGTTACGGCTACGATTGGGCGTCTACAGGGTCGACAGAAATCAATGTGCCTCAGGCTCTGAACCTCGCCAACAAGTACGGTGTCAACTGGATTGGCGGAGCTGTCCAAGAACCCGAGATCACCTACACCGTCAATGGAGTGACGCATACCGTCTGGTATGAAAACGCCGCCTCGGACGCCCTGAAGGCCGCTTGGGTGGGGAAAGACCATCTGGGAGGCGTCGCGCTATGGGACTTGGGCGAGGAAGACCCGGGATTTTGGCCCATGCTGCAAAAGACCCTGCCTTAAAGGACGCATGACGAAAAGAGACCCCCTTTGGGCGGTTTTTTCTTGCTAAAAACGGGCGGTTCTCGTTCATGGGCCCCCTCAAACTGGCCATACTATGGAAGCCGTCCGAGGCTCTCTTGGTCGAGCACATTCGTGCAGGAGGATGACCATGTTGCAGGATAGCGAGCATCATTGCTTGCGATTGGGAGACAAAGCGCCTAATTTTGAGGCCACCACCACTCAGGGTGTAGTGCGTCTGGCTGACTTTGCGGGCCACTGGCTGATGCTGTTTTCTCACCCCGCCGACTTTACCCCGGTCTGAACGTCCGAATTCGTCGCCTTGGCAAGGCGATCCAAAGATTTCGAGGAACGCGGCGTAAAGCTCTTGGGCTTGTCGGTGGACTCAGTCTATTCGCATTTGGCCTGGCTAGACAGCATCAAACACACCTTTGGCGTCGACGTCACCTTCCCCGTAATCGCGGACCTGGATTTAAAGGTCGCACGCCTTTACGGCATGGTGAGTGCCGAATCCGACACCACCCCGGTCCGCAGCGTCTTTTTCATTGACCCCAAATCGACCATTCGGGCCACCCTCACCTACCCGGCCCCTATCGGCCGGAACATCGACGAGCTCTTGCGCGTCTTTGATGCATTCCAAGAGAACGTGCACGGCAGTGCCTTGCCGGCCAACTGGACACCCGGACAGCCCACGCTGAGTCCCGCTCCCAGCACCGTCGAATCGCTGGAGAAGCGTTGGGAAAGTCAGGGCGAGAGCGGCTACAAAGCGTGGTACTACAAGGTGAACGAATAGCAGGCGAGGAGCTCCTCATTCGTTCCTAGGGTTTGAGAACGCACTGAAAACGCTCGCGGCCGGGATATTTTTCTCCCAGCGATGTGACGTGAAATCCCAGCTGGGCATAAAACCCGACCGCATCGCGATCCGTTTCCGCCATCAACCAAACATCAGGGTACACGTCGGTACGGAGGTGCTGAATGGCCATCCTCCCCCAACCCTTCCCCCGGTATGGCGCGTCGACGGCCATGTGCAGAATTTCTGCCAAGCCGGGATGTATGCGTAGGGACCCGACAACCCCGACCAGCTCAGGACCGTCAAAGATCATGTCCAAACGGGCTCCGGACTCCCGGTAGGTCCCGTTGAGGAGCGCCATCACCGATTGCTCCGAGGGATTTCCCACCGCCGCGGCCAGGAGCGATTGGATGCGGTCGACATAGCTGATGTCCCCTGGCCACAACACGATAGCCATTTCTCCCACAACCCTTCAAGGTCTCAGTATGGCCGTTCCCAAGGTCCGCCTCAACCACTGGGAAACGGGGCGCGAATCAGGCATGATGGGGGTAAGGAGGATGCTTTCATGCCATCTAAGTTACCGAAGCGCATGGTGCGCCGGCACCCCGAACGGGGACATTATGACCCTGAGACCATCCATGCCATCGTCGACGAGGCATACGTGTGTCAAATCGCAGCGGTTCGCGACGATCTGCCCGTCGTGATCCCCACCCTGCATGCCCGCATTAACGACACACTGTATCTGCACGGGGCCGTGGCGGCCGGCATCTTTAAGGACTTGGGGAAACCTGTTCCCGTGGCGGTGTCCATTACACTCTTAGACGGGTTGGTACTGGCTCGGTCGTTATACAACCACTCTGCCAATTATCGCTCCGTGGTCGCCTACGGCTTAGCGCGCGAAGTGACCGACGTGGAGGAAAAACTGGCAGCCTTGAAGGCGTTTTCCGACCGCGTGGCCGAAGGACGCTGGGAAGACGCCCGCACCCCCAATCCCGTCGAATTAAAACGCACGCGGGTGTTCGCCATTCCCTTGGAGCATGCCTCAGCCAAAATTCGCTCCGGCCCCCCTTCTGACGACGCAGAAGACCTGGACCGGACCACTTGGGCAGGCGTTATCCCCCTCTCGGTGACGAGAGGGCGCCCTGAACAGGACCCCGTGCAAGATCCCGGAATCGCCATCCCATCGTATTTACTAAAAGAGGGAACCTAGACGAAGACGACCAACTTCATCATCAAGAAGCTGGTCAAAGAAGCCAAGAACATGGCCAACAGCTTGGCGATATTATTGGCTAAGATGTGGTTGACCGCGTGGGTGTCCGCAATGAGTGGGGCTATAAAGCCCAAAATGAGGTCGTTGACCACGACGTTAATCAAGGACTGAATCAAAAATAGCAGACGCTGACGCATGGCCCCTGGACCTTGGCGCTTGTGCTGACGGCGAAAGGTCCAGCGGCTGTTCCACATATAGCTGTTTAGAATGGCAGCCCCCACGGCGAGGGTGTTGTAAAAAACCAGCTGCCGCACATGGTGGGTGGGGAACAGGAAGTACAGCCCATTAAACACGCCTAAATCAATAATGGCGTTGCCAAAGCCCACGAAGATGAACTTCAGGAGTTGTAAAAAGCGCTTCATGCGGTGCTGCCCCGTTGCTCTCCCATCACTTCGTGATACCAGCTCACTAGTTCGGCCGTAGGCACGCGCCAACCCCAGCGTTCGGCCTCGTGGCGCGCACGCCGGGATAGCTCCTCGCGCCGCGCCGAGTGCATCAGTTCGTGCACCCGCTGGCCGATGGTTTCTGGATGGTCGACATGGAACAGGAGACCCGCGCCGCTTTGGTCGGTGAGTTCATGGGTGGGACTGCTTTCGGCGGCGATGATGGGCAACCCCGACGCCATCGCTTCCAAGAGCACAAGCCCCAAGGTGTCAGTCGTAGACGGGAACACAAACACGTCCGCTGACGCATACGCCGCCGCAAGCTCTTCGCCGTGCAATGTCCCTACGAAGCTGGTCGGCGTCCCGTTGAATAATTCTTCCAGACCAGGACGGGCCGGACCGTCTCCGACAAACGCCAAATGCAGATCAGGATTGGATCCAAACAACGCTGTCAGGCGATCCAGGCCCTTTTCCAATGCGATCCGTCCAACCGACAAGGCAATCATCCGCTCGGGATGACCGTTGGTCAATCGACGCCGCATGGCGTCGGAACGCTTGGATGGATTGAACAAATCCAGGTCCACACCGCGCGCCCATACACGCACATTTTTAATCCCTTGGGATACAATTTCCTGACGCACCGCTTCAGACGTGGCTAGATTCAAATCGGCGCGGTTATGCAGCGCACGCAGGCAGGCCCAGATGGCGGGCTTGGTAAATCCCAAATGGTAGAAGTCGGCATATTGGGCAATATTCGTGTGATAGGACGCCACTAAGGGCCGTCCTTGCGACACAGCGGATAAAACGCCGCCCCACCCGATGACAAACGGGTTAATGGCGTGGACCACATCCGGATTAAATTCCCGAATGTAGTGGCCTATCCGCGGCAGAGGCATACCCCAGGGTTTGCCGCCGTAGATAAACCCAACACTCACGTTTGGCACGTCCTTCACGGGAATGCCTTCGAAGACCGGATCGCCGCCCCGCGGCGCAATGACCATCATCTCATGGCCCATCTTCTTCAGCTCACGCAAAGTTGCGGTCAATCGTGTGACCACGCCGTCCGTGGATGGCCACCAGGTTTCTGTCACAAAGACTATTCTCATGGTCTCCCCATCTCATGACAACTTGGTTCGGATCCAACGCGGAACCCCAACAAATGGTGACTCCGGAATTGGAAACCAGCCTAGTATAACATAGGTGCTTGGCCAGACTCCACCCGTTGCCCTGCGGCCCCGTGCGGTTCCCAGACTCGGTTTACGTCGACCACTGATGCCTTTTTATTCTACCAGCAGAGCCCTCCGGACGTGTAGTCGCAAAATTCAGTCTGCGCATCGAGCAACACATTTTACCCGGGATTGCCGAGCGGGCCGCGCACGCGGCCCGACGGCGCGCAATACCATGAAAAGGCCGATGCAACCATTGCCAAGGATTGGAAAAGCCTTTCCTCTATAGCCAAATTGTGTCACAATGGACGAACAACGAAGGAGGCGAGAAGATGGACGACCGCACTTGGGATCGTGTCAGCGGATTGTTACTTGGAGCGGCTATCGGATTTGTGGCTGGCATTTTGCTGGCTCCATCGACCGGTACCGAGACTCGCGAGAACCTCAAGAAGAAGACCCAGGGTACGCTGGATCAGGTGAGCGGCAGTGTGCGCGATATTCGTGAAAACCTGACCAAAAAGGGCCAGGAGTTGTGGCACCGGGGCATGACCGAGATTGCCTTGGACGACGACGATGCTTTGCCGGCCAACGACGAAGGGCACGGGGCATGAGCAGCGCAACCGCTCTAACCATTATCGCCATTTCGATGGCCGTCATGGCGCTTATCGCCGTCTTCGCGGTCGTCGTCCTGATCCGGTTAGTAAGTCACCTGATGGCCTTTGAACAGATTCTGGTGAACGAACTCTCGGAACTGCGCCAGTTGGCCTCCCAATTGCGGGAGACCACGGAGCGTATTGGGGCTACCGTCCACGAAGTGCAAACGGCGGCCCGGCGCATTGGCGGTGTGGTGGGAGCGGTTGCAGCTTTGTTTGTGGGCCGGAATTCTTCCTCTCGCAGCAAAAAGTCCAGTCGGTCGCTGTGGTTGCAAGGGGCATCTCTTGGTTGGAAGCTGGTGCGGCAACGGCGCCAAAAAAAACGTCAGGAGAAAGCCCCAAAAAAGAAAACGGCCGCCGCTTTGCAGGCTGACGGCCCAAGCCTCCCCATGTAGCATCCCAAAGTTTTCCCCGACTCCGAGATGGGTCGGGATTTTTTATGCTGGGGCGTACGGTCAGCTAAACTGAAACACATCGTTGGACATCACGCCCCACATCCAACTATGATGCTGTAACAAAAACGCGGCCCCCGACCCGGCTGCCCCCATGGCGTAAAACAGGGGCGCGAAGTGCTCGCTGCCGCCCGCCGGCACCGCCAGATTCGCATAGGGCGCCCGCTCCGCGTAATGGAACAAGGCATCCAAGTCCCATGCTTGAAGCTTCTCGTGGAGCCACCGTTCGAAGGCTTGAACGGCGGCCTGCACGTCCGGATTCCCCGTATATCTCAGCAATTGGAAGTTATGCACTGTCACCCCGCTCCCCATGATAAGGACGTTCTGATCACGAAGCGGTGCTAAGCTTTCGCCGATGCGAAACTGCTCTTCCGGCGGCAAGGCGGCATTAACGGACAAGGCTACGACAGGCACGTCAGCCTCAGGAAAGAGCCTTCGCAAGAGAGTCCAAGCCCCATGATCCAATCCCCGCTGGGTGTTCAATGAGGACTCGATCCCGCGCTTTCGGAATAAGTCTGCGACTTGCCGTGCCAGCCCCGAATGACCGTGGGCGGGATAGGTTACTTGATACAGCTCGTCGGGAAACCCGCCAAAGTCATAAATCGTCTCATAAGGACCGTCCACCGCGCTAATCTGTTGAATACGGCTCTCCCAGTGGGCCGAAAACACCACCACGGCCTGAGGTCGCGGCAGGCTCCGCCCGAAACGATCCAAAAACGTGCCGTAGTCGCTTTCTTCGATGGCAATCATGGGTGAGCCGTGGGCGACAAACAACGCCGGCAGCATTCCATCGCCTCCCCTACCCTTATTATTACTTATTATAACTCACTTACTATAAAGAAGAAATGTGCTTGCGAAAGCTTTCCACAGCGTCACGGTGGGTGTTGAAAGCGAGGTCCGGCAACGCCGCAATGGGAAACCAGGCCGCTTCCAGGGCATCAGTACCCGCCTCCAATTGACCGCCGAGAACATGCGCCGCGAAAAACGTAATGAGCGTCTCCGCTGACGGCGTCGACCAGGTCCCAATTTGCTGGTCCACGGCCACTGCTAAACCCGTTTCTTCCAGCACCTCGCGCCGTGCCGCCTCCTGCACCGATTCGCCCGCCTCGATGCCGCCGCCCGGTAAGGTCCACTGTCCCTCCTCGGGCGGGTAGCGCCGCCGCACCAAGACCATCTGACCCGGCTGGCGGGCCGGATCCAACACCACGGCGGCTGCCGCTGGAACGGGCCGCTCCCAGTACACAAATCCGCACGCGGGGCAATAGCGCCGCATCTTGCCGTCCCAAACCTGGTTGGTCAAGTCGGACCGGCAGAGCGGACAGAATTGCCACTCGCTCGGCGGCGCGTGCCGCCACTGGACAAACTCCGAACCTTGCGATGCATCTGACAAAGCAATCGCCCCCGTGCTTAGAGCATACCGCAGGGGGCCGCCCAAATCAGCCCTGTTGCCAAATCTGGCAGATGGCACTCGTACGTTTGATGCGAAGCGACACGGTCTCCAGAACCCGAAAGATGTGATTCATTTTGGTGGACTCCACAAACGCGGCGCTGAGGTCCAAACCAACCGCCAAGTCTATGTTCTCCGGCCCCGGAGCCACGACCACAAAGGTGTTGTTGGGCACTAAGGCCGAGGGAAACACTCCGCCCCCCACCAATCGCTCAATCTGCCCCACTTCCAATACGCCGCTATTGCCATAGAGTCGGTGCCACAACGCATAGATGGTGACACCGGCGATAACCGTGAAGGGCGGCATGAACCCGGCTGAGGTCAGATGACTGACCGCCCGGGAGGCATCCACAAAGCCGCTGCCGGGCTCCTCCCATCCCTCCGAGGACAGGATATGCCGCCCTTCCACCGTCAACAATCCATCCAAATTCTGATCGGCGATGCCATGAAAAATCACATGGTCCTCCGCCAAGGCGACAAAGCTGGCCGCGGCAGCCGCCTGAGACCAATCCAGCCCGCCTCCCGCCGCTCGCGCCTGCTCAAGATCCCGCCAGTCCAAGACAAAGTCTTTGGACAACACCGGGACGCGTTGATACACCCGGTCGACAGCCACTGCATCGTCCATGTCCCCCTGCATGGTCACTTGACCCAGGTCCCAGCTGGCGGTTCGGTCAACTTGCACGATTTGGACGCCAGGTCCCATCGGACCAAAGAGGGGCAGAAACCGCCGACCGACCAATTGCCTGCGGGCAACTTGGGTCACCGTTTGGTTTAACGCTTCCCACTCCTGCTCGTTGATGGGCGCTTCCTTGTGGTTCAGCACCTCCACCTATCTCCCTCCCCTTTCCATCAGCGAGCCCACGGTCCACGGCGTATGGCGACCTTCCTGCTGCTGATACTGCTCGTGGCTGATTATCCGGTCTATGAGTGGCACCAAGGCCGCATGCTCACTTTGTGCCCACTGTCGAAGCATCACATAGAGCGGCAGTTCCTGGTCTGTCGCATCAAACACTTGGAACCGCGGGAATCCACCTAACGCCGCCATGGCTTCCGCCATCCAACTCATGTGCTTCATTTCGTCTATGGCCCGATCCTCGGCATCCAAACCAACTTGGCGGGTATGCCGCTCCAAGAAGCTCTCCAGCAACCAGCGCAAGATGGCCTGATACTCGGTCGACACCGCCTCCTGCAATCGCTGCACCAACGCTGAGTCCCCAAATCCCGAGTCGGCCTGCTCGCCAGCCGTGTCCTCGCTGCCGGCCACCCACTGTGCCCGAAGATCGACAAAAATGCCGCGATGATACCGCTCGTCGGGAATAATACGACCGATTAAATCCTTGATGCGCGGGTCGGGAATGTCACGCTGATGGGCCAAATATTGGCTAATCGCCCCTTCCTCGGCGTCAATGTCATAGTCTAGCGCCTCGATGCCGGAGAATCGAGGCAGCAGATCGGGTGGAGTTAGGTCTGGCACACCTCCGTAGGCCGCAATGGCATGGGCCAGCCATTTAAAGTGGCGCATCTCGTCGCGGGCGATGGCCTCGATGGCACCACCAAACTGGCGCACTGTCGTCCAAGCATGCGTCAAGTAGTGGACGATGGCCTGATGTTCGCCGATTAAGTCATCGTTCAGCCAGCGAATGTGCTGTTCGCGGTCGTGGATCATTGGGACTCCCCTTTCGACATGGCTAGTATGCCGAACGGGGCGGGAAAGATTACACGGAGGGGTTGCCGCTGATGCGCTCTTTCAACTGGGCCAGTTCATGGCCCATGTTTTGCATCTCGGTTTCTGCCATGCTCAAAAACTTTTCCAGTTCCTGGTGGCGGTCTTGGTCAATCTCCATGAGATGGCGCACTTCGTTATAAAGGTCTAGAGCGCGGTCTAGTTCCTCGCGCAGATTTTGCATGCGATCTTGCACTTGCACCCGCTCTTGGCGGTCCCGCTCGGGCGCCACCAAACTGTTTAAGAGCTGCAACACCAAGGCATCATCGGAAGACACCCGCACGGCAATCTCACCCGTGATGGCCCGAGCGGCTTGAATCCAAGTGAGCGGATCGGGCACTGGCACGCCGCGAATGTAGCCTTGCCATGGTGCCAACGGCAGTTCGATGCGGCGATGCGCAGACACCGCCATGGCCAACTCCCGTCCCTGATCGAGCGTGGCCACAAATCGCACGCGCGATGGATCGGACATAAGATAGCCAATCACCATTTGCAGGGCCGGAACCTGTGCCGTTGTCCGCCCTAAGTAGACTAGAAGTTTTTCGATCTCTTCGCGCATGGTACCACCATACCGCTGGCATCCCCGGAATGCAACTGGCCGGAAGCCTGCGCCAATCCACCCACTATTTGAATGTTTCCCCGGTCTTTTCCGTTACCAAGGCGAGGGATTTGTACTAAGATGTGGGGTACAAGAAATCGAGGCTGGCAGGCTCAAGAGATGTGTCCTGACCCCCCTCCGTCTTGAGGCTTGACTACCAGAGATTGGGCATAATGTTACCAAGTCGATCCAGTGTCCTAATGGTTCCAGTGGTCACCCCAAAGGCACAATCTTCCCGTGTTTTGGGCAGGCCCACGGAAGGAAAAAGCGACCGAAGAGCGAATAATATGATACGGCTGACAACTGCTCTCACCACCAAGGTGGTTGTTCCATAACATGTAGGTAAACAACCCAAGCCGTAGAGCAAGCTTTACTCGGGGAAAGGAGCGGACGGCCATGAAGTCACTAACAGAAGGGGAAATACGCGCACTGATTCATCTCTTGGGCGACGATGACATTAAAACCGCCCAGGTTGCGCGAAAGACACTCATCGAGGCACGCAGCCAGGCCGAGCCCTACTTGGAACAAGCCCGCACCTCCATCGATCCGCACGTGCGAACCCGGGTCTACAGCATCTTGGAACGACTGCGGTTGGATGAATTGGGACGCCGGTTCAATCACTTCTGCGAAATGCCTTCTGCATGGATCGACCTCGAAGAGGGAGCCTTCCTCATCGCGGAGGCTGGCTATCCGAGCCTGAATCGCGCCCACTACCGCGCCATGCTGGACGATATGGCAGCCGACTTTAGGCGGCGTATGGATCGAGGCACGGGACGCGGCCGCGAGCTCATCGAAGGCTTCAACCAGTATTTCTTCGAAGACCTGGGCTTTGCGGGCAACCAGGAAGGGTATTACGACCCCGACAACAGCTATATCAATCAGGTGCTGGATCGTCGTTTGGGCATTCCCATCAGCCTCTCGGCGGTATACCTGCTCATCGCTCGGCGCCTGCGCATTCCCGTTGTGGGCATCGGTATGCCCGGCCACTTCCTGCTGCAATATAATGACAGCCTATTCATTGATCCGTTTCATAAAGGTCGGCTTCTCAACCGTGGTGAATGCGTCCAGTTTCTTATGAATAATGGGTTTGGCTTTCACCCGGCCTACCTGAGCCCGACTCCCACGCGTTTCATGTTGGTACGCATGCTGACCAACCTCATCCAAATCTACAGCACGCAAGACCCCGACCGCGCCGATTCACTGACCGCGTTCCGGGATATGCTGACCCATTCGTACGCCAAGGTTTAACCTATCAGCTATCTAGCCCAGAACCCGTCGTCGGCGGTCAATCAGGGGCGCTGGCGACGGGATTTGTTTTGCTTTCCCGACACTCAACAAACGAGACCGCATGACTAGGGGTTTTCCTCAAGTCCGAGATAGTTCAGGACGCGTTCCACAGGTCCATGCGGCGCATCCGAGGGCACGCCATCGGGCAGCGAGTCCACGGCATCATCGTGCACCCAATACACCTGCATCCCGGCCGCGTTGGCCGGAACAATATCCTCGACCACATCGTTTCCCACCATCAGCCACTCTTCCGGGGGAATGCCCAATCCATCGGCCGCCTCCAGATAGTAGCCGGGCTGGGGCTTCGTGGCATGGACCGCTTCAAACGACGTCCGCCAGTCAAACGGAAAGCCCTCCAAGCCCGCCCAGCGAAGCCGCTCATCAATCGCTGCCGTGGGAAACAGCGCCGATGTCAGGAGCGCCACCTGGTATCCCGCCTCTTTGATAGTGGTAAGGAGGCCCATCGCACCATAAATCGGGCGGGCATAGGCCCTGAGCGCAGGAAAATCCTCGGCATAGAAGCTCTCGAAGGCCGGTCGAACCACCTCTCCAGATACCCCGGCAGTAGCGGCGAAGTCGCGATAGAAGAAGTCCTCCAGCCGTTCCACATCGCGGGGCTTTTGCATGAGTCGCAGCGAACTGGCCCCAATCGCGTGAGAAAGCGGTTTGGTATTCGGAAATCGTTCCTGTAATCTATTATCTAAGAGCCGAAAGTATTGGGGAATGAAATCAGGCGCCAAACGAATCAAGGTATCATCCAAATCGAAGGCAACCACCCGAATTGATAATGTCACGTTGCATTTCACCTCGATAGTTGTCGGAAGTTGTACACTTCTTTTAGTCTACCACGCTTCTCTGGAAAGGAGCCCGAAATGCTGCCCGCAGACGGGGTTGTTCTGGCCGGCGGCCAGTCGCGACGCATGGGTCAACCCAAGCACGCCCTCACCACTGCCACAGGCGTCAGCCTGTTGGCGTCCGCTTGGAGCGTCCTGAGGGAGGTCTGCAACGGTCAGGTATGGGTCTCCCGCGCCCATCCGGATGCCGCATCGGGCTATGCGGAGGTGCTTGATCGATTCCCTGAACGGGGTCCGCTGGCGGGCATCGAGGCCGCTTTAGCCCAATGCCGTCAGGAGTGGCTGTGCGTACTGGCTGTGGACTTGCCGTTCGTGCCGCCCGAATTGTTTTTGTCGCTGTATGAGGCGTCCCACCGAGAGCACCGCATTGATGTCCTGTATCCCGTCGTGCCGGGCGGCGACCGCCAGCCTCTTGCGGCACTCTGGAACACGCGCACCCGTTCAGCCGTTGCCGACTTTCTCGCGTCGGGCCGAGCGCCGCGGGTGGAGAGCTTGATTCAAGAACTGACCGCGGCAGAGGTAGCCATCGAGCGTCCCGAGTGGCTGATGAACGTCAACACCCCCGAAGAGTGGGCTCTGGCGCAAGCCCGGTGGCAGCCATGAGAATACTACAGGTCGCGGGCCCGGCCAACAGCGGCAAGACTCGGCTTCTGGAGGCCTTGTTAGTACACCTGCCCGCCGCACACATTATTAAGTGGAGTCACCATCCCATCGCCGAGGATGCGCCGGCCAGCGACAGCGGACGTCTAGGCGCGACGGGCCTCCCCACGGTGTTGGGCCACCCCGATGGGTTGGTGTGGCGGGGAACGCTCTCGCGCACGCAAGTCTATGCCATGGTCGCATCGACCGTGGATCCGGATGCGTTGGTGGTCGTCGAAGGCGACAAATGGGCCCCCCATCCAAAAATCTGGATTGGCGCGGAACTGCCGCCATCGGCGTTGGCCGTGGGCCTGGTCATCGGCCCCAAGCCACCGGACGACTCCACGGTTCCCTGGCGCCAGGCCGAGATTCCGCTGCCGGACGACGCCATTCACGAACTCACGGCCTACCTCAGAGTCGCCTGGCCGACCTATGCTGTGCCATACGGGAGGACGATCGACGCATGACAACATACCTCAATCCCGAGGATGCCCAGCGGCTCTTTGAGTCGCACCTCACCCCCATCGACCGAGTCGAACGGGTCCCCTTGGCGAAAGCTCTGGGTCGCGTGTTGGCGGAGGACATGCGGGCACCGGTGGATTGGCCTCCGTTTGCCCGCGCGGCCATGGATGGATTTGCCTTCCGCAGTCAAGACTGCCCAGGCACCCTGCATGTGCCAGGAACTGTCCACGCCGGTCAACTGTGGCCGAAGCCGATCCACGCGGGCGAAGCGGTTCGCATCATGACCGGAGCCCCCATTCCCCAGGGAGCCGACACCGTGCTGGAACAAGAAGCGGTGCTCGATGGGGAGGACATCTTTGTCTCACAGCCGATCAAACCTGGTCGGAATATTATGGTGAGCGGCCATGAATACCATGCGGGTGATCGGGTGGTGAGGGCCGGCACCTGGCTCACACCGTTGGCGCTGGGCCAATTGGCAGCCCTGGGCATTCAAGAGGTGCCCGTCGTCGACACTCTGCGGGTGTTAATCCTGGTCACGGGGGACGAAATTCAATCCCAGCCGGGCGCCTTGGCCCCCGGCCGCGTGTACGATGCCAACGGACCTCTTTTGTCCGCTCTCCTGACATCCGAAGGCGCCCGAGTCACGCTCCGCCACGTTAAAGACCAGCCCAAACGCATTTTGTCGGCTCTCCAGCAAGCGGCCCGTGCCAATCGCTGGGATCTGGTAATCACCACCGGCGGTGTCTCGGTAGGCCGCAGAGATTACCTTCCAGCACTGCTCGAACAGCACTTCACCCGCTTATTTTGGCGCCTCAACCTCCATCCCGGCAAAGCCACCGCCGGAGCTTTGCTGGGGCCTCAGCTGCCGCTGCTGGCGCTGTCTGGAAATCCCGGTGCGGCCCTGACCGCGTGGTATGTCGCAGGCCGTCGACTCGCCCTGTGGCTGGCGCGGAAAAATGACCCGCCCCGGCGCATCACAGGACGTCTCCAGTCCGCATATCCCAAATCCACACGGGAAACGCGCTACTTAAAGGCGAAATTCCTGGCCCAAGGCCAGGAATGGGTATTTTCGCTGGTTGAAAACCAGTCGTCTGACGCGCTGCGGTCCTTCGCCGAAGCTGATGGCCTGGTGCTCATCCCCAGCGGAAGCGGTCCCGTCGAGGCTGGCACCGAGTTGCAGGGCTTCTGGCTCCCGCATCCTTAATGGCTCAGAGCTTCCTGCCAAACCTTTTGATCGAAGCCGATGAGGAGGCGGCCCGGAACGGCTAACATAGGGCGTCGAATGAGGCGCGGCTCCTCAGCCATAAAGGGAATCCAATCGTCCGGTTTGGCTACCCGGTCTTGGTATTCCTTATACTTGGGACTCTTTTTGGACAGGAGCGCCTCGACACTCCCAGCCTCACGCGCTAGTTCTGTGATTTCTTGCACACTGAGCGGTTCGAGGATCAGGTCGCGCTCGGACAGGTTGTCCACCTTCTCTTGGGCGAGCCACGCTCGCGCCCGGTTGGCCGTGGTTCAGCGCTTGTAGCCGTAAAAAGTCATGAGCGTCCTCCTTGCTTGCGTTCGCATTGGCGGCACGTGCCATAAAACTTCAGTTCATGGTCCACAACCCGGAACCCGCGATCTTTCAGTACCCGGTCTTCCAGTTGTTCCAATAAGTCTTCCTGGAATTCTTCCACCCGTCCGCACCTCAGGCACACCATGTGGTGGTGGCGATGCACGTTGGTGGTTTCCAAATTAATCTCGTAGCGCGCCCGCCCGTCATTGAAGTGAATTTGCTGCAAGACATCCAGCTGGGTCAACATTTCCAGGGTTCGGTAAACCGTGGCCATGCCGATGTCGCGGAATTCGTTCTTGACCAACTGGTGTACCTCTTCCGCCGATAAATGCTGGCCCGGCCTCTCCAGGAATAACTTAATAATAAGTTCGCGCTGCGGCGTCAGCCGCTTGGAGCCTTCTTCCAACCGCCGATATACCGAGGATAGCTGCGCCAATATATTCCCACCTTAAAACCATGTTCAGAGACCACCATCAATCATCAGGGTGAAAGCCTGATGCAAGTGCTAGGAGCGCAGCTTGGCTGTCACATCACGGCCCTGTACTGGCTCCCATTCTACCGGAATTCTGGGCTCACTCAAAAACCCAGTGAGATATCCGCACATCTTGCCTTCTAAAATGACCGAAGCCCTCGGCATCCTGGCCCGGGGGCTTCGGTCTTCGAGGAGGATTCCTTAAATCTCGATGGCCCGGTACAACACTTCAACACCCAGCGGCAACGCCCGCTCGTTAATGGTGAAATGGGGCGAGTGGTGCGGCGCCGAGCTGTTGTCGTCCTGCCCGCATCCCAGGAATAAGAAGGCGCCTGGGCGATGCTGCAGGTAGTAGGCGAAGTCCTCTCCGCCCGGGTTGGGCTCAGGTCCTTGCACGTCAACCAATCCCCGCAGTCTCTCGGCCCACGCGTTCGCTTCCCTCTCGTGGTTAATCACCACCGGATAGCCCTTGACGTAGTCCACCTCAGCCGTCGCGTCGTAAAGCGCTGCGGTTCTCTCAGCGACGCGGGTGATTTCCGCCAAGACAGTCGCTTGCGTCTCGAGGGAAAAAGTCCGGACCGTCCCCGTGACCTCCGCATTCTCCGCGATAATGTTGAAGTTTTGACCGCCTTTGATGGTCCCGCAGGTCACCACGGCAGGTTCAAAGGCACCCAGTCGGCGGGACACAATCGTCTGCAGGTTGACCACGGTCTGCGACGCAATCAGCACGGCGTCCTTGGTGACCTGCGGCTGCGATCCGTGACCGCCTACCCCATGGATGCGGATGGTAAACTGATCGGCATTGGCCATCACGGCGCCGGGACGCAGTCCGACCCAACCGACCGGATCATCCGCCCACAAGTGCAGACCATAAACGGTGTCCACTCCCTCGAGGACCCCTTCTTTGATGAGCGTCGGTGCGCCGCCCGGCAGCTTTTCCTCCGATGGCTGGAAAAATACCCGCACTGTACCGGCAAAATTGCGGTCCTCACTCAAGCGCTCCGCCAGGGCCAACAGGATGGCCATGTGGCCATCGTGGCCGCAAGCATGCATAATGCCGGCGTGCTCGGAAATAAATGGCTCTGCCGTCTCCTCCTGAAGCGGAAGCCCATCCATATCAGCTCGGAGGGCCACGGTCTTGCCGGCCTGGTTTCCCTTAATGTCCGCCATGATGCCCGTTCCGCCAATCGCCTGGGGTTCCAATCCGAAGCTTTGCAACCGCTCCCACAGGTAGGCATGTGTTTTGACTTCTTGAAATCCCAATTCAGGGATGCGGTGCAAATCGCGCCGATATTGAATCACGTTTTCCTGCCAACCCACCGTCTGTCCCTCCGCTATTAAATAATCCGGTGGCCTAAGGCCGAGGCAATCAGATTGGCCGCCAGCTCTCCGGTTCGGTTGTGTTCATCCAAAATAGGGTTCACTTCCACCATCTCCATCGACGTCAACACATCGGCTTCAGCCAACAGCTCAAGCGCCAAATGCGCCTCGCGGTCGGTGAGTCCACCGCTGTACGGAGTGCCGGATCCCGGGGCATAGATTGGATCGAGGGCATCGATGTCAAAGCTCAAATGCACCCCTTGGGTGCCGTCGGTAACAATGTCGATCGCGCGCCGCATCACTTCCCGCATGCCGTAGCGGTCAATTTCGTGCATGGAGAAGACGGTGGCGTTGCTCTGACGGAGCGCTTCCGCTTCATCCGGGTCGAGAGTGCGCACGCCCACGTAGACTATTTTCGCCGTATCGAGATATGTTCCTTTAAAGGGGGAAGCCAATTCGGTCTGGCTGAGGCCAGCCGCCACCGCCACCGGCATGCCGTGGATGTTCCCGGAAGGCGAGGTGTCTTCGGTGTTAAAGTCCCCATGCGCGTCGAACCATAGCAAGCCCATTTTGGGACGAACCCGCAGCAGTCCCGCAATGGTGCCCATGGCGATGGCATGGTCCCCGCCCAGCACCACGGGATACTGGCCTTCGTTCAAGACCTTCTCTACCGTGCGCGCGAGCGTGCGGTTGACTTTGACAATCTCGGCCATGTACTTCAATCGACTGTCGCTGGCGGGACGACTTTCCGGCACCGGCACGGTCAAATTGCCCAAATCGGTGACGGTGTGGCCGACCTGACGCAGCTTCTCATGCAGTCCTGCATAGCGGATGGCACTGGGTCCCATGTCCACGCCGCGGCGATCGGCGCCATAATCGAGAGGAACACCGATGATGCTGATGTTTTTTGGTGTCATAGCGAGCTCCTTTCCCGTTCTGACACCATTATAACCCGAAGATGGTGTCCGCCCTCAGTCGCGGACCAAGAGGTCGGTAGGCGGGGGAGACTGCAGCAACGTCGCCGGCCAACGGCCCTTCAGCAGCCAGCGCTCAGTGCCGATAAAAATATACCATGTCAAGTCCTCTTGATAGGTCGGGGTCATGAGGAGGCGCTCTTCCTGGGAATTGGTGATGAAGCCCACTTCGACGTTCACGGCTGGAATTTTAGCGTACCGCAACACGTATTGGTCGATGCGCTTCACGTCCCGCCGAGTGCTGGTGAAGTAGCGCAACTCGTCCTGCACATCGTGAGCCAAATGGTAACTGGCCGCCCCGTCCCAATAGAAAGTTTGCGGTCCCCGATAGGATGAGGCGCCTGAATTGCAATGGATATCGATGAGCAGGTCTGCCTTGTGCTGGTTAATCCAGTCCATGCGCTGCCGGACGCGGTACTTGCGGTTCTCGGGAATCTCGCCCGGTCGGGACCAGGTCATCAGCACCCGCGCTCCGGCCATCTGAAACCAGGTGCGAAGCTTCAAGGCAACCTCGAGGTTCAGTTTCGCCTCGGTCGTGTTCCGCCCGCGCGCCCCGGGGTCATATCCGCCGTGTCCAGGGTCTATGATAATGGTCCGTCCCCGCAGCAAATCCCCGATTAAGGGAGGCAGCTGGGTTGGCTCCTTTTGGGGTTCGCTTAGGGCGCGGCCGGCCAGCCCAAAACCCCCGACCAGCAAGGCCGCCGCCAAGACCGCCATCACCCGTGCCGATGCACTGACACCCCGCCGCATGCCATCCCCCTCTTTCTTCTGTATGAGGGGTATGAGCCAGTCCTAACAATCATTCCCGGAATCGCAGAGATAGTCTCGAATCTTCCCGCGCAAGATGTCGGGCTCATTTAGCAGAGGTTCTGCGGCAATCGCCCCCCGGAGCCCACTTAGCACGCGTCCCAGCACCACACCCTGCAGATCAAATTCCTGCATGATCTGGTCCGTGCTGAGAGAGAGCCGCACCCGCTCCAATTCGGCCGCCGGCAGACCGGCCGCTTCCGCCAGATCGCGAAACAGCCAGGCAAAACGCCCATCCTCGCGGCGCGCCCTCTGCGCCCAAGCTGCGGGATCCCAACTTCCGCCTGCTCGGCCCAACTCGGCTAGGGCGGGTGGCCAATCCCGTGGAAGCGGCCACCACCCTGCCCAAGTGCGGAGATGCTGGATCGTGCCATATCGCGCCAAATGATAGGCGGCCAGTCGCCCAAGCGCGCTCCGGGGCGGGTTGACCCATCGCCCTGCCTCCAGCCTGGCGCACATAGAAGGCCACTCCATAGACTGACTCATCCCCGCCTGATCCCACAGGGACCAGGCGGCAAGATCGCTCTCCAAAAAGCGCAGGAACTCGGCCAGGCGGCGTTCGCGGCTGACCTTGAGGGTTTCTTGCGCTAAGTCCCGAGCTGCTTGCAGTGTTTCAGCGTCGGCCGAGGCATCCTCCAAAGCCATCATGCGAATGAGTCGCAAGATGCGGAGCGGATCCTCCCGAAATCGTTCTTCGGCTCGCCCGACGGCCCGAAGCCGTCGGCCGGCCAGATCCTGAATCCCATGCTCGACTGCCACGATCCGGCGGCCATCGAAGGCCACCGCATTGACAGTGAAGTCCCGGCGGTTCAGGTCCGCAGCAATATCCGGCGTCGGTATCAAACGGGAGGGGTGGCGAGCATCTTGATAGTCTCCTTCCCGCCGCATGAGGGTGACTTCCACCCCCTCGCCCAAGCGAAAAGTACCAAACCGCTCGCCGGGATGTTTCTGCCCGGCTGCAAGCCGGACCAACGCCTCTTGCGGCAAATTGGTGGTGAGATCCCAGTCCTGATAATCCGCAGCACTGGCGCCCCGCGATTGCCACACCCAGCGACGGATGGCCCCTCCCACCACGTAGACCTCCCCGCCGGCCTTGCGGATGTTATCCATAACCTCTAAGACAGCGGGCGGGATCACGAGGGCCTGAATGCGCCGCTCGATGTGAGTCACGTCCCATCCCCCCATCTATGTCCCCTGCACAACCTCTGTTAAATGGCATTGTACTTATGATACATTTTACACAGGAGGGGTTCAGGTGGTCGGGGAAAAAATTCGCGACTTGCGTAAAAAGCTTGGCTTAACCCAAGAACAATTAGCAGGTCTCGAACTAACTAAGAGCTATGTGAGTCAAGTTGAACTGGGCCGCATTCGACCATCCCGGAACGCCCTAAAGGTTATGGCCCAACGGCTGGGAAAGCCCTTGGGATATTTTTTGGACAACGATGATGACTTGCGCACCATCGAAGTGCTCTTGAAGGCGGCCCGCGCCCTATGGGCCAGTCATCGGCTGGATGAAGCCCTAGTTGGTCTGGACGAGGGTCGCCTCCTCGCGGAGCGGATGGGGCGGGACGACATCCTCGCCACCATTGCAGTTGAAATGGGCCGCCTTGAAATGACCCGCCATCGAATTCCAGAGGCCATCCAGCATCTCACCCGGGCGTTGGATACGCCGGGCATCCAAGAGCAGCCCGAACTGGTCATCGATGCAGCCTCGGTATTGGGCCAAGCCTATGCCGATGCCGGCGTCTACCATCAAGCCGTGGTACGATTCCAACAAAGTGTGGAGATGGCCCGAATGGAGTCGGTCTCCGATGACTTGGCCGCATCGGCCTTATGCCGCTACGGCGATTTTTGGGCCAGCCTGGGCGCCTGGACATCCGCCGCCGCCCTATATCAGGAGTCGCGTCAGCGCCAACCGGATTCCCACTCCCCGCGCTCGCTGGCTATCGCGGTCCGCCTCGTCAGCACCTGGGCCCAGACACCCCGCGAATCGGAGGCCCATCGACTCGCCGACGATACCGCGGCACGCCTGGATGCGGTCACTCCTGACCGACTGCACCGGCGGTTGGAAGTTGATCTCGCTCGCGGTCTGGTGCTTTTGGGACGAGAAGCGGAAGCCTTTGACCGCATCGCCAGGAACCTTACAGAATTCTTGAAGGACCCGTCGCAGTCGGAAGAACTGGAGCAGGCCGTCGCCATTGCCCTGCAGTCCGTGCAGAGCGCCCATCGCCGCGACTGGGCCGAGGAACTGTGGAATCGCATTGCTGGCTGGGATAATCCCATCAAGGGCCGCGTCGCTCTATGGATGGCCTGTCATGCCCCCGCCCATCAAGAGGCGGAAGAGTGGCTTGAGCAAGCCCGGAAGTGGCTGCCTGCCGATCCAGACACCCGACTCGTGGAGGCTGTGCTGCACCGCGCAACCGCCGATCGCGGCATCCTGCCCCAAGTGGCCGACACGCGGGTCTCCACACTCTGTACGCTCCACTTTGTCAGTTAACGTCGTTGACTGCCCCGTCCCAAGGTGCGAGCGGTGGATCACCCGCGCGCCGAGGACGGTTCCCCATAATGACACCGGCCACCCCGACAAGCAGCAGCAATCCACCCATAATGGTGGACGGGGTGACAGATTCGCCCAATACTAAGGCGCCGAGCAGGACAGCGACCAAGGGATTGACGTACGAGTAGGTGGTCACCAAGATAATCGGCAAGAGCCGGGTTGCCATGATGAACGACGTAAATGCGAGGAGGGATCCCACCACCACCAGATATCCGAAACCTGCCAGAGCCGCCGGCCCGGGGTGGGGAAACGGCTCGCCCGTGGCCAACGCCAGCAGGAGAAACCCGCCGCCGCCGAACAACTGCTGCCAAGCAGAACTCGTGACAGGATCGGGATTCGGCAGTTTGGCGCGCTGTAGAATTAACCCAGCCGCCCAAGACAGCGATGCCACCACCAAAGAAATAATGCCCTCGGCATCGGCCGCGGACCCGCGGAAGCCGGGCAGGGTCAAAATGACTAATCCCAGCAGCCCGACGCTCAAACCCATCCACAACAAGAGAGGCGCCCTCCTGGTGCGAACCAGTTCCACCACGGCCACCCAGATCGGCACCATTCCCATCACCAGCGCAGAATAACCGGACGCCTGGTAACGCTCGGCAAACATCACCATGCCGTTGCCGCCAGTCCACAGCAAAATTCCGGAGGCCGCCGCCCAAAGCCACTCTTTCCGATCCAGCCGGACTCGCTTTTTTGCCACCACCAACCACAGGAGCAACAGGCCTCCGCCCAACAGCATGCGGCCCGCCCCCAGCATGAACGGGGGAAAGCCATGCGGTCCCATCACCGCAATCCGAATGGCTAAATAGGTACTGCCCCAGACAATATAAACAACCATAAGATGCAAGAGTCCTGCTGCCGGGACTTCACCCAATCCAGGGATTCGCCAGTTTTTGCCCCCTGTACCACTCACGCCTGTCATCTCCTGGTTGCGGTCTTTCTATCCATCTAATTCCCGAAGTATAGCACGTTGCTGTTCGCGCGGGGCGGAGAGACAGGGCAAAAAATCCGGGAGCTCGGGTTAGGCCGGCACCAGTACAATGAGCCGGTGATCCGCCGTCAAGCGCTGACCCGACAACGCAAATTCCACTTGGTCTCCATTCAGCACACCGAAAACTAGTTGCCCTTTAAGGGCCCGGGCCGAGCGCACCTCTTCCATGGTTTGCCCAATTTCCGCCGCGTTTGGCGTCTCCTCCTGGATCCGGTGATGTTCGTCCCGCACTAGCTGCCAAATCAGGGGACCAGCATGCGGTGCCTGAGCAGCACGCGCCAGCACATGGCCCATCAAGTCGTTGCTGGGAAAGCTGGCCAAAAGTCCTAAGTCGGCCATCGCTTGCGCGGTATTGGAGCGGGATGGAACCGCTGTGATGGGCAGTTGCGGAGCCATGTGGTGCAAGGCTAAGGCGGCGATGAGAATGTCGCCGTCGTGGTCGTGACATAAAATAGCCGCGTGCGCCTCTTGCGGGTTAATCCGTTCCAAATTGGCCTCGTCGGCCGGATCGCCGTGCAAAAACTGCAGGTGCGGATGGTCCATCCCCAGGCCGTCCACATTCGCAATGACCAGCACATGGCGCCCGCGCGCCAGTAAATCCGTGACCGCAATGCGAGCCGGCATGGTCCATCCCAGCACCAACATGTAATCCTTCGGCACGCTGCGCGTACTCATTCCCAGTATCCTCCTCAATCGTCCTTCCACTAATCCTGATGCCGCATCCGCCAGTAACAATCCCATCACCGGAACCGCGACAACCATGACGACCATAGCTACGATGCGGGCGGCGCGGGTGTGGGGCACCACGTCCCCGTAGCCCACCGTGCTGACAGTGGTGATAACCCAATAAAGCGCCGTAAAGTAGCCGACATGCTGGGTCCAATGAAACACCAGCGCACCACCGGCTAGGATAATCACTACCGCCAATATGGCCCGCACGGCCCGCCCAGGAGTCAATCGCCAGCGGATCCGCGCTAAAAAGTTGCGCAGGAGCCCGACCCCTCCCATGTCATTCGAGCCCCGTGGAATTTGGTTGGCCGTGGATATCCCTCCTCCTCACGTCCAGTCTAACGAACGTGAAGACATGCGTCACAAATCAGGGCCGCAAACAAGAAAAAGCCCCTCGAAAGGGGCTTCCCACAATTAACGTTTGGAGAATTGCGGAGCCTTGCGGGCCTTCTTCAGACCGTACTTGCGGCGCTCTTTGACCCGGGCATCCCGCGTCAAAAATCCGCGCTGCTTCAAACCGTGGCGGAAATTGGGGTCGACACCCAAGAGTGCCCGCGCGATGCCGTGACGCACAGCACCCGCCTGACCCGTCAATCCGCCGCCTTCCACCCGAACCAATACGTCGAACCGCCCTTCAACATCGGCGGTCTTTAACGGACCGACGATCGCGGTACGAAGCGTGAGAACCGGGAAGTAATCTTCAAACTCGCGGCCGTTAATCCGAATCTTGCCCGTGCCGGGGAGCAAACGCACCCGTGCAACGGCATTCTTACGGCGACCAGTACCCCAGAACTGTGCTACTGCCATTAGCCAATAACCTCCCACTGCTCCGGAACTTGGGCTGAATGCGGATGCTCAGATCCTCGGTACACTTTGAGTTTCTTAAACATAGCGCGCCCCAGACGATTGTGCGGCAACATACCCCGCACCGCCTTCTCGACGGCAAACTCCGGCTTTTTGGCCATGAGCTGACGATACACGGTGCGCTTTAAACCACCTTCGTAACCCGAATGACGGAAATAAATCTTTTGGTCCAGCTTCCGACCGGTCAACACGGCTTTATCCGCATTCACGATGATCACATAATCACCGGTATCAATATGCGGAGTGTAAATCGGCTTGTGTTTTCCACGCAGAAGCATGGCCGCCGCCGTGGCTACTCGGCCCAAAGGCAACCCCGCCGCGTCAATTACAAACCACTTGCGTGTCACCTCAGCAGGACGAGCCATATACGTGGACATGCGTGAGTTTCCCTCCCAAAATAGCGTGTCGGCCACACTGCCGACAACCAAACATAAACATTCTAGCGGCTTAAACCACTTGTGTCAAGACGAGGAGAAAACCGGTCCAGTGCAGTGTCGGATTCACCATCGCAGCATATCGAATGTAACCTCAGGGAACCATCAACGTTAGCTCAGTGAACTTGCATTTTACCCGCGGAGGTGCCACGTGCGACTGACTGCCTGGCTTTTGACGGCGTGTGTTCCGCTGTCGCTGACTGTCTTGTCGGCTTGCGGAACCATCGCCAGTGCCTCACATCCCACGACATCGAGTACTGCGTCCCATTCCTATGGAGTGGTCGCCGCGCGAACGCCATCGATACCCATCAATGGCGGAGTCGCAGGCTTGTCAGTAGTGTCGGCTTCCGTCCAAGCCGCGATTTTAAACGGACAGCTGGCCATTACGGACAACAGGGGAAAAACCTGGCACACACACAACCTGCCCAACAGTGCTTCGCCGGCCGCGTTGGATTTTGTGAGCGCCACGACGGGATTTCTCATCGCTTGGACGGGGCCGCACGGTGACCCGGCATTATTTAAGACCAGCAACGGGGGCCAGAATTGGACTCACGAAATGACCACTCCGACGTCGAACCAAACGTTTCCCCAAATTGACATGGTCTCCGCCCAAGACGGCTGGGCCATCCTCTCCAGCACTTTGTACCGCACCATCGACGGAGGCCGCCAGTGGAGTCCCGTTCAGTTGGGATCCGGCATACCGGCCTCCGTGGACTTTGTCGACCCCACCCACGGATGGGTGGTGATGCACGCACAGTCTTTTGCTACGACATCCCTGTTGGAGACCAGTGACGGCATTCACTTCCATACCATCCTCACCACGCCCAATGGTATCGGGGCTCTCTCCTTGAACTCCGCCACCAGCGGAGAAGTTCTCGAAACAGCTCCGGGCGGCACCATGGAGTTGGGTCCGGTGCTTAAGACCACCGATTCAGGCAGTCACTGGACCACACTGGCCAGCAGTCAGGCGCTTGCCAAGGCTCATGCCTACGGTGATGCCGGCGGCATGGCGTTTCAAGGCAATACCGGTTGGATTGGCACCAACAACGGTGCCCAAGGGTTCACGCCATTGGGTCTCCTCGTGACATCGAATGGCGGCAAGACGTGGCACCCGGCCCAACCAAAGCTTGGCTGGGCGATCCAGTCCCTGACCATGACGGGACCCGGAACAGGATGGATTGTGGCCGGGCAGCCAATGAACCAATTTCTGGCCCATACCCATAACAACGGCCGCACCTGGACCATTGCGTGGCCTCCGGCCTCGCCCCATACAGTCGATTTTGTCACCCCGACGCGCGGATTTGGGATGGGACTTCCGAACAATAGCGAGGCTGTCGTCCGTACCCGCAATGGTGGAAAGCTCTGGACCCTGGCTGAGCCATCTCCGCCACGGCCGTTTAACACGCAAGCCTTCTCTCCGTCACTGGGATTGGCGGCTTTCTCAACCTTTGTCTCCAGCGGTGCGGAGTCCACCTTATATCGGTCGACAGACGGCGGAGCACGGTGGACGGTGCAAAAGACGTTTCTGGGTCAAGAGATTAATGCCTTGCAATTTCTCGGCAACAACACTTGGGCCATGACCGTGCAGAACAATCTCGACATCCACACCCATGTCTGGATTAGCCGGGACAATGGCCGGCATTGGAAGCCGCTCGAGATGACTGTGCGCGTTGGCACGACGATAGACGCGGTCAATGCTCACGCCTTCTGGGTCGTGCAAGACCCCAATCAGGAAGGCCCGGACCGGCCCATCCGCGTTGTCTTGGAAGACGCCCGGGGCCGTGTGCTAAGAACGGTGCTCTCTCTGCCATCATCCGGTCCGGTGAGCGATTTCGTCAGCGCCATGAGTTTCCTCAATACCCAAGACGGCTGGGTGTGGGTGAACAAATTCGTCCGGTCCAACAAAATGATTAAAAAACCGGGCGCACGGCACTTAGTGCGGTCCGCTCCCACCATCAGCAATCTGCTGTATTACACCACAGACGGAGGATTACACTGGACCCAATGGAAACTCCCGTCGGACTGGGGCACAGCGACTTTGCAGTTGGTCACCCCAACTGTGGGATTCATGGACATGAACGGCGTGGTGCTGAAGACCACCGACGGCGGAGGCTCCTGGACGGAAGTGTCCGATTAACTCCGAGCGAAAAAATCCACGGTCGGGACTATCGCCGCGAGACGGTCTAGATCGCCTCGTCTTCCCAATGGCTAGTTTTGATGTGGCCGTAGTAGTCCAGCCACCGAGCAAACGGCGTGTGACAATAGGGACAGGTGCGGAACGGCTGGCCCTCGAACATCCGCGTAGCTCCCAGTTCGTCCTCTGGCGACGCCAGGGCTCCATTGACGCCAATGCGCATCAATGCCAGCCCACGCTCGTACACAGTGTCACTATATCCATGGGCGTCCACCACCCACAGCTCCAGAAACGACTCGTGCTCGTCATAGACTTGGTACATGGCCAGGTACGGGGGTTGGTGCTGCCGGGTCCAATCCACCCGGAGGTGGTGGCGCACCATCTCTGCCAAGCTGGGACTCTCCCAGGTGGAATCGACCAACGTGTTCACAAACTTGCGGAAATAGTAGGTTCTCAGCTGATTGTGCACAACGACCCCTCCTTTGGAAAGCGATATGTACCCAATATTCTATCAAGTCCGACACAAAAAGGTTATGGCTTTGGGATGCCAGGTCTCGTCCAAATGTTTCTAATACGGATGATTTCTCCGGTATGATGATGATATGGAAGAACTTCAGAATGCATCACTCCAACGTCTCGACCAGTGGCTGGCCCGCAGATGGGCCACCGTCCCGGTGGAGTATCAGTGGCTCTTATTGCAAACGCTCGCCACCACGGCATCCCGGCGGGCCTGGATAATGACCTGGCCCGATACAACGGGGGGCACCATTTTGGATTGGGGAGCCGGACCCGGCATCATTTCCCAGGAAATTGCGCTCTTGAAGCATTGCTTCGTGGTCGGATCTGACGTGGACCCTAACGTCCTGGAGTTGGCGCAAGCAGTCTCTCACCTGTTCAACATGGAACGACACGTCCGTTTCAAGAAGTCCGACATTTTGAACGAACCGGCCGTGGAACCGGCGGATGGGATTGTCAGCCGCTTTGTGACACAGTATCTACCCGATTTGACACAGTTTTTCAAGCAAGCCCAGAGCCACCTCAAGCCAGGGGGATTCTTAGCCCTGGAGGATATCGACGATGGCTACCTCATCGAACATCCCCAACCGCCCGAGACCTGGCAAAGTGCCGTCCGGGCGTTTCAGAGACATCAGGCGGGACCGGGGGGCGACCGGTTTGTGGGCCGGAAGCTGGCTCAAGCGGGTGTTGAGAGCGGCTTAGAACTCCTGAGCGCAGCCGTGAACCCATCGGTCTATGCAGGTGAGATGAACGCCCAAGACCTCTCTGTGCAATTCGATATCGACCGCATTAATCGCGCACTGCCGGAGATGATTCGCCAGGGCCTTATCACCGAGTCCGAGTGGTATCGGGCCCAGCAGGACTACCGCGCCAGCTTCCCGACATTCGCCTACGTGTCTTCCTCGACCGTCCGGCTTTTATTCCGCCGACCATGAGGCCAGCGCTTGCGGATCGGCAACCCACCGGTGCCAGCGGGTGTCATCGGTGATATTGGGTTCTGTCAACATCGCCAATTGATCCGGAGTAATAGGGATAGGAAGCACGTGGGAGAGGCGCGCTGCCGCTCCCACGAGACCGAGCGGCACATGCAGCTTGGCGGGTTTTGACCGTCCCCCTCGTTGCGCCATGAAGTCGAAGAGTGCGTTCAATGTAAAGCGGTCTGGGCCGCCTACTTCCATGGTAAGACCGAAGGAGGCGGAATCCTCCAGAACCCGGACCATCAGATCCGCCACGTCTCGGCGGGACACGGGCTGAAAGAGGGTCTTGCCGTCGCCCGGAACGGGCACACTGGGCAGGCGCGTGAGACTTTGGAGCAGTTCAAAAAACGGTGGGTGTCCGCCAAACATGAGGGACGGCCGAATCATGGTCGCGTCTAAGCCAGAGGCCGCCACCAGCTTTTCCGCCTCCCATTTGGTGCGATGATAGCTGGAAACAGCGTTGGCGCGCGTGCCTAGGGCCGACATATGCACCAGGCGGCTCACGCCAGCAGCTTCCATGGCAGTCAACACCCGCTGGGTCGTACCGACGTGCATCAGTTCAAAGGTGACGCGCTCGCGCGGCATCTCGCGAATAATGCCGATGAGGTGAATGATGGCGTCAGCCCCTTCGAACGGTTCCACCAAATCCATATCGCGGATGTCCCCAAGGACCCAACGGACCTGGCTGGGCGCCTGTGCACCCCGATGACGCGCAATCGCCTTGATTTGATGCCCGGACTCGGAAAGGCGTTCCAAAACCGCGGTGCCGACGTAGCCGCTGGCTCCTGTAACCACGACCTTCATGATGGCTCCCCCTTTGTTGTCATTGTACACGGAGGCGAGCTCCGAAATGAATTAGCTGCATGCTTTGGGGCGAGCTCCATCACAGGCCAATGCATCATGGCCGCCCGTCAAAACAACAAGAGACGCCGTAGTCCGACGTCTCCTCCGTGTTTGTACCGGCCTCAGGGGCGCATCAACCGCTTTGGTGCGCGTGCTGCTGCCGCTCAGCATGATCCGCCACGCGTCCCAATAAGGTCACCAGCGTTTCCACTTCGCTTGCATCTAACGGCTCGAGCAGTGCCGACATCTGTTGGCGGCGTTCCTGCGACAAGCGCATCATGCGCTTGCGGCCCTCCTCGCTTAGATCGACCCATACCACGCGCCGGTCCTCCTTGGACCGCGTGCGTTCGACAACATCTTGGTTCACTAAACGGTCGATGATGCCAGTCGCCCCTGCCAGGGAGATCCCCATATTCTCGGCAATGGCTCCCATCGGCTGCGGCCCTTGCCGAAACAACATACGCATCACGGCAAACTGCCCGAAGGTCAATGTGTCATCCGGGATCCGCCGACGCGCCAGGCGCCCTATCCGCGTAAAAATAGCATCCAATCGCTCTATGGCTGGTTCACGGTCGCCCATTTGCTCGCCTCCCTATGATGATGAACCCGGAAACTCGAGGCGGTCATTTATCGCCTGCCATAGAATTCGTCCATGATTATAGATTTTCTGCCCTAACCATGGTCTATGAAGATATCTAAATAGGCACTAAAATTCGCGACCTCATCTTCCGTATTTTACCATAACGTGGGCGGTATGAGGAGACTATCTGCGATCGATTAAGGCCCGGGCAAAGAACAGCATGTTGGCGGGGCGCTCGGCAATGCGCCGGACGTAATAAGCGTACCAATCCTCACCGTAGGGAACATACACCCGCGTGCGGTACCCTTCTTTGGCTAAGCTCTCCAAAAGCCAGAACTTAATGCCATAGAGCATCTGAAACTCAAACCGATCGCGCTCAACCCCGTGGTCGTGGATGTACTTCAACACGCGGCCAATAATCTGCTCGTCATGCGTTGCGATGGCGGTGTAGTTGCCCAACTGCAGCGACTCCTCCACCAGCCGCAAATAGTTTTCGTCCACGTCCGATTTGGCGGGAAAGGCCACCGAAACCGGCTCGCGATACGCGCCTTTCACGATGCGGAAGTTCTTGGGCGGATCGGAGAGTTTCTTCAAGTCCTCCATGGTCCGGTAGAGATAGGCCTGCAAGACCACGCCCACGTGTCCGGGATGGGCGTCGTACGCCTCTTGGAACAACCCCAGGGTGGCATCCGTATACGGGGTGTCCTCCATGTCGATGCGCACAAAGTTGTCGTATTCGGCAGCCCGCGCCAGAATTTCGTGCAAGTGCTTCTGACCCAGGGCGTAGTCGAGAGCCAGTCCCATTTGCGTCAATTTCAACGACACGTTGGCATCCACCCCACCTTGATGGATGGCGTCCAGCATGGCTAGGTAGCTTTCTTTGGCGTCCACGGCCTCGTCGGCAGTACGCACAGCCTCCCCCAAGTGGTCGAGCGTCACTTTGACCCCGCGGCCATTGATTTCCCGAATGCGTTCGATAGCTTCGGGCAACGCGCCGCCGGCGACAAAACGCGACGCCCCCATCTGCATGCCGTAGCGCTTTACGACTCCCTCTACCATGCTGTTACCGCCTAGACCCAATACGAACTCGCGAAACATGCTACCCCTCCGTCTTTGCGAATTGAATCCAATCCAAAGTGAGTCCCGACGCGGGAGCCAAGGCCCCCACCTTGGCTTCCGGGTGTGCCAGCCCCTGACGAATCGCCTCCATACTCCCATCCGGCGCCGCGGCTTCCAACATGCTCCCCACCATATGCCGCACCATCCGATAGAGAAACCCCGTCCCAATCACCGTAAAGCGCCAAATCTGGCCGCTCTCCTCTGATGACCAACCGGATGCCAAGATGGTGCGCACGGTGGTCTCTGCGCTGGAACCCTCGGTTCGGAAGGCCCTGAAGTCGTGCTCCCCCTGAAACAAGGCCGCCGCCTCCCGAAGACGGGCCCAGGAAAAAGTCCCCGGATACTCCGCCACCATCCGGTACCAGGGCAGCGGCGGGGGCTCGACACCGCGCCACACCCGGTAGCTGTATTGCTTGGCTTGCGCCGCCCGACGCGGATCCCACCCTTGCGGGGCACGGAATGCCCGAACAATTTGAATCGCCGGCGGAAGATGCCGATTAATCACCGCTGCGACCCGGTCGAGCGGAATCGGACACAAACCGCGCCACACCACCACTTGTCCGGCAGCATGTACACCGGCATCCGTCCGGCTGGCTCCAGCACTGCGGCCCGCTCCCAACAGCTCCCCCAACGCCGCATCGAGCACACCCTGTACCGTTACGTGCCGGGGCTGTTTCTGAAATCCATGATAGTCCGTTCCGTCATAACGCACAATGAGGCCTAAGTCCCATGAGCCGGGATTCACGGAAGAAAAAAACACGGCACCCGGGTCGACCCCGCGTGCCGTGTCACTGAGCGGCATAACCGCTTACACCAGCTCCAAAATCGCCATCGGCGCAGCGTCACCATGACGGTATCCCGTCCGCATAACGCGGGTGTAACCTCCGTTGCGCTCCTGGTAGCGGGGCGCAAGGGTGGTGAACAGCTTGGTCACCACATCCTCGTCGAGAATGTAGGCCAATGCCTGCCGACGGGCGGCCAAGTCACCCTTCTTGCCGAGCGTAATCATGTGTTCGGCCACGCGATTCACCTCGCGAGCACGCGTCACCGTGGTCTGAATCCGCTCCTCACGCAAGAGCGACGTCACCAGATTGCGCATCATAGCCCGGCGGTGTCCGCCATTCCGGCCTAGTTTGCGGTGATGTCCAGGCATCGTTCTGTCTCCTTTAACCGATTATTGCTCCGCCGGGTCCGCGGCGGCAGTCGTTACTCCTCAGACGGCCGCAGGGAAAGCCCCAAGCTGAGAAGCTTTTCTTTGACCTCTTCCAAAGATTTCTTGCCCAAGTTCCTAACCTTCATCATATCCTCATCGGTCTTGGCGGTGAGTTCACCCACCGTGTTGATGCCAGCCCGCTTCAGACAGTTGAAGGAACGAACCGACAAGTCCAATTCTTCAATGGGCATTTCCAGAAGACGGTCGCGCTTGTCCTCTTCGCGCTCCACGCCAATCTCGACGCCGGGCACACCGTCGGTCAAGTTGATGAACAGACGCAGATGGTCGGACAGAATCTTCGAACCCATCGACACCGATTCTTCCGGCGTCAAAGAGCCGTCCGTCCAGACTTCCAGCGTGAGCCGGTCGTAGTCCGTGACGTTGCCCACACGCGTGTCTTCGACACGCCAGTTAGCCTTCAACACGGGGCTAAAAATGGAGTCCACCGGAATGGCCCCAATCACCTGCTCCGGCCGCTTATTCTTGTCAGCCGGCACATAGCCACGGCCCCGCTCGAGAGTCATCTCCATGACCAGCTTGGTCCCTTCATCGACATAAGCGATGTGCTGGGTGGGATTCAAAATGTCCACATCGGCGTCCGCCAGAATGTCTCCGGCCGTCACTTCCGCCGGTCCCTCTTTTTCAACCCGGACCAACTTGGGCTCATCCGACCAGAGCTTCAGCGCCAGCCGCTTGAGATTCAGAATGATATCCGCAGTATCTTCAAGGACGCCCGGAATGACCGAAAATTCATGAAGAACGCCCTCGATCCGAACGGATGT
>JAJZAN010000149.1 GCA_021799435.1 Bacillota bacterium | reverse complement strand
ATCAATCAGGTGGCGGCTTTGACGGGCAGTGTGGGAGGCTTGTTGCTGGGCGGTGTGATAACCGCCACCTTGGGATGGCGCTGGATTTTCTTCGTCAATCTCCCCATTGGCGCCTTTGGCGCCGCATGGACCTTCCTGGCGCTGAAGGAAATTGCCACCGTGGACCGCAATGACCGGTTCGACTGGACCGGCATGACCCTGTTCATGGGAGGGATTTTATCCATGCTGCTGGGGTTGACGGAGATCATTCAGGGCCATCGCGCCGTTGTTCCCTGGCTGATGGGGATCGGGGTGTTGGGACTCGCGGTGTTTATATGGGCGGAAACGAAAACTTCCAGCCCGCTGATTGACTTGCGGCTTTTCAAAAACCGCGTGTTTGCCTTTGGCAATTTGTCGCTGTTTTTGAATGCGTTGGCCCGGGGGGCGTTAATGTTTCTGATGGTCTTTGCTTTTCAAGGATTCGACGGGGACACCCCGCTTATCGCCGGTTTGAAGATGCTGCCGCTTTCGATCGCCATCATCGTGGTGGGACCCATCGCGGGCCGTCTGTCGGACCGCATGGGATCGCGAGAACTGTCATCCGGCGGGCTCTTGGTGACCGCCATCTCCTTGGTGATTTTGGCATCGAGCCATCTCTCCTCCTATCTGGTGGTGGCATTCGGGCTGGCACTGGCTGGAATTGGCAACGGTCTATTCAATTCTCCCAACACGAGTGCGGTCATGGGTGCAGTGCCCCCGGATCGGCGAGGGGTGGCTGCCAGCGCTCGGACGCTGCTATTCAATACGGGGCAACTCTTTTCGATGGGTTTGTCATTCGCGATTTTGGCCGGCGTTATGGGGGCGGGCCAGCTCTCCGGATTTCTGGCGGGAGTCGACGTGAATGCAGCAGCCAGCGGCCATGCGGCCTTTGCCCATGGCATGTCGCAAGCGTTCACCATTTCTGCGATTCTGTCGGTAATTGCTGCGGTGCTTTCAGCTTTGCGTGGCAAAGCCCAGCTCAGGGAGGTGAGAACATCGGCATGACGGGTGAGGCCGATAAAAAAGCCGCCTTCTTGCGGGCTATTAATGTGAGCGGCCGCCACATGATTCGCATGGCGGACCTAAGCACTCTGGCCCGCAATTTAGGCTGGCAGGAGGTGCGCACCGTGCTTCAGACCGGCAACGTCCTGTTCCACTCTTCGGACCAACCGGTCTCGTGCGAGCAGGCCCTGTCTGAGGCGTTTCGCGCCCAATATCAGTGGGACATTGAGGTGATGGTGCGGACGCCTGCGCAGATCCAATCCATCATGGAACAATGCCCCATTGAGCCCGAGACCGGGCAACTGTGCGTCATTTTCCTCAAGGAGCCTCCTAGTCCGGACCGCGTGGCCCGCCTTGATGCCAACAAAAGCGACGACGTATGGGTGGTGGATGGCACCGCCATTTATGTTCGATACGCACAGGGGCTGCACGCGTCGCCCTATAGTGTGGCCTACTTCGAGCGCCATTTAAAAGTCCCCGGAACCCTTCGCAATTGGCGGACCTTGACGCGCATCTATGAAACTCTGGTCAGCGGATAAGCCCCCATACAGCGGGGCGATGGGCTGCCTATGTGCATTGTGGCGCGGGTATCATAGCACCCAGACTGAGGCTCGTGCACTTCGGTCTTTGGACTATCAGGAGCCCAGAGCCGTGATGGCGCCCGTTTTGGCATTGACGGCAAGGATGGGCGTGTTCTGGTTCAATTCCACGTCCCATGTGCTGCCAACCGGACTCACGAGTACGACTGCATGGGGATGCTTAGCCATCGCGCGCTGAAAAACAGCGTTGTCGCGAATGTGCCGCAATACCGCATAGACCGTGGAAACCTTGAGGCGCACAGGATCCATGGAGGCGTGCTCGATTACCCCGGTGCCTCCGACCGAAAAGACCTCGGAACCAACCCAATAGGAGACCATTTGGGCGTTGGGGCTGGTCGGATGGAGGAGGCCCGACACCATCATACTGACGTCGGCGTGGACACCTTGGACCACAGGCTTGGGATTGGCGGTGTCTACCGTGAGGCTTTCGCCTAATCGGCCCAGGGGTGCCAGGGTGTTCCATATATTATTCTGACCGGCACTGGCAATCAGTGGCTTTCCCTGCAAGGGCAAGTTCATGGCCCGAGCTTCCAAAAATGCTGTCCATAGTTCAACTGGGGTGTTAAATGTCACACTGGGCTCGCTGCCGCCGGGTTGGTACTGCACAGGGCCTGCTGTCACCCATCGGCCGGCTGGGGTGCCATTGGAGGCATAATGGAGGGGCTGGAGGATGATGTGCTGCCACAGGTCATAGGTGCGCTCCAACAAGTGCAACTGGCGATTTTGAACCGATACGAAGCCGAACAGGCCATCGACCGTGGGGAGGGAGACCTCGACCGCGCGAAAGGTCTTGGTTTTTGGGTCATAGCGGAAAGCCGGACTGGTCGGATTGCCGACGGGTATAAAACGGTGTTGACTGGGGTTCCAGGTGTAGCCTTGGTATTGGCACCCGCCCGATCCGCAGAAGTTAAGTCCACCTTGCAGGAGAATGACAGGAAGGTGGGAACGCCCAAATTTCAGAATGGTAACGCTTTGTACGCTAGATTTGGACCACAGTGTTCGGCCTGAAGCTGTGGCGACCACGAGTTGGCTATGTCCAGATGGACTCATGGTCAGGGTGAGGTGATCCGGATGGCCGGCACCTGTCAGGTTTGCCTCGGCGGTGGCGCGGGACTGGGACCCGGATAGCTTTTGGACAGTAATGGCGGCGGGCTTGAGCGTCGCAAGGCGCCGGGCGCGGCTGAGCGTCACCAGTGGGTGGGGTTCTGGCTTACCATTTGCTTGCGGACTAGATCCCAGCCCACAGGCACTCACCCCCCAAACCACAAATCCCAACATCAAAGGCCAAAAGGTTCGGATGGTCCGTCGAACCTGCATCATATCCCTCCAGGTCGTATGTCGGTTCTACAATGCCACAGTATGGAAGGCCTGTCATCCCACGTCGCACCTCTGTGTGACTTGGGAGGCTTCCGCAGCGTTGATATAATGGCAGAAGCGAACCGAAAGGGAGAGAAAGCTATTGCAAAAAGGGTTCTTCGGATGGATGGCTGCCCTGGCTCTGCCTCTGGCAGTAGTGGCAGCCGGGTGCGGCACCGTATCTCCGACTGCGGTTGGCCCCAATCCTGTGCATCATGCCACGGCCACTCCTAAGGCCAAGGCGCCGCCAAAGAAGGCGAAACCTGTGGTCACGGCGGGGGTGGTTCAACCCACCCCGAAGCATCCCCTGAAGATTTTAGTGATTGGGGATTCCTTGGGTGAAGATTTGATGTACGGGATGGAAGACATCGTTGGAAATTCCAAAGTGATTCACATTATTCCCAAGGCGGTTGGTTCAACCGGATTGGTCGATACCAGCTACTATAATTGGCGCGCCACCTTGTACCAGGATTTGAACCGCTACCATCCCGGACTGGTTGTCGTGCTGTTAGGGGGGAATGACGCGCTAAGCTTTTATCAGGCCGGCAAATTGGTCGTGTTCGGCAGCCCGCTGTGGCACAAGGATTACGGCGGCCGTGTCGCGGCTCTAATGACGGAAGCTCAGCGGCATCATGTTCCCATGGTTTGGGTAGGCCTCCCGATTATGGGACCCAATGCGGTCTTGTCCAATCATTCCATGGTATTGGAGAACAATCTCTATGCTGCGGAAGCGCGCAAGCATCCCGGCGTAACGTTCGTGCCCTCGTGGAACGTATTTCAGAAGGGCGGCCAATACGTGACCAGTATGACCGACAACCAGGGCGTATCGGTGCTGGTGCGGGATCCAGACGGGGTGCATATTGCACTGCCGGCGGGAGGGGAACTCATCGCGTCGTGGGCTCTTTGGAATATCGAACGAATCGAGCATATCTCGATTTGCATCAACGGTTCTGACTTGTGGAGTACCTATCCGCTGCATGCCTGTGGAGTGAAACCGGCAGGCTAACGACAGACAAAAAGAGAGGCGGGCGGCTCGCCGCCCGCTTTTAATGGGCAGCAGTTAACGGCGGGTGATGCGCTCCAACACTTCATTGGGTTCTGGGAACCGATCCTGCTCGGCCTTTTTGGAGAAGACGGTTTGACCGTCTGCACGGACGACAAACACGCCGCCGGACGAGGGGATCAGGCGCGCTACCTCTACATCGTTCTTAAACTTGTCTAGGATCTCGCCCACCACACGGGTGGCGTGGGACAGGTAGCCTCAAGCAGTGCAGTACTCGATTTCGACCTGCATCGTTTCATCTCCTTTAAGCCCTTAAACCGGGAGCTTACCATATTTTAGCCTGTTCGGACCTTTTAGGGTCAAGCTTTCCCGGAAAAAGATGCCAAGTTCGGCGTTCCGTAGTAGGATAAAGGGAAAAACTCGACGGAGGGAGCCCTATGAAACTTATTATCGCTATTGTTCAAAACGCCGACCGCAACAATCTGACTGAGGCCCTCCGGCGGGCCAAACTGGGTCACACCCGGCTCAACACCGTGGGAGGGTTTTTAAGCCAGGGCAACACGACGTTTGTTATTGGCGTGTCGGAAGATCGGGTCGATGAGGCTCTCGCCGTGATCCATGACCACTGTCATACGCGGGAAGTGCTGCATCGCCCAGGTCACGGAGCCCTGCATCCGGATGCCTACGTCAGTCCCGCCCATGTGCAAGTTGGCGGGGCCACCATCTTCATCATCGACGCCGACCACCGACAACTGTAAAAGGCGGCCCATGGGAGGGCCGCCTTTTAATACATCATGCGCGGATCTAGATAATGTTTGAATTCCAGCAAGTTGTTGGATGGGTCGATAAGCAAAAAGGTCCAATGCTCCTCCACCAATCCTTGAAAGCGCTGCGCCGGCTCGGAGAAAAACGGGATCTCCCGGCTCCGGGCCAAGTGCAGCAGTTGGTCCCATTCTTCCTTGTGCTTGAACGTGACTCCAAAGTGCCGTGGGTACATGTGCGGCTCCGGGTCAATTTTTTCCGACAAATGGCACACCAATTGGTCGCCAAAAAAATCGAGGGTGATGCGATCTGGGTACCGGCGCGCCAGTTTAGAGCCCAACTTGGTTACGTAGAAACCAAACGCCTCATCCAAATCGCGGCACGGGATGGCCAGGTGAAAGACATTGTGGGAATCGCGCACAGTCCGCCTCCTCTTCGTTAATCCAATTTCCCTGATTATAGGTCATGCGGTCATAGGGTGCCGAGACTCTTGGCCTAATTATTCCTCAAGAGCACATACAGCCAACAGGGCAAAGGCCGGCAACCAATGGTCCAGCATGTAATGGCGGCCCACACTGGCCAAAAGGGATTCATCAGCCAATGCCTGCGCTCGCTGGAGAAGGCGCGGACGTCTTCCATCGGATGTGGGCAGCGCTTTGGCCATGTGCGCTAGATGGACAGCGCGGCTTAGGTTATAGCCATATAGGTGACTGGCCTGTCCATCTGAAGGGTCCGGCAGAGCAATCGACTCGGTGACGCGACCCAAGGCAGCCTCTGGCAGAAACCGATCCAGCCAATCCAGAAAGTCCGTTTGGCTCAAGACCTTCGCCATGAGAGCCGCCTCAGCTAACGGAGGAGACAAAAAGTCGCTGCCGCTGGGGGTGCGGGCATAGCTGTAGGCATCATCGTGACCATACCAAGCGTCGGCCTGTGTTCGGATTAGCGCCATCAGGTCCGCGTCCGCGGTGGGATCCAGCCAATCCCAGAGGTGATGCAGGCTCCAAGCGGTGTTGGCATGGAGCCCATAGCGAATGGGCATGGAGGCGGTGAGAAGCCAATGACTGAGGGCGGTGCGAAGATGCCTCGCGAGAGGTTCAGCCGCAACCCGCCACCGCTCTGCGGCCGGATTGGAGGCCCGATGGAGGGCGCCGTAGAGAGCTAAGTACCAAGCCCACCCATAGGGCCTCTCGAACCCCTGGTGGGCGGGAGATTGCAGAAAGGACAACTCGGCCCCGAGTGTCTCGGGCGTCAAGTGCTCATCTAGAGCCGTCTGAATGCGCGTCACAGGAAGAGCCTCAGGCACCAGTTCCTGGAGCATGACCAAAAGCCAATGCATTTCCACGGCTGAGTGCCAGTCATAACTCCCGTAAAACGCGGGATGTTGAATATCAGGGGTCAAGACAGACTGATCTGGAGCCTGCCACACCACTAGTTCCGCATGGGGATAGGGGCGGTCGATGTTGTCCAGGGCCATCTCAGCCCAGATTGGAGCCAAAGTGGTGAGGACGGCGGTCATGCTGTACCTCCGCCACGGGGCTCGACGAGATCGGGCGGCCGCCGCCCCGAAAGCGCAGCGGCAATGTTCTCGACGGCTCGGAGGGCCATGGCGCGCCGCGTCTCGGCTGTGGCTGAACCGATGTGGGGCGTGGCCAACACACGGGGATGGGTTGCCAGCGGATCGTCGCCTGGCAGTGGTTCCTGTTCGAACACGTCCAGAGCCGCGCCGGCCAGATGTCCTGCATTCAAGGCATCCAAGAGCGCTGCACTGTCGATTACGGGTCCGCGCGCCGTGTTAATCACGAAGGCGCTGGGTTTCATGCGCTGGAACCAAGAGGCGTCGACCATCTTCCTTGTGGCAGGAGTGAGCGGGACATGAAGGCTGATGACATCAGCCTGTGCTAGGAATTCTGGAAGAGGCAGCGTGTCAGTCTTGGAACCACGAGATTTGTTTTCCAGGACGATCACCCGCATCCCGAAGGCAGAGGCACGGCGGGCAACGGCCTCACCAATACGGCCCCAACCGACGATGCCCAGGGTCTTCCCCCATAGTTCGGTGCCTAGAAAGCCATCGGGGGCCCAATCACCCCATTCTCCCCGCAACAGAGATTCTCGTGCTGAGATGACGCGGCGTGCTGTCGTCAACATCAGTGCCCAGGTCAGTTCGGCTGTGGCTTCGGTGAGGACGTCGGGGGTGTTGGTCACGAGGATGTTCTTTTGGGAAGCGGAGCTGACGTCAATATTGTCGAAGCCGACTGCCATGTTGGACACGATGCGGAGATTGGCCGCGCCGGCTTCCAAAACCTTTCCGTCAATCCGGTCTGTCAGCATGCTGAGACAGGCATCGGCTTCGCGAATCCATGCCAGCAGGACATTGGGGGGAATAGGCCGGGGCTCCGGCCACAGGCGCACCGATCCGAGACGCGCGAGCGCGTCCATGGCGTCTGGGTGAATTTGGCGGGTGAGCAGAATGCGATGTGGCAAAACACGGAGCCTCCTCGTCTTTAAGTCAATAATCTCATGATAGGATAAGGCTTGCACTTGTTCCATCGATTTTCTGCGTTGCAGATGATGCCCCTCTCGCGTTCATAAAGTTGATGGACTACACTAGATCCAGTTTTCGTGTGGGAGGCCGTTGGTCACGAAAAAGCCCAATCTGATTCGGACAATCCTGCATCGTCTGCACAGTCCGGCAACAAGGACCTTTTCCACCATGGTCTTGATAGCCGGCAGTATTGTGTCGAAAGTGTTCGGGATCATTCGCCAGTTTTCTATGGCCACCATCTTTGGGACTTCTGCGGACACGGACAGTTGGCTCATGGC
>JAJZAN010000148.1 GCA_021799435.1 Bacillota bacterium | reverse complement strand
TGTGTGGTCCTGTGTTCGCAGCCCCATACCGTGGGGTGGGGTCATCGATGCGTTAACCCCACGATTTGGGGCGGATCCCATTCGCGCGGCCTTAACCCGGCTCCTCCATCATGGCCACTTGCAGGCGCCGTTGGATCGGATGCCCGTCGGACCGAGCCTGATCGTGGAAAGGCGGACACCGGCCCATGCGTCGCGATGACATGATCCCGGAACTCCGCGATGTGGCAGTCTGGCCGGCCGTGAATACCGACGTGCTGGACGCGGCGGAGCTGGCTCGGTTCCGTACACGGGAGATGGCCATTCGCGCCTACTTAGGCGGGGCGTCCATGGCCTATTGCGCCCGAGAACACGGTGTCACGCGCCAAGAACTGTATCGACTCCTCGAGCGGTGTCTGGCCGGCCACCCCGATGGGCAGATTTGGGGATTTCGCGCGTTGATTGCCCAGCAACGGGTGCGCGGCTATCAGCGGCGCGCGCCGGTCGCCACGAGCGGTGGACAAGGCGGGGCCGCCGGTGCGCTCTCGCGGCTGTTTACCCAGTATCCAACCATTCAGGACCATATCGATGCCTTGTACCTGCGGCGGAAAAAACATCGGGCCGTCCACGAGCCGCGTATCACCCGCCAGTCCATCCATCGCCAGTTCCTACAACTGTGTCGGGACGTCGGAATCCCCGCGACCGCCTGGCCATTTTGTGCGGAGGAACAAGGGCGGCGGAGCCTCGGGGACTACTTGCGAGCGCTGGACCAGCGCCATATGGCGGAATCGGTCCGCGCTCGCGCGGGCGATGCGGCGGCGCGGCAACTGGGCACCGGCGATCTCAGCACGCGAGACCCGGTATTGCGCCCGTATCAGCGGGTGCAATTTGACGGCCATCGGGTGGACGCGTTTTTCACCATCGAGATGCCCTCGCCGCTCGGCGGCACCGTGGAGCAGGTGTTGGAACGCTTCTGGCTTCTGGCCCTTTACGACGTGGCGACGGACAACATTTTGGGCTATGCGGTCAGCCTGTCTCCCGAGTACTCCGCTCAGGATGTCTTACGCTGCATGGAAAACGCCCTCACACCGTGGAAACCGCGACCGCTGACCATCCCCAACCTCCAATATCCCGACAGCGGAGGATTGCCTTCGGGGTTGTTCCCGGAATGTGCCTGGGCCGCATGGGATGAGCTCAGCTATGACAATGCCATGGCGAATCGGGCGCACCTGGTGCGGCAACGGCTGACGGAAGTGGTGGGGTGTGCCATTATTTCCGGCCCGCCGGCCACCCCCGAACGCCGCGGGGCGTTGGAGCGATTCTTCGGCATCTTGGAGGAGCATGGGTTTCATCGGACCCCGAATACCGTGGGCAGTCACCCAAAGGACCCTCGTCGGCGCGATCCGGAAGCGGCGGCGGAGCGCTGGCACATCACCTACGATGAGTTCCTGCAGCTGATGGATGTCATGGTGGCCCGATGGAATAGCCTCCCCCATGAGGGGATCGGCTTTCGCACCCCCTTGGAAGCGCTGCGGCATTATCTGGAACAACCCGCCAATTGGCTCCGCACATTGCCAGCCCACGCCCGCGAGACAGGACACCTGGCGCGTCTGACGTTGACCCGACGCGTGTCAGGCAACCTCAAGGATGGCCGGCGACCCTATATCACCTATGGGAACGTGCGCTATCACAATCCGGTGTTGGCTCGAACCCCCGGACTCATTGGTAAGACCCTGACGCTCACCGTCAATCCTGCAGACATTCGCAACATTCGTGCCGCACTCCCCGATGGCAGCGATCTGGGCATCCTAACCGCGCACGGGGTGTGGGGCCGCACCCCCCACTCGCTGGAGGTGCGCCGAGCGATTTTTCGCTTACGGCGCCGCCGTGAACTGTTTTGGAGTCAAGCCGACGACCCCATCGACGCGTATCTGCAGTATCTGAGCACCAAGGGCCAAAAGCGCAAACGTGCCCGGAATCGGTGGAAGAAAACGCACGAGGCCGCGACGCGAGCGGCTCCGGACCATGCGGTGGAGGCCAACGCCTCATCGGAACCGGCAGCACGAATCGCCGAACCGCCCACCACCGCACCCCCAATCGTCGTTCAACCCACGGGCCTGAAGGCTCTGGTGTATTAGCCGGAAAGGATTATCGCTGTGATGTCATCATCAGCCGTCCCAGAGTTGCCGCCGACCATTCCCGCCGGGCAGCACCCGATCGAAACCATGCGCTACGTCCTCCCAACCCCCGCCATTGCCGAACTGCACGCGGTGGTCGAGCGGTGGACCGATAACCGCGTGCCCGGTGGCGTCATCGTCGGTCGCCCCCGGCTCGGCAAGACCCGGGCGCTCAAGTATGTCACCGGATGGCTGGCCCAAGAGCTGGGGGCCGTCCCCATCCTGCAGTGGCGGTGTCGCGAGTACAAAACGCCCTCCGAAGCGGTGTTTTTCGAAGATCTACTCCGGGCCTCCGGCCATGCCTTGGTGCATTCAGGCAAGCCGGCCGCCAAGCGAGATCGACTCACGCAGTGGCTCTGGGAACAGGCCCATCGGTCGGGCCAAAACCGCCTCTTGTTGTTCGCGGATGACGCCCAGCGGTTGGATCCGCGCCAGTTCAACTGGCTCATGGACGTCTATAACGACCTCGACGCGATGGGTGTCAGCTTGATTACGATTCTCGTCGGGCAAGATCAACTCGTCAGCCAGCGGTCGGCGTTCATCGAGGCCCAGCAATACCAAATTGTGGGGCGGTTTATGGTGCAGGTGCATCACTTCTATGGCGTTCGGGATGAGGAGGACATGAAAATCTGCCTCAATGGCTATGATACGGCAACCGAGTATCCGGCGGGCACCGGGTGGTCGTTCAGCCGCTATTATTTTCCGGCGCGCTTTGACACCGGCTGGCGGCTACAGGAGGAAACCCAAAAAATTTGGGACGGGTTCGCGCACATCCGCCAAGAACATGCCATTCCTCATGGTCGCGACATTCCCATGCAATATTTTACCCGCACGGTGGAGTATCTCCTGAGACGAGGGGCCGCAATCCAGGAGCCCGATCCGATGCCGGAGAGCCTCGTGCTGCAAGCGATTTACAATTCCGGGTATGTCGATGCGGAAACGCTCTGGGATTGAACCCGGGACTTGGTGGCCGGGCTACAGCATCCCGCCGCACGTGCCGTATGAATCGTTCTGGTCCTGGATCCAAAAATTTGCCTATCAAAATCAAACCTCCACTGACGTCATCCGCCAGCTGTTTCATGCACCGACGTTGGGTCACAGGATGACGACCCGCGACCTGCGCGACCCCGCAGGATGGGACCTGAACCGGCTCCAATTCCTGTGGCAACGGCCTGCGGGCGAGGGGTTCATATTGGACTACCTTGGCGCAACTCCGCCCAGCATCTGGCGAGTGATGACATGGGATCACCTCCGCTATTGCCCGGCGTGCGCTGAATTCGGTTACCACACGCCGTTATTTCAGGTCCGGGGCATCGGGCAGTGTCCCATCCACGAGATTCAGCTGGACAAGGCGTGTCCACGTTGCCGCGAGGCTATCCCGTATCAGGCCACCCCTAATGCCTTATGGACCCCATACGGGTGTCCAACCTGCGGTCACCCGCTTTGGCCGACCATGACGGAAGTGGGACAGCCCAACGTGGACGTGAGTCTCATCATGGATACGGTATGGCAATGGCTGCAAGAGGCCCGTTCGAAGCCGTGGGGGATGGGGGAGAGATCGCTAGCACGGTGGCAATCTGAAGGCTCCGGAGCGAACCGCGGGGCGGAGGGTTTGGTGTCTTACTGGCATCAGGTGCATCCACCACCCGTCCCTGGCATGGTGGTGGACTGCGGTCGCACAGGACAAATCGTGGAGTGGGGAGGGGAAGGTGCAGCCAATTCCTATGCCATGGATGACGGACCGACGGCCCGCCAACAGGCCCTGCGAACTCTGTATAAGGCGTACGCGCGCCATTGGCGGTACGAGCTTCGTCACCATCGATGGTGCATTCGCCTCATCGTCCGACACGTACAGATTGTGCCAACCTCCGCATGCGATTGGTATACGACCGACAGTGTTTGCCCGTGGGCCTTTGCTTATATTCTCTGGCGCATGTACTGGGACGGCGTCGAGGAGCCCGGACAGATTGACCGGCAGCGCCTAAAGGGGCACCGCCATTACTGTAAGAGCCCTAAGCGTCGGACCGTACTTGCGGAAGGGTACTGGGGCACCCAAGACCGTCGTTCCGAACGCGGCAGGGCCAGCGCGCGGTGGTTGGCGGAACATGAGGCCACACTGATGTTTTCCATCACGCGCAGTGCGTGTGAGACTTTGGCCGAGATGATGGAGAAAGGCGGTCAAATGGTCTGGGATCCCCATCTTGTGGGTGACGGCCTGCACGCGATATCCTTCCATGAAGGCGCGATGCATCGCGTCCGGCTCTATTGGTGGCTTCCACCTCGCAACACCCCACAGGGAGTCAAACACAGATTGCGGGCCCATCGGCAGGCCATGTGTGCCCAAACCCTGCATATCGCGAATGTCATGCGTGAACGCTTGATGACCCAGGTGGGCCGATTACCACGATGACATGGAGGGTGGCTCCGGCGGCCGGCCGACTGTGGTCGGTTATAACTGAATTGGAAGGGAGAGGGGGGACGGCCGCTGTGCTAAAATAAGCGTCGGGAAGACGATTCCACGAGGAGTACGCAATGCTGAACGTGTATCTGGATCAATGGGTCTGGATAAACTTAGCTCGGGCCGCTGCAGGACGTGGTGCTTCGGCGGAATGGGCTGACGCCCTGGCGACCGTTCGGTGGGCTTCCGAGCACCATTTGGCAGCGTTTCCACTGTCGCGGACTCACTACGAAGAAACCAAACACATGCCACGAGAGGACCAACGCCAGACCGTTGGCCGTCTCATGTTGGAGATTTCACGTGGTCACCGGATGATTGGTCCATCGGATAAGCTGGTGATGGCCGAGTTTACGACGGCTTTGTCGCGTTGGGCTGCCCGCCCTTTACCCATCCAAGAACTAGACGTGCGGATTTTCGGAACGGGTATGGGCTTTGTGTATGACCACCGGCCCGTTATAGGCAAAATTGTCCGCCGCGACGGGCAGCCGATGACACATGACCAGTTGGCGATCGCGGCCGCGATCGAGCCGGTGGCAAACGCCCTTGCGGAAGAAGTGTTCCTGTGCGGCCCCCCGCGTAGCGTTGATATTCCGGGCTATGATCCTAATGCCGATCGTCGGTTGGCAGCGGAATTCGTCCTGATTCAAGAAGAGCATGCCCGCCGATTCAGCCAGAATCGCAGCGACCGCGACCACCAAGCCTCCGTGCTCGCCGCCGCAGAGTGGATTCAAATAGCGCCCATGGCTGTCCAGACCCTCGTCAACGCCGGAATCGATCCGGACGACTTTTTTCTTCAAGGCAAGCAGTTTCTAACGGATTTTCTCGAAACGATGCCGGTCGTCCATGCCGGGCTCACACTGCGAACGCTCCAACATCAAAACCCTCAACGCCCGTGGGACCCCAACGACTTCCATGATATCGAGAGTCTGTCGGTCGCAATCGTGCATTGCGACATCGTGTTTGCCGAACGCCACTGGGGCCATATGCTTCGCCGGGCTCGCTTACCTGAAAAGCATCAGACAGCGATGGTGATCTCGCCGCGCAAACTCATAGCACAATTGGTTGGTGGCCACTAACATCCGCGTCGGTTGCCTCCCGGTAGCCAGACTAGGCCGACCACGTGCGGCCACGCTGCGTCGGCGCGTACTAGCCAACGGAGCCCTCGATTGGTGCCGTCCGGAATTCTGAGCAGGGAATGGGACCACGCACGCAGGAAAATTCGTCGCCCTCTGATTCTGTCTCTACCACCCACAAGTATCCGACACCCTAACTCCCACCCGAAGAGGGAAGGGGGAGGGAAAGCGGGGCCTCTGCCCCAGTACGATAGCGTCGTTTGGCCGCGCGCTTCTTGCAGCGGGTCGAGCAGTACAGTTGGCCATACCCGCGAGGATTCCGCGGGGCAAACTCGCCGCACTCCACGCATCGCAGAGTCCCCCGTATACCGTGGAACCGACCGTAGTCCAAGATTTCATCCATGAAGTCAATAATGGTGGCCCGCATCACCACCAACCAGCAATAGCGCAAACCTGTCGGTCCAAAGCCAACGCCTTGTTCGACCTTCAGGGGAACCAAAGTGAACGGGTCGATGGCCTCTTCAGCCGGGGCGACTAACACTAGTTCCTGGTCGCGATAGTACTCATCCACAAATGCCACGTCGTCCGACGTCCAGATCTTAGGGTTCGACGGGTGCGGAGACCACGTGCGCTGGGCCAGATCCGTCAGCCCGTTCAACTCCATGAGCCACGGTAAGCACCACCGGAGATGGGTCAACACGTTCCCAGCGACAACATCCGCCCCCCGGCCCCGCGCTGTCAGCCTTTGAAGACGCGCGTTAACCACATCCTGATACGGGCCGAAGTCCAACTCTGGCAATAGCTCTGCACCCCGCTCGTTCGCATGTACCACCAGTTCCGACGACTCGTCGCCGTACAACCACCACTGGGCCACGGTTTCGGCATCGAACCCCCATTCGGATCGTCGGGCCCAGGCGACAATCGTATCCTGCTGCTGCGTCCACACACGGAATCCTGCACAAGCGAACAGCCATTCCTCACGCAACTCCTCAAGGAATCTGGCATCATCCAACTGGGAGTCCAGTCGCTCGATAAACCCTGACACACCGAGGCCTCGAATAGCGACGATTAGCGGGAGCAACGATTCCGGCGCCTGGGGCTGCGCTGTCCAAAAGTTCACGACAAATCGCCACAACGCGCCTGGTGCCCTACGGTTTTTTTCCTGATTCATGCACACAACCTCCATGGATCCGTTGTAGCAGACAGGTGGGGGTATGCATAGATAGACAATGCGTACCCACAAGAATTTTATTTGGTTCTGAACCGAGCCGGGCCGCGTCACCGTTATTCCGGCCCGATCACAAGCCCAAAAGCGGTCCCAGGGCCCTCAAATGGATAGGTATGACATTGGGGATTTCCATACCGACCCCCAACCGATTCCGCCACCTTGAGGGTTTGGACAGATGGGAGGCGACACTAGTGCCTTCCGAATGGCCGCTCTTCGAACGCGTGCTCCGCATTGCGCTGGGCATCAAATCCAGTATGGTCTCTGCCGACTCACACCGTCTGCGAGGAAAGAGGCTGCTGTTAAGCGCCGCCGGCGCGGCGACGCGGATCCACGCACACAAACCTTGCACGAACCGCACCGCCCAAACCACTCGTTGCCAGAACCGTGTCGGCGACCCCGCTGTAGTGTCATCAACTTTACTTCCCAAATCCGGGCGGTTGTCAACAACTTTACTTCCAATTTTGTGTCCGATGTGGCCGGAGGTGTCAACAACTTTACTTCCCAAACGGGGAGTGTCAGCAGGTTTACTTCCCAAGTGTCAACAACTTTAGTTCCCTGTACACCTGTACAAAGACGGAGGAAGAGGCTGTCAAAGTTTTCGGGCTCCCCCACTCGCGCAAAGACGCAGAACACGACTTATACGACATTAAAATTCCCCACTCCCCCACTACGAGTTTTATGATAAAGA
>JAJZAN010000027.1 GCA_021799435.1 Bacillota bacterium | reverse complement strand
CTACGATCAAGCATAGACGATTGATGCCCCCTTGAACGGTTTTGTCCGGCTGATGCGCCCAAAGCATGGAACAAGATACGCGTGTAAACGCCACAGGCGCAGCATTGCCGATCTAGCCCACATAGGTCGATAACGGTTAGTACAGGGCAAAATCATAGCGGCGTCGCCTTCGAACAGGCGAGGCCGCATGAAAATCCCGCGTTTATAGGTCTTATTTCGCAGCCTGCATACTTTCTTCCGGCGGAATCGGTGCAGCCAGCCGGGAGGCAATACCCCAGGGCAGGAACAGCACCAATGCCACGACTACCACAATGACGGTACCGATGTCGACGTTGAACCAGCTCTTGGCACCGACGCCGCCGACATAGGTCATGGCGGTGAGGAACAGGATGTAAACCATATACCAGAGCGCGTTGCCCAAATTGTCTTTGACGCGGTAGATCAGGCCAAAGATGATGGACGCTATCGCTAGCAGTACGGTCGCATAGGGGACCGACGGCCATCCGCTCCAATAGATGATGGCGGAGGCCGACGCGAAAGCAATCACGGCCACGACATTTCCGTGCTTTAAGAATCCCTTCTGGCCTAACCGGCGTAAGGACATCATGACAGGAGGATTGACGGCAAATCCCATGTAACCCGCCACAACGGCGTCACTAATGAGGCTGTATATGGACGGCAGGGGAGCGGCGATATAGGCGACAACGGCTCCCACCACGGTAAAGGCCACCAAGGCCCAAACGGGGATGGCGGTATTCTTCGTAATCTCCCGCATCTTTTGACTGACCAGACCTGTTCGGCTCATGGCCAGCATAACGCGGCTCCCGGATCCCTGATAGATGTAGCCCGTCACGAAGGGGCCGAGAATGGCGATGATAGCTGTGATGATAATCAGCCAAGCCATATGCGAGTTGCTGGCGATGGTCAGAAAGGGGTTGCCAGGGATCTTGGACAAGCTGGACCACTGTCCGGCCGCCAGGTGAAGGCGCGCCCAATTAATCGATACCAAAAGACCAATGGATAACAGCAAGTACAGAATCGACTGGCCGATGACAACCCAGATAATGGCCTTCCCGAGCTGGCCGGGGTTTCTCATTTCTTCGGCATAGTCCGGAAGGACACGAATTCCGCCGAAGGCAAACATGCCCAAAGGGATGGCAGCGAATAAGCCGCCTGCCCCGAACGGAACTACGCCGCCGTAGCGGGTGAAGTTGCCGAAATGGCTGAAACCGATGAAACCCAGAGCGACCAGCAGATAGAGAACCAGCTTGATGACGCCCAGAAGGTTGGTGGAGCGGGCGAAGGCCCGAATCCCATAGTAGTTGAAGGGCAGGAAAATAATCATCAGAATGATGCCCAAAACGGCTCCCGCCGTCGTGGGGTTGCCGCTTGCTGCAATGAGGTGAGGATAGAAGTAATTGACACCTTCCACAGTCGCTAACGCTTCTACGGGAGGGATAAACAGGTACCAAATCAAGTCCGCAAAAGCGTTAATCATATTCGTGGCCTTGCCGTGGCTGTAGAGGCTGTATCGCGATGGGCCGCCCGCTTCCGGGTAGGTTAAGCCCAAATCCGCATAGGTGAGTCCAATGAACAGGTACATAGCGGCACCGATGACCCAGGCCAAAATCACCCCGGGACCCGCAACCGCCGCCATGCCGGCCGTGCTGAACAGCACGCCAGTTCCGACAGCACCGGCAATACCCAGAATCAACAAGTCGAAGAAGGTGAGTTGGCGCCTAAGCTGACCCATAATCTCACATCCTTTGAGTTTTTTTGGTAAGGTTATGCCTGTCAGAACGCGCCGATAACCGATGGACGCGCCCTGACCGGCATTATATCGAACTTTACCAAAATTCGGCAAGTCGGCCGCGCATTACAATAACGCCAGCACTCCCCGATAGAGCAACTCTACCCCAATGGGCAGAGCGTCTTCATCGATAGTAAAGTGTGGAGAGTGATGCGGGAAGTACTGCTGGGGACGCGCTCCGAGCAAGAGGAACGCCCCTGGGATGCGGTTCAGGTAATGGGAAAAGTCTTCCCCTCCCATGATGGGGGGGTGATCCACCAGTTGGATGGCCCCATCCAGGGAGGACGCCCACAGGTTCGCGACCTCGGCGTTGTTTATCACGGCGGGGTAGCCCGGCGTGTAGGATACCTCCGCCTGCGCCCCGTACAGCGCCGCGACGGTGGATGCCATATGCTGAATTTCCTCGGCAATCTGGGACTGGACTTGGGCCGACAATGTCCGCACCGTGCCCAGAATTTCGGCCGTGTCCGCGATGATGTTGGCGGCCGATCCGGCATGGAAGGCGCCGCACGTGACGACCGCTGGATCAGTAGCCGGCACGCGCCGCGAGACAATGGTTTGCAATTGGGCGACAAGCTGTGAGCCAATCAGCACGGCATCTTGGGTGGCCTCCGGTTCCGATGCGTGGCCGCCTCGGCCGTGAATGACAATGCGAAATCGGTCAGAATTGGCCATCATGGCGCCGGCGTGCAGCACCGCTTGTCCCGTGGGCATGGGCGACTGCAGGTGCAATCCGATAATGCGGTCAACGCCGTCGAGACACCCGTCCGCAATCATGTCCAACGCCCCTCCAGGGTGCTGTTCTTCGGCGGGTTGAAAGAGGAAGCGCACGGAACCCTTTTGGGGGGGATTCGCCTGAAAGCGGCGGGCCACGGCGAGTGCCATGGCCATATGGCCATCGTGCCCGCAGGCGTGCATACGGCCGGGGTGCCGGGACCTGAATGCGAGTTCGGTATCTTCCCCCAACGGCAAACCGTCCATCTCCGCTCGAACCGCCACCCGGGCTCCCGGGGCACGGCCAGGGATTTCCACCATGAGGCCAGTTTTGGCCACCGTATGCGCGTCTAGGCCGCCTTGACTAAGGGCATCGCGCAGGTATGCCTGAGTCTCGTGCTCTTCATGTCCAAGCTCCGGGATTTGGTGCAAATTACGGCGGTCTTCGATCAGGTGAGTCTTCCAGTCCATCTCTGTCATGCCTCCCTTGTGAGAAGGAGGTTCGCGATTCAGAGAGGAACTCCTCTTGGCCTAGTGAACCAAGCCCAAAATTCCAATGACCAAGAGGTAAATGGCGATGACGTAGTTCAGGATCTTGGGTCGCCATAGGATCACCAGACCAGCACCAACCGCCAGCAAGGCAGGCAATTTGACAAATGTGGCAATCATGGGTACCCTCCTTAACCAACTGTCTCTGTTGATAAGGTTCGCAGGCGAGGGGCCGCTTTCGGTCCCAAGGAGGAAGATGGTATGCGCATCGGGTTTATGGGTCTCGGGCAAATGGGGCGACGCATGGTGAGGCGGCTGCCGGCGGCGGACACATGGGTGTGGAATCGGACCCGGGAAGCGGAGGCCGTACTGAAGCGGGACGGATACAGCCCGGTGGATGATTTGACATCTGCCGTGGCCGATTCCGATGTCGTCTTCACGATGTTAAGGGATCACGAGGCGGTGCGGGCGGTGGGGCAGCAGGGGTTGTTTGCTGGTCTCGGGCCTCGCGCCACATGGGTCGACTTGTCGACCGGATCGCCAGAGGCTGCGGAATCTTTTCAGGCCTTGGCCGCTTCCCAAGGGGCGTCCTTCGTGGCCGCACCGGTGCTGGGAACCCTGGGTCCCGCTGCCCAAGGAACGTTAACGGTGCTGGCCGGCGGCGCGCCGGAGGTGGTGGCCCGGGTTAGGTCATGGCTCGACCAGTTTGGCACCGTACACAACGTGGGAACCGTCAAACAAGCGCTGGCCGCAAAGCTGATGGTGAACACCGTCCTGGCCTATTACATGGAGGCGGTCTCGGAGGTGATGGTGCTCGCAGACGGGGAGGAATTGCCGCGCCATGTGATCGTGGACCTGCTTCAGGCCAGTTCGGTGGCCGCGCCGGTGCTGCGTGGAAAGGCTGGTCGGCTCATCGAAGGCCGTTACGAGGATCCCGACTTTCCTATCGATCTGCTTGCCAAGGATTTGGATTTGATGGTGGCGGAGGCTCGTCGAGTCGGGATAGATTTGCCTGGTGTCGCAGCGATGTGCGGAATGACTCGAATAGCGGCATCAAGCGGTGTGCACAGCGGATGGGACATGGCCGGGGTTGGGGAGGTCCTGGCCAAACCGCGAGCTTGATCTGATACCCCTCTTTGGAACCATGTGGGTTGGACAATAGTCTAGTTCATCTTGATCAATCGTTATTACATGATGTTACACTGTAAATGGGTTCCAGTTTTTGAAGGGGAACTACTCCGGATTTTTGAGTGAGGGAGGTCGTGGCGTGATGAAGCGCTACAAGGGGATGATGGCGGGGTTGGCCGCCATGTCTGCGCTGTTGGCAGGATGTGGCATCCAGGCGGCCCAAGCGTCCCAGTACCTGCACGTTGAGCCGGGAACAAGCAATGTCTATCTTAAAGTGGTCAGCGGATTCAGCGATAATTTGGCCGAAAATACGATTGACGGTGTTCCCGCCGGCGACCTGACGGTGACGATTCCAAAGGGCTCCGTGGTCCACATGCACGTTGTCAATAATGGGCCGCAGCCGGAGACTTTTGGAGTTTACGATCGGAATGTCCAATTGGCGTTTAATGGATCAGGGGACCCGTGGTATAGCAGCGTCGATTTGAGTGCCGTAGACGGGTTGCTCACCGGACAGTCCCAGAATTATACATTTACCGCGTCTCGCGTCGGCTCCTACACGATTGCTGACCTGTTGAACGGCGCGACTAACTCCAACATACCGGTAAGCAACATCTGGGAAACCTTGAAGGTCGTTCCTTCGGGGCGCCCGTCGCTGACTACCAAATAAGCTGGCGTTCCGCAATCCGCCTCAATTACGGGGCGGATTGTTTTCTTGCGGGCTGGCGCTAGGCAGATGAAACGGAACCACGGTTACCGAAACCTCCCGCCGAAACACTAAGATGGCTTCGAGGGCAACAGCCATATGGTTATGGAGGATGTTTTGCCAGCGTCGGCCCACCACAATTTCGGGAATGACCACCAACACGCGCCCGCGGGCAAATAGATTGGTCAAGTGGTCGATATACCGGACCATGGGCCGCAGTACGGAACGATATTGGGACTGCACCGCGACAAACTTGATGCGAGGATCAGGATCCCATTGCTCCCAGCGCTCCTGCAAGAGCCGCTCCCGTTCCGGTGAGGTGGCGATGTGGAGCGCGATAATCTCATGCGCATTCATAGACAGCGCCATGGACAAGGTGCTCATGGTCATGTAGTTGATGGATGCCATAGGGACGACCACCACGAGATGTTTCTCTTCAGGTTTCTCGGACAAGTCGTTCATGCGCAGGATATCGGCGACGACACGATAATGGCGGCGTACGGCCCTCAGCGCCATGATGAGGAGCGGAATGGCGACCACAACAATCCATGCGCCTTGTGTGAACTTGCTGACGATGGAGATGAGGACGACGACGGTGGTCAGGACCGCGCCTAAGCTGGCGGTAACTATAGTGGTCAACCGTCCCGGGGCATCTTTCTCCTGACAACGCTTTTTGACTAGGCTGACCATGGCAATGGTAAAACTCATGTACACCCCGACGGCGTATAGGGGGATTAGCGCATTGGTATTGCCCTTGAAAATGATAATCAGCAACACGGCAAAGGCCGCCAGTACCAAGATGCCATTTTGGTACACGAGTCGGTCGCCTCGCGCTAAAAACATCCGCGGCATCCACTGGTCCCGGGCCATGATGCTGGCTAGTTGAGGGAACCCAGCAAAGCTGGTATTGGCGGCGATGGCCAAGATGGCCATGGTGACAAAGGACAGTAGATAGAAGAAGATGCCATGGCCAAACAGCCGATAAGCCAATTGCTGCAACACGGTCACTTGGTTGTTGGGCACGATCCCGTAACGGAAAGCGATGACCGAGGTTCCCAGAAACATGGCGCCCAGCAACAGGCCCAAGAAGAGAAGCGTTGTGCGTGCCCGGCGCTGCGATGGTTGGGCGAAGATAGGAACGCCGTTCGAGATGGCTTCGATTCCTGTTAGGGCGGACGACCCGGAGCTAAAGGCTCTTAATACCAACAGCGGCCCTACGATGAGCCCTACCGGCGGGGCGACGTAGGCATGAAGCGGGGGGGTGGTCGGGTCGGGTTTGACGGCTCCAACGGCCACCATAATCAGGACCATGGCGATAAAGAGATATGTCGGGATCGTGAACAGGTTGGCGGATTCCTTGACTCCCCGCAAGTTAATCACCGCAATGAAGGCGGTAAAGAGCACAGACAAGATCACAGTCCAATGCAAGAGTCCAGGGAATGCAGAGACCAGGGCCGCAACGCCGGCGGTGACGCTCACTGCCACGGTGAGGGTATAGTCGATTAAAAGGGCGGTGCCGGCGAGCACCCCTGACCAAGCACCTAGGGTGTCACGGCCGATGACATAGGCTCCGCCGCCGTTCGGATAGGCTTGGATGATTTGGCGGTAGTTAAAGACGAGAAAGGCCAGCAACAGCACGATAACGGCCGAGATGGGCAACGAAAACCACAGCACCGCCATACCAGCCGTGCTGAGCACAATGAGAATTTCTTGAGTTCCATATGCTACCGAAGACAATGCATCCGGGGCCAGTACGGACAAGCCCTGCCACACGACGACCTTGCGTCCGCCCTCTTCCCGATCCTTGAGCGGGCGCCCAAACATGAGTCTCTTCCAGTCCAACCCGTTGCCTCGCTTCTCTTTATGTCAGCTTTCCATATCCAAGCGGTTTCTAATCGCTTCGGCCATTGTCTCCGGATCGTCCACCTCGATGGCCACCGCGCAGTAAGGCTGGCGCCCGAGGTAGAACCCGTCCAAGTCCAAGGTCAGGACGCGGTCTGGGTTCTCGTAGGAGAGGAAGTACCAGCCTGAGTCGCCCACGTAATGTCCTTCCTGCATGGGTCCCAGCGACGTGCCTCCGACTCGCAAAAGATGCGGCGGCACGCGCAGTTGCGGGTGAACCGTGGAAATGTTGCCGTAAGGAATTTCGATGCGACCTTGCAAGGCTTCGATCATGGTGAGTCCCGTCAAGGTAATCTTCACGCTCTGATCGCCTAATTCTACCCGTCGCATCGTGGTTCACCTCCCATCGTGATTATTCCATTAACCTCTACTCTAACGCGAGATGGGCAAGTGGGGAAGTTCTTGGTGTCGCAGCAGGAAATTTTCTCCCGGCTCGCGAAGGCCCTCTCTTGGTGAGTTTATGCAGAACGAGTCGATTGCGCCGCTTTCACAGTCCGCTGTCCGGGCCCTGGCTTCCCCGCCGCCGGGGGCTTGGATGCCCGTCGTGGAATCCGAAGATATCAATTGGGCGAGCGGATACCCGTTCCCCAAGGCCGTACCGGTCGAGGGCATGAGTCGGGCTTGGCGCCAGTTGATGGCTGGGCGGGACCAGGCCTTTCAATATTTGGGGGCGAGGGGACAAGGGTATCTCCGCGACTGGGTGATGGAAAGGACTCGGGATCTCCGATTAGCGGAAGACGATTTTATCCTAACCATGGGAGCCATACAGGGCATTGATTTGGCGGTGCGGGCGGTGGTGGATCCAGGACAGTCGATTGTGGTCCAATCCCCGACTTATATGGAGGCACTGGAAGTCTTTCAGAACTACACCGCGCACATTGTCGGCGTCCCGCTCGAGAACCGCCGGTTTCCCATCGAAACGGTCCGCCGCATAATCTATCAGCAGAAACAGGCGGGACACCCGGTGGCCGCCATCTATTGGCAGGCGGACTTTCAAAATCCAACCGGGGTCACCACCGGCCTGGCGGATCGACGGGCGCTCGTGGAGCTGGCCGCCGAAAACGGTGTGTGGCTCATCGAAGACGCCGCTTATCGGGACCTGTCCTTTGGCGAGCCTCTGACGTCTTTGAAGACTTTGTCATCGGACAGTCCCGTGATACACCTGGGTACGCTGTCAAAGACGGTGGGCCCCGGCCTTCGGATTGGCTGGGCCGTGGGGTCAAGGCACGTTGTCCAAGCCATGGACCGGATGAAGAAAGACTTAGGACATCCCTTGAGTGAAGCGTTGGTGGGCGAATGGCTCCACGACACCGATTATGCTGCGCATCTTCAGTCGTTAAGAGCATCCTATCAACAACGAGCGGAGGCCATGGCGCAGGCTTTGGACCCGCTCAAGGAACAAGGGCTGATATTTGAGAGCGCCACTGGCGGTTACTTTATGTGGCTCGACCTGCCCGAGCCATGGACAAGCGACAGTTTTACCGCTCAAGTGCGCCAGCGCCAACTGGTGGTGCTGTCTGGCCGGCATTTTCTCTTGCCTGGCGTGGCGGATCCCCGCGCGGTGCGCGTATCGTTCAGTTATGCCCCCTTGACGACGTTCTCTGAAGGGGCGCGACGTCTCGGCGAGACTTTGAAGGAGGCCACTCAGGGGGCAGAGGGGAGGGGTTTGGATGGATGAACACGATCGAGCCGCGATGGAGAAAGCGCTGGCCGAAGTTATCCAGGAACTCAGAAAACTAACACTGGAGGCGTGGGCATCCGCGCCGTGGGAGGGACAAGCATGTTCATCCGAGAGCTGACGGCTCGATTCCGGTCTCACACGATGTCGCCTGTCGATGTGGCCGAAGCCGCGCTGGATCGCATGCAGCGCCAAGAACCCTCACTCCATGCCTGGGCGGATTGGGATCGGGGCCGTGTGCTAGGCCAGGCTGAGGAGGCCCATAAGCGCTACCAGCAGGATGTCAATCCCCCACCGCTGTTGGGGGTGCCGATGGGCGTTAAGGACTTGTACGATACGGCGGGATATCCCACACGCCTGGGGACAGAGTGGCGTGCGGCGCCAGTACCGGTCCCGCAGGACGCCCGGTTGGTGTCCGCCTTCCGTGAGGCGGGCGCGATGGTTATGGGAAAGACGCGCCTTTTGGAGTTTGCCTATGGAATTGTGAATCCTCAGGACGGTTCCTGCCGGAATCCCTGGAATCCGGACCGAACGGCTGGCGGATCCTCCGGAGGATCCGCCGCCGCCGTGGCGGCCGGACAAATCTTACTCGGCCTGGGGAGCGACACAGGCGGCTCCATCCGCATTCCTGCCGCCTATACGGGAGTTGTCGGGTTAAAGCCGACTTACGGGACTTGGCCCCTGGAAGGCGTGTTTCCGTTGTCGTGGAGTTTGGACCATGCTGGCCCATTGGTGCCGTCAGTGGACGATCTGACGGTGGTCTTGGAAGTGCTGGGTGAGAGGGCGGTGGAGTTTCGCGACCGGCCCCGCTTGGGCGTTGACTGGGGATGGATTGAGCGGGTGATGGGGAACATGCCGGTGTACGTCCGCTTTCGCGAGGCGGTGTTGCGGTTGCCTGCGGACCTGGTCGAGGCCCAATGGACTGACAGCGGTCATGCCGAGATGGTGATGATGACCTTGATTATGTCGGAGGCCAGCGCCATTCATCGCCGCTACCCGGCACGCGATCGGGTGTACTACGCGCCCTTGACCCGCCTGCAATTGGATGTGGGGGAACAAATCTTGGCCATTGACTACATCGATGCCTGCCGTCTCCAACGCCAAATTAGAGTGGGATTTGAACAACTGATGCGGCTGCACGGGTTGCACGGATTTCTGACACCCACCGTGCCGTTTGTGGCTCCCGTGCAGGATCCGGTGCTGGCGGATGGCGGGGACGGGTCCCTGGAATCGGCGTTCACAGGCCCTTTTAACGTGACCGGCCACCCGGCTTTGACTCTGCCGTACGACATATTGGACGGTTTGCCGCTCGGCCTGCAGGTGGTGGGGCGATGGGGCCGGGACCAGGAACTGGCGGCTTTGTCTCGCCAGTTGGAGCGATCGCTGGCGTTTACTCCGCTTGCCTCTTAAGGGGATTCCTGTGCGATCGCACGCGAAACTTAGGGCTGGAGGCGACGTGCCCCTCATCTTGGCAGTCAGCCTGTTCCTAGCGTTTTGGACACGGTGCGCCCATGCACTCTCTCGACGGGCTGCAGCGCCGCGCGGCGCTGGGACCGTGGCTTGACTTCTCGGCATTGTTAGCGCGGCTACATATGGCGAGGGGCATCGCTGGGGCGAGGGGCGGTTATTTACATTGGTGGCTTCGGACTGCTGGGGGCTTGGTCAGCGCGCATCGGTTAGACAGACGATTCGAGGTCTACGACTACCGGAACGTCTTCGCGGTTATACACCACCATACGCATGCCGCCTTTACCAGGCATGGCTGCTGCGGCGACGTCAGCGCCCGGCGGGTCAGTCTGGTAGATGATCGCTGGATGGGGCCGCCATTCGTTGTCGACTGGAAACGGCGGCCCTGCAGCAAAGTTGTGGGGAAGTACCCTAAGCGTTATCCGGCTCATGGTTTGGTTTTAGCTGGGTGGCTGGGATGGTGCCCATTCGCCCGGACTGGTAATCCTCGAACGCCTGCACAATGTCTGCATGCGTATTCATGACGAACGGACCATAGGAGGCGATCGGTTCACGAATCGGTTCTCCACCCAGAATCAAAATTTCCAGGCGTCCAGATGGCCCCTCCGGTTGGGGACTGGCTGTGATGGCGAGGGATCCGCCAGGGCCAAACATGACCCCTTGGCCTTCGTGGATGAGGACGCCGGCCGGTCCGACAGCCCCGCTTCCGCTCAAGACATAGGCTAGTGCGTTAAAGTGTTCCGGCCAGGGAATACGCAGCCGCGCATGCGGTTCCAGGGTTGCGTGAATGACCGTGATTGGAGTCCAAGTGGCCCCCGGTCCGTGGTATCCGGCCAAATCACCGGCAATAATGCGGAGCAGGCTGTCGCCGCGCTCTGAAGCCACTAGTGTCACTTGACTGGATTCCAGGCTCTGATACCGCGGGGGTGTCCACTTCAGTTTCTGTGGCAAGTTGACCCAGAGTTGAATGCCGTGAAACAGGCCGCCGGTTCGGACCAATTCCTCGGGCGGCATTTCGTCGTGCAGAATACCTGCCCCAGCCGTCATCCACTGCGTGTCGCCGTTGCTGATATAGCCGCCCCCGCCTTGCGAATCGTGATGTTCGAAGGCACCGTCAATAATGTAGGTCACAGTTTCGAAGCCCCGATGGGGATGCCACGGAGCCCCCTTGGCTTCTCCTGGAGCGTACTCCACCGCGCCCATATGGTCGAGCAGCAAAAACGGGTCCGCCTCTCGGAACCCGATCTCCCGGGTCGGCCATGGCCTGCGTACGGGGAAGCCTGCGCCTTCCAGCAGGGCGGGTGCCGAGACGATGCGCTCCACCGGGCGGTCCATGGCGGTTTCCGAGGGTTCCGGAATTCGCGGCAATTCGGTCCAACGTTCAGGGGTTACTGCAGGCATGAAGTCCGCCTCCTTTACTTACTAAAAAGAAGTATGGCTGAGGGACTAGCGATTGTCAACAATAGGATTCATCAGCAGGTGAAAAGTATCCGAGTGTGGTGAGAAGAGGACAAGGGCCGCGTCGCAGACTTGTTCCAATACCGTGGAAGTCGTCCACAACCCGTTGAACACAACAGGCGTTGGCGCGATCCGATACTTGTAAGGGCCGTGCAAAGTTTGCATAGTTGTATGATGAAATCCCGATGGCAAAGGCCTCATCAATCAAGGGAGACACTTCCTGTTCCCGACTCGCGAAGAGAGTGTGTTTGTTCATGAAACTTGGGAAAACGGCCGGGTGGCGATTGGTGTGCACGGGGTGCAGTTGACGCAATTTCTGGGTTTCACTTGCCGCGTATGCAGCGTGCGGCCCGCGTCTTCAGCCGCATCGTGGGCGGGACGCAAATTCTGGACGTGATGGCCAATGTGCCTGAGGGTGGAACCCAAGCGACTGTCTCCGTGTCGGGGACACCCGTATGGAAGGAGATGGAGAGTCGCTGAGTGAGATGAGGGTAAGTCGAGACGCTGCGCGGCGCTTTCTTCTGGAACAGCTGCAGTTGGGGCCGCGGCGGGAGGGCATGCGAGACCCCGGCATGACGCCAGTGGACTGGGTCCGTTCCTTGGAAGCGGTACAAATTGATCCCGTGGCGCGGGTCGGGCGAAACCAAGACTTGGTGTTGTATACCCGCCACCCCTCTTATCGCCCGCGCATGCTGGATCGACTGTTGACTCAACGGCAGGTTTTTGAGTATCGGGCTAATGAAGCCTCGGTGATTCCCATGGAGGACTACCCGCTGTTCGCGGGAATTCGGCACCGGGTGAGGAATCGGTTGTCCGCAGAACTCAGTCGGTACGATCCAATCAAACAGGCTGTACTCGAAACAATTGGCCATGAAGGTCCATTGCCGACCCGGGCTTTTGTGACAGATCAGAAGGCGGTGGGATACTGGGACAAGGAGGCCGTCACCAAGGTCACGTCGCATGTCCTGGCCCTGATGTTTGATGCCGGAGAACTCACCGTGGGGCAGCGTGATGGTTTGACCCGCTACTTCGATTTGCCTGAGCGTGTGGTCCCGTCGGATGTCTATGACGTCGCTCAGCACATTGAATTGCAGCAGGCTGACGAGGGACTTTTCGACAAGTACGTTCGAGCGTATCGGTTGGTGAATGGACGTGACAGCCGACTGGGATGGAGCGGCCTGCCCATGGCGGAACGTCGGCGCATGTTGGAGCAGCGCCTTATTCAGGGGACCATGGTCGAGGTCCGCATTGACGGGGTCCGGTCTCCGTATTATGTGCTGGCCGAGGATGAGGAGCGGCTCAGATGGTGGGACGCGGAGGGCCGAGGCTGGCGACGTCCGATTCGCTTTGTGCCGCCATTGGACAACCTGCTGTGGGATCGTGCGCGGCTGATGGATCTGTTTGACTTTTACTATCGGTGGGAGGTCTATGTACCCGCCCACAAACGGCAGTTTGGTGTGTATGCCATGCCGATTGTGGCGGGAGATCACATCGCTGGCCGCATCGATCCAGAATTGGACCGGGGCCAGCGGGTGATGCGGATCCGAAATCAGGACTGGACCACGGCGATTCGACGCACCTCGAAATTCGAAGAATCGGTGCAGTCCGCCATGGAAAGATGGGCCTTAGGACTGGGAGCGGATTGTCTAGAGCCGTACTACGCCCATACCCAAAACACCCACGATAAGGAGATAAATGCCGACGGCGACACGGAAGTGCCGGGGCTGCCACAGGGTGACAATGCCGGCGATGATAGCGGCTAGGGATACGATGTCGATGCGCATACGAGGCCTCCTCTCGGTGAGGGATTTGACCTATCGTATGCGTCAACGTCCACTTAGCTGACTATCGAAACCGTGCGGGATGGAATAGAGCAGGTCCAGGCTGGGTTCCCAGCGCCATATCGGTGACGAGTGATCCCACGGTGGGACCAAACTTATACCCGTGTCCGGAAAAGCCGCCAGCGATGATGACACCCGGATTTTGAGGCACCCGGCCCACGACAAAGTGGCTGTCGGGGGTGTTCGTATAGAGGCACACCAAAGCTTCTTGGAGCGAGTCGGCGTGGATGCTGGGAATGAAGTCAAGGGTCTCCATCAATTGTTCGATATCTTGTGATGTGACCTGGCGGTTGACTTGATCCAGCGGCGAAATCTGTCCTTGATGGTGCACGCCCGCCTTAATCCCTTGACCTTCTATATAGGGGAACCCGTAGGCTTGCCGCCCGTTGCGCGGATGCTCGCGGATGTATATCGGCAGGCTGTCCAAGTTATGGTGCTCCTCAGGCCTAAACCACATGGGCACCTGTCGCTCCACCTCGAGCGGCAGTGCCGGCGCCCAACGCGTTAACCAGGCTCCGACCGTGAGGATAACCTGGCGTGCTGCGAAGGTGCCGGTGGGAGTTGTCAGCACCACATGATCGCCTTGGAGCTGGACGTCTTCGACCACCTGATTGAACTGTATCTCGGCGCCGTGACGTTGGGCCTCACGGATGAGGGCTTGCAATCCGGGCTCAACTCGCAAATAGCCTGCTTGAGGTTCATAGATGGCGACTTCGTCATCGGTGATGCGAAATCCGGGGAATCGCTCGCGGACTTCGGCCGCGCTGAGCTCCTCAAAGGGTAAGCCGTGCTGCTGGGCAGCGAGGCGCGAGCCGGTCACCACGTCTGTCTCAGGGCGCCCCATCATGACGCCGCCCGTGGGAATGAGGAGTCGTTCGCCGATGGTTTGCTCCAAGGCATCCCATTCACGGTAGGCGTCTAAGACCAGGGGCACATAGTCCGGGTGTTCAAAATAGGCTTGGCGAATAATCCGGGTTTTTCCATGCGAGGATCCCATCGCGTGGATGACCGAGCCGAATTGTTCCAAGCCGATAACCTTGAGATTCCGTCGGGACGCTTGGTAGACGGTAGAGCTGCCGGCGATTCCCAGTCCCACCACCGCGATGTCGTACACGGTCTTCCTCCTCGATAAGGGCGTAATGCGGCTTCGAAAGCCACCTTCAGTGTGGGGATCCGAACCCGCAAAAGCAATCGAGTCCATATGCAAATGGTGCATGAGGTTAGAAACAACCATGCGTCGGGTGTATGATGGGGCGGCGACGGTCACCGGGTCCTGGCGGGCTCCCCCGGCTGCAAACCGGGCGACCCGAGATCGGTCTCGGGGTTGGGTTCGATTCCCAAGGGCCGTCTCCACTTTCTCTTTTCTCTCAGATTGATATGAAGAAAGGCAACAGGGGAAAAGCCGTGCCTTTTCCCCTGTTGCCCTATTTATTTGATTAAGTATTAAGTTTAATGTTATTGACTAAATAATAGCGGCTGTCGACATTTGCGGAGTCTCACAATTGTCTCATTGTTTCAGGACAGAACCTCAGCCAAGTGAGCTAAGGCTTGGTCCTGGTACCGATACAGGGTCGCGCGGCTGACATGCAGGCGTTGCGCCACCCGCCAAGCAGGCTGCCGGGTGTCGAAAAATGTTGCCCGGAGTACATCCAGATCCCGAACGGTCATCGGCGGGTGCGGGGGTTCATGCAGCAACTGTTCGATGAACTGCTTGACATCGCGATGTGTACCCTTGATGAGGGCCAGGCGGGACTCCTTCAAAACGGCTGTCTCACCCCAATGGGTCAGAAAGTAGCGGACATCTTGCGCTGTCACAGGGGTTCGAAGGGAATCGGGGTGACGACGAGACAAAATGTAGCGGATCCAATCGCCAAAATGGTGACGCCGCAAATCCAGCACGAACAACTCCTCCTCGAGATGGGGATCGCCGCTGACGGGGAATGGATAGGCCCGGTAGCCGATCGCCGCGAGGAAGCTCTTAATCTCCGGAATGGTCAGGCTGACGAGGCCTAGTGCCCCGGCCTGAAAGCTAAATTGATCCCGCACTACGACACCCATGAGTTGGTCTTGGGAGTAACAGCTTTGTTCCCTGTCGATGCCAATCAAAATATTGAAGCTCGCGTTGGCGTCCTCCACAGCGCAGCGTGCGATGTTAAAGGGACCGGCTAAGAGGCTGGCCACAGCGGTGGGATGGTATTCCTCCAAGAGGGCGATGGTGGCTTCGTGCAACATCAGCGAGCAGGTGAGCGCCATCGCCTCACCGTGGCAGTTGCGGGTCACCCGAATGGACTCCGGAGACTCTGCCACAATGCGGTCGAACAGGGATAGGGAGGACTCGACTGGCAGCGGCAGGCTTTGTCGGCCCCATGAGGCGATAAGCCGATGGGCCGTGGCATGGTCCTTCGGGTCATACCCGGTGACATAGAGTTCCGAGGCTGCATAGGACATGTCGGCAAACTGGCTGATGTCCTGAAATATGTCGCGGCACAGCCACAGCAGTTGTTGAGCCAACGCACCGTGCTGGGCGGGCGGGACTGCATCCCACTCATTCAACAGCACGTTTACCGCCTGTTGCCGCAGATGCTCAAAGGCTTGGGGCTCCCGCTCACGGAAATCATCGAATAAGTGCATGCTCGCGACATCATGTAAACCCACTCCGCGACCTGTGCGCTTCACGAACGAAAGCTCCCGAAGGGCATGATACTGGCGGATTGACACGTTCTTTTGCAGGACCCGCTGCAGAATGTCCAAATTGGCTTCGGCCATGAGTGTCAATACATCGACCAGAGGCTGAAGCGCCGGATCAGTAATCTCTCGCAAGAGTTCGGCCGACAGGGTATCCCGTATCAGGCCGGACCATTCGTCGGGGCTCGAGGCCCGAGAGGACTTGCGCCGCGCCTCGGCCAGGACGGCTAAGGAGAGGGGATGCCCCTTAGCCAACCGGCGCGCCGTAATAACTTCTTCCAGAGGCCATTCACGGCGCATCAGAAAGTCTTCGACCTCGTCGGGCGTGAAGGCATCAAGCGGCCAGTGCACCGTTCTCGATCGCCACCCCGGGTCAAGCTCCCACTGACTCATAAGGTATCCCCGGGACGCGACTAATAAGAGGAGTCCTTCGTCGGGCATATCTTGCAGGAACACTTCTCGAAGCCACGACTCGAGGACCTGCAGGTCGTCGTAGTTGTCGATGGCCACCACCATGGGCGGAGGACCGTCATCCGTTGCCTGCCATTGGGCGAATGACGGAGGCAACGAATCCAGGAATCCCCGTGGTGTCCGGTAACAGGTGCGGCCGTCCACCCATGCGGTGTGCGCGCCCTCAGCCTGGGCAATTTGGAGCAAGCGAACTAAAAGACTAGACTTTCCGACACCGGCCATGCCAGTGATGCCCACGACGCGTGTTGGCGGATGGGGATGCGATAACCAGTGTTGGACCCACTCGCATTGGGTCTCTCGCCCGACGAACAAGTTGATCCGCTCGTCGGCGACGCTGAAAGACAACGGATTCACGGCCGATTCCTTTCATCACGGGATGCAACAGCTCAGTGTCTTATTCGCCTTTGCTAGCACAAAATCCTTCTAACTGTTGCCCAGCGAGGGATCCGGATATGATCAACCTTTCTCGATTTATTGCGGGTTGGATTGCGGCCAGTTGTCGAGGGTGAGCTCGGCGCTCCGGTCGGGGATCCGAATCCCCAAAATTTTGGCGTAGAATGCCAGTTCTGCCTGGTGCGTTTGGATAATGGTGTCCGCCGTCACGAAACCATGACCCTCGCCAGGGAACGTCAGGTGGGCGACGGGGACTCCCCGACGCTTTAGGGAGTCCGCCATCGTCTGGGCTTGGGCAGGCGGCACGACGTGATCGTCCAGTCCTTGGAAAAAGATGACCGGCACGTTGAGCGAGTCGGCGTGATGAAGCGGGGACCGGGCCGTGTAGGGATCAGTTGGGCTGTCTAAGGGTCCGACGAGACGATCCAGGTAATGCGCCTCGAATTTGTGGGTCTCTAAGGCTAGGGCCCGCAGATCAGAGACACCGAAGTAGCTGGCTCCGCCTCGAAACACGTCGCGGAACGTCAAGGCGGCCAGCGTCGTGAAACCGCCGGCACTGCCCCCGCGGATGACCATGCGGTGCGAGTCCGCCTGGGAGTGGCGGGCCAAAAAGGCGGCCGCGTTGACCACGTCGTCGACATCCACCAGGCCCCAACTGCCGCGCAGCCGATTGCGATAGGCGCGACCATAGCCAGTGCTTCCACCGTAATTGACGTCTAGCACGGCGAATCCGCGGGTGGTCCAATACTGAACGGATAGGCGAAAGACTGGCGGACTGTAGGAGGTTGGGCCGCCGTGCACGCATACCACCAAGGGCGGAAGTTCGCCCTCTGGGGGGATATACTCACCGTTTTTAGGCGGGTAATAAAAGGCATGGGCTGTCTCATGATTTTCGGTGGGGAATTCGACCGGCTCCGGTAGAGACACATAATCTTCGTCCAGCAGGGTCGGTGCGCTGCGGCGGGCCAAACGATAGCGTTTGGTCTCCGCATCGAAGACGGCTACGGAGGCGGGGGAGCGGTCCGATGCCGCAATCATGACGGCATGACCCTCGGAGACCTTGAGGCAGGATACCGCTGTCCAAGGGCAGGGTTGATGAGTAAATTCTCGGGTTTCGACATCCAACCGAATCAGGTAGGTTTGTCCACCCTGAAGATATGTGGCCAAGACTTCGCGTTCGTTCAGAAAGCCGTAGGTGGACATCCCGAAGATCCAGGCGGCTTCCCCGAACTCGCCATGCACAGCCGTCAGCGCGCTTACCGCGTCATCGCGCCAGCGATAAAGATTCCACCACCCCGTGCGGTCGGAAACAAAATATAACTGGCCGTTGGGAGACCATGACGGTTGGAAAATCGATTCGTCAGGACCCCCGGCAATAGCTTTTACCACGATGACATGGCCGTCTGCGCCGATTGCGGCGGTTTCCAACTGTGTGGCGTCCCATGGCATGTTGGGATAGTCCCAGCAAATCCAAGCCAATTGCGAGCCGTCGGGGCTCAGACGGGGAAACATGTAAAAGTCATGCCCTTGCGCCAGTACCTCACCCACCGTATTCGAGGGGTTGAGCGGAATGGCCACCAGCGAATTGGTCACCTGGCCGGGGGTGCGGTGGTCCTCGCGAACGGCAATGAGCCGGTTCCGGCTCGCGTCCACGATGAGGTCGGCATAACGTACGTCAGCGGGCGCCGTCAGCGGTTCGGGTAGGCTGCCCGGGACCATGCGATACAGTCGGTGGTCCTTAAAGTGCGAAAAATAGACAACGCTTTGATGGACCGCGAAGGCGCCGCCGCCATACTCGTGGACTCGATTGCGGACGTTCCACGGCGCCGGCAGTATTTCTTCGGGGGGCTGGCCGACCTCTTCTTTCATTAGGACATGGCGGCCCTCTTCAGTGGGCCGGACTTCCAACCAGTAGAGAGTATCTCGGTCCCATAGGACCTCTTCGAAGTCGACCATCTTTTGAGTCAACAGTTCTGGTGTCAGGGGCGATCTCCATGTGCCGTAGGGAGCCACGCTCGGGGCATTGCGCATCGATTCACCGCTTTCCGGTTTTTCCATTCGCTTACTTGTGCTATTCGTGACAGGCATACGTTTTCCTGCAATCTGACCGGGTTCCCCCGGGCACAGGTTTGCTATAGTGGAGGTCAAATCCATATCGAGAGGATGGCGGACTCGAGATGACGGCGGCCGAAATTCAACGCTTGGCTTCGGACGGTGAAGTTCAAATTATTGATGTGCGTCCCGTGCCCTCATACAGTGGCGGTCACGCGCCGGGGGCGCTGAGTGCCCCCTTTAACCGCCAGACCTGGGCTCCGGCGGTGGCCCAGTGGGCGGGCCGGAATGCCGTCGCAGTCGTGTTGTTTGGCGATAATGCCGTCATTATGGACGCGGCACAAAAGGCTCTGGCCGAGCGCCGGGTTATCCCCCGCGCCGTGTGGTCACAGGGAACGGAGGTCTGGCGGCAGGAGGGCGGAATTGTGGTGGCGATTCGCCAGATCACCGTTGAGGAACTGCACCGGGAGCTCGCTGATCACGTGGTTATTGACGTGCGGGAGCCTTATGAGTGGCGAAGCGGCATCATTCCAGGCGCGTTGAAGATTCCCTTGGGTCAGCTTCGAGAGCACTTGCAGGAGCTCGATCCCCATCATACTTATGCGGTGGTCTGTGCCCACGGGAGCCGAAGCCAAGCCGGTGCGTCGTTCTTGGCAGATCAGGGCTACACGGCCGGATCGGTGGTTGGCGGGATGGCCATCTGGCTGAGTTCTGGATATCCCGTGGACCAAGACTAGTTCCTGCCCGCCGTTTGTCGCGAAGGAAATTTCCCCACGCATGTCGAAAGAAGTCAGAAACGTGTCGCAAAAGAGCTGATGTGCGTGCTCCATCTCATTCGCATACCGTGGGAAGCGCTGCTCGACGGACTCTTGGCGTGTTGGTTGCTGTCAGGGGCCTTGTTTTGGTTTGCAGCTCGCCGTGGTATGGATAAATCGGGAGTCATGGGACGTTTGTTGATGAGCGTGGCGGCATATGCCGCCGCGTTTGCGATCTGGCTCTATTCCGGCGGATCATCAGCCGGGTACCCGTGGCTGGTGGGCGTAGCCATCTTAGTGCAGATGGCTGCTCTCGAATTGGTCCTATGCGGGTTGGGCCGCAATCCTCGCTCTTATCCGGGTCTCTATATCTTGGGTGCAGTTCTTTTTGCAGCTGTGGGGATTCTGTGGCACCCGGGGGAACCCTTCAGCCCGTTTGTTCCCATGGCGTCGTCCCTGCCAGGACAGATCCTGCTGACGGTCAATCTGGCCGGTGCAGCCGTTCTGCTGGGGGTGTTGATGGCATACGGGCGGGGACGAGTCTGGTTGGGAATCCCTCTCGCTTTGGCCTTTGCGGGGTTGAACTTGCATGACTTGCTCTTCGTGGTGCCCGCCAAGACGACAGTGCCCTGGTTGACGGTTGCCGGGGCCTTGCTGCTGCCCGGTTCGTGGTTGTTGACGCGTTCCTGGATTCCGACGCCGGCTGCAGCTCCTGAAGCATTAATCTTGGGCCGCGAGGATGGTCTCCGCCACGGTCAAACGCTGCTGGACAGTGAGGCAGCAGGGATTCTGTATTGCTACTTGGCTGGCCATCGTCCCCTCGTGGACAGCTTGGGGGACGACGTTGGCGAGCGGGTGCTGGAGCGTGCTGCCCTTGAGGTCGGGCGTGTTTGCCGGCAAAAGGACGTGGTGATGCGTTGGGAGCGCGGCGCATTTTTGGTCGTTTTCCCTGGTATTTTGTTTGGCGACCAGAGGGCCTTGCAAGATCGCGTGCTGTCTCACTTGTCGCAGATGCAAGTATCGTGGGATGGCCGCCCTGTTCCTGTCGACGTCGACGCCCGGTTGGGATGGGGATGGGGGGACCGCGGGGCCTCATTCATGGATGTGGTGTCGGCGGCAGGACGTGCCATGGCGGAAGGATCGCGCGGACGCGGATCGGTGTCCTGACGGCCCCGTTGACAACGTGCTGGCAGGGGTCGGACAATAAGCGAGATGAAGATTCGACATGGAGGTTTAATTTTTTGATGAAGACAACCTGGTGGCCAGCCATTTTGTTGGGCGTAGCACTGGCAGTCAGCGGATGCGGTGTCGCTGCAAAGACGGCGAACACCCCATCGCAGTTGGCCACAGTGAGTGGACAGGTCCAAACGCCGGCCAATGTTGATCCCGGAACCCCGTTGCAGGGGGCGGCACCGAATTTCACCTTGACCGATCAGTTTGATCAGCAGGTGTCCCTGTCACAGTACCGGGGCAAGGTTGTCCTTTTGGCATTTTTGGACAGTCGATGCACGACAATTTGCCCTTTGACGTCTGAGGAAATGGTGATGGCCAAGCATATGTTGGGCCAAAAGGCGGCCTCTGAGGTACAGTTGGTGGCGGTAGACGCCAACCCTACAGCAACGGCCGTGTCTGACGTGTACAGCTATTCCAAAGCCCATGGCGTGTTGCATCAATGGGTGTTTTTGACCGGCAGCAAGGACCAACTTGCTAAAATCTGGAGGGATTACCACATCTATGTGGCCATTCAGCATGGCGCCATCGATCATACCCCGGGGGTATATATTTTAAACGCCAAGGGGCAAGAACGGCGCCTGTACCTTACCCAGATGGCGTACAACGGTCTCGGACAGCAAGCGCAAGTCTTTGCCCAGGAATTGGCGCGGCAGTTGCCGCACCCTACCCAAGCGTCGGCGGCGGTGCTGCACGAAGCCACTCAGCAAGAATCGCAAGTACACAGCTTGGCACGCGTTAAGCTGCCCTTGGTATCGTCGGCGGGATTAGCCGGCAGCACGGTGCTCGGCAATGGCCAACCGCATCTCCTCGTGTTTGCCGCTAGTTGGCTCCAGCAACTTTCAGACGTGCCGGCCCAACTTAAAGCTCTCAATACCTATCAGCAATACGCCAAAGTCCACCATCTGCCTTCATTGGTGGTCATCGACGAGGCTCCTACGGAGCCTTCAGCGAAAGCGTTTCCAGCTGTACTCCAGCAGGCCGCGCGGCTGCACTACCCCGTAGCCGTGGACATGAACGGCGCCGTGGCCTCGCGAGTGGGTGTGCGGGACATCACCTGGTATGCACTGGTCAACAGTGCCGGCAAGGTGGTATGGGCGCACGACGGCAGCAACCATTGGCTCAGTCAGCCTGTGCTGGAGGCTCAGGTGTCAAAGGCATGGACGAAGGCATCTCGTTAGTCTCCGCGAAGGCCCGGTGAAAGGCATGGCGGTAGTGGTCATAGACTTCTTCGGCTTCGTCCACCCAACCCAAGTACGTTAGCAGAGATTTGGCCTCTTGTGCTTGGTTGTGGTCTAAGGCGCTTTTGATCGCGTCGATGAGTTCGCGCCTAATTTCCGGGTACAAGGATTTCTTCGCCATAACTGTTCACCACGCTAAGGGTTTTATGCTGTTATATGTCCAGGCGGCCGGAGATGGGAATTGTCCCCCGGCCGCTCGCGGTTTTTTCCAAAAGGCACCGAATCTGAGAACCCCGCGTATGGATACGATAAAGCGTTTCGCAGAAAGCGGGGAGCCTATGTCCACTCCGGGTCAAGAAGACTACCTCGAGGCTATCTGGGTGTTGACGGAGCGAAAGGGCTACGCCCGGGTGACCGATTTGTCGGAAGTGCTGGCCATTAGTCCTGCGTCCGCCAGCAAAATGGTGCGACGCCTCCATGAGGCCGGACTATTGACTTATGAGCGGTACCGCGGATTTAGTTTCACGTCCGAAGGACGCAAGCAAGGTCGCCTGTTGTATTTGCGCCATCGCATCTTGGTGCGCCTCTTGACACAGTTGCAAATAGGGTCCGAAGCGGACGTGTTGAAAATTGTGGAAGGTATCGAGCATCACTTCGATGTCGCCCGTTTAGATCAGTTGGAACGGCTGGTCCTCTATATTGAGCAGCATCCGGATTGGTGGCACCAGTTTTTGGACAGCCCGATGCCTCTCGGCGAACACTAAAGGCGGCCGGGATGGCCGCCTCCGTGACGCCGCAATCGGTTGAATCTACACCGGCAAATGCAAGTGATGGGAGAGGAATGTCCAGATGTCCGCCTCTTCATCGAGCCACTGGTCAACGGACTTGCCGACACCATGCCCAGCTTTGGCCGCCACACGCAGCAAGACCGGTTCCTGTGAGCCGGTGGCCTTCTGCAGCAAGGCGGTCATCTTGCGGGCATGCATGGGATCCACGCGGCTGTCTTCCTCCGATGTGAATAGCAGCACGGCGGGATAATGCGTTCCATCCTGGACATGGTGGTAGGGTGAATAGGCTTTCAGCCAGGGGAACTCGTCCGCCTTGTCCGGAGACCCGTACTCTTGCGTCCACAGGTCGGCGATAAGCATATGATGGTAGCGCAGCATATCCAATAGCGGAACGCCGATAATGACAGCGCGGGCCAGATCGGGATGCTGGGTGACGAATGTGCCCGTCAGGAGTCCGCCGTTGCTGCGGCCGGTTACGCCCAAATGCGCCGAATCGGTATACCCGGTTTCGATTAGGTGCCGGGCCGCGGCTTCGAAATCATCGAACACATTTTGTTTGTTTTGCCGCATACCGGATCGATGCCAAGTCTCCCCGAATTCACTGCCACCGCGCATTTGCGCCAAGGCGTACACGCCGCCGCGTTCCACCCAGGCTCTCACGGAAGCCGAATAGGGCGGCAGCATAGGGACGTTAAACCCGCCGTATCCGCTCAGAACTAGGGGTGTCTCACCGGTTTTGCGGAAGTCACGGCGGTGGGCGACGAAAATGGGCACGCGGGTGCCGTCTTTGGACACGGCCCATTCCCTGGATACCAGAATGTCGTCGACGGGCGGGCCAGCTTGGGCCCAGAGCTCGGGGGCTTGATTCAGGTCGCTCAGCCGTTCGATGGTGCGGGGATGATTGAATCCTTCGAAGCCCCAAAACACAGCCTCGTCGGTGCTGGAAAGTCCTACAATGCCAGCCAAGTCCGGCATGGTCAGGGTCTTTAAGAGTGTCCCGTCGAGACTGTAGAAGCGCAGTTCGGATACGGCTTCGGACAACCCATGCACGGCGATGTAGCGGTCGGTTTTCTCCGCCGCGATCATGGGATTTCCCGGCGCCGCTTGAACCAGGTCATGCATGTGACCGTCGGTGAGCGATATCTCTACCAGCCGCCCGTCCGGATTTTCAGCGTTGGTGAGGGCCAACAAGCGCTTGCCGTCCCAGAACGGATGGATGTTGGCCTCGCCCAGATCCAGCAGCAATTTCGCGTCTTCAAGCGCACTGATGTCAGAGACATCCAAGTGGTACAAGACCTCGCGCGTCCACCCATAGGACAGGCTGATAATGAGCGTGCCGCCGTCCGGCGAGAGATGGAGCCTGGGAATAGCTCGCTTGTCGTCCGGCGAAGCAAATAGCCGCAGGTCGTCACTGTGCGGAGTTCCCAACCGGTGGTAGAAGACGGTGACGTTGTAGAATTCGTCGTTGCCCTGCACTTCGCCCGGCAACGGATAGCGGGTATAGAAGAATCCGCCGGCATCCTTGGGAAAAGCGATGGAGGCGTGCCGGGCCCGCGGGATGCGGTCTTCCAGCGTTTGGCCGGTCTGCCAGTCGAATACGTGCAGTACGGACCATTCGTTGCCATGCTGAGACACCCCATAGAGCACGTAGCGGCCGTCGGCCGAGACCGTGGCCCAGTCCACATGCATGGGATCGCCCGCGCCCAGCGCATTGGGATCGGCGACTACCACACGTTCACCATGGCGTTCGGCATACAAGACCGTGTGTTCTTGTCCTGGATCGCGGCGCTGGTAAATGAGGGTGCCACTGTGTCCGTGCGGCAAGTCGAGGTCGGGCAGGTGGCGCAATTCGGCCAATCTAGTCCGAATGGCCCTTCGGCCGCTGTAGCCGCTCAGAACTTCCCGAGTGTAGGCGGCTTGTTCCGCTGTCCACGCCTTGACGTCCGCAGCATCGCCCTGCTCCAGCCATCGGTACCGGTCCGTTATCGTTTGGCCATGCAGGGTCTCGGTCACGAGGCGTTCCTCAGTCTTGGGATATGGCATGGTTGGCTCCCTTCCGCATCGTTTCTGCTGCCCGTTCTACGGCGTTGACAATGTGCTGATATCCGGTGCATCGGCACAAATTGCCCGACAAGGCTTCCCGAATTTCTGGGCGGGTGGGGTTGGGGTTTTCATTGAGGAAGTGCACTGAGGTCATTAAGAAACCGGGAGTGCAGAATCCGCACTGTAAGGCGTGTTCTTGCCAGAAAGCCTCTTGCACGGGGTGCAGTTCTCCGTCCTTGGCCAGACCCTCGACCGTCACGATGTCAGCGCCATCGGCCGTCACCGCTAACGTGAGGCAAGAACGGGCCGGCCGGCCATTCAGTAAAATGGTGCACGCGCCGCATACGCCTTGCTCACATCCTAAATGGGTGCCGGTGAGGTTCAGCTGCTCGCGCAGGACATCGGCCAAGAGCCAGCGCGGTTCGACATCCAAATGGTGCTGGGTGCCATTGACGGTGAGTGTGATGTTTGGCATTAGTGGCTACTCCTCTCTCGAGCCTGTTCGGCGGCCCGACTCAACGATTCGGTCAGCAGGGTCTCTGCCAATTGTCGGCGGTGGCTGGACGAGGCGTGTATGTCGTCGGCCGGGTCAATCGCTTCAGCGGCTTGGCGGCCTGCTTCCCGCCACAGGGCATCGCTGCTCATGGCGCCCACCAAAGATGACTCCAGGTCGAGGTCGCGCCATGGCACGTCACTGACTCCGCCCAAAGCGAAGCGAACGCTGCGCACGGAACCGTCGTCAGCTAATTCGACCATGGCGGCCGCGATGGCGAGGGCGAAGTCGCCGGACCGCACCGCGAACTCGGCAATGTGGGAACCGCCGGTCCGCTGCTTTGGCACCGTCACGTGCGTCAGCAATTCGTCCGGTCCCAGAGTGGTCATGAGGTAGCTCATAAAGAACTCCGCGGCTGGGATTCTGCGGACACCGCCGTCACGGGACGCCACGGTCATTTCCCAATCGCCCAGCATGGCCAGGACTGGCAGTTCGGCCGCCGGATCCGCATGGGAGAGGCTTCCTCCGATGGTGCCGCGGGAGCGAATGGCGGGATGGCCGATGAGGCGCTCGGCGGCCGGAATGAGAGGGAAGGCCTCTTTGATGCGAGCGTCGGTTTCGAGTTGATAGTGCCGCACGAGAGCGCCAATTTGGAGCGTGTCGCCCTCATCCTGGATCGCTGCCAGTTCAGGAACACGATTAATGTCAACCAGGAGACCGGGTCGTGCCAGGCGCATGTTCATCATGGGAATGAGACTTTGACCGCCTGCCAGCACCTTGGCGTCGTCACGGGCGGCCAAGGCTTCCAGTGCCTCGGCAATACTGGCTGGACATACATATTCAAAGGCCGGAGGCTTCACTTGGTTTCCTCCCTTGTTAAGGCTTGAAAGAGACGGGCCGGTGTCACCGGAGCAAAATCCAGCTTGAGGCCGCGGTCGTTGAAGGCATCTTCGACGGCCGACAGTATGATGGCTTGTGAGGGGATGATGCCCGCTTCACCGACGCCCTTGTATCCCGCGGGATTGCCCGGAGCCGGGTAATCGCGGTGGTGGATTTCAATATCGGGACTCTCAGTTGCGCCTGGAAGACGATAGTCTAAGAACGACGTGGTTAGCGGTTGGCCGTCCTCGTTGAAGATCATCTCTTCGTATAAGGCTGAGCCCAGACCCTGCACCGTTCCTCCGATAACTTGGCCATTGGCTAGAAGGGGATTAACCACCTTGCCGGTGTCGTGGACGATGACATAGCGTTCGATACGGGTTTCTCCCGTTTTTTCGTCTACGCGGACGATGGCTGCGTGGGATCCAAAGCCATAGGTGGCAACGCCGGACGAGAAGACGTCTTCGTGAGAGAGGGGAGTCTCTCCTGTCTGCGCCACCCGTTCGGCGAGTGCGGTCCAATCCATCGAGACACTGGGGACCCCTTGGACTGAAAATTGGCCTTCGGAAAACACCACATCGTCGACTGCGGCTTCAAGCAAGGTGGCGGCCATTTCTTTGGCCTTTGCCACCAGTCCTTCACTGGCCATGGTAGCCGCGTTGCCGGCCATGATGATGGTGCGGCTGCCGAATGTGCCGATGCCCTTATCGATGCGAGCGGTATCGCCTTCCATGACCACAATGCGCTCAACCGGCAGTTGAAGGGCGTCAGCTGCAATTTGGGCCAGCGCGGTGCGATGTCCCTGGCCTTGCCCGGTAGCACCGGTCGCCAGCATAACCCGGCCGTCTTCCATGAGGGTCAGGCGTACGCCTTCGAATCCGAAACCCGCCGAAATTTCGACGCAGTTGGAAAGCCCCAGACCTAAACGGATGCCTTTTTGGCGCTCTTCCTGTTGCCGACGGCGAAATGCGGGGACGTCGATGAGCTCGAGCAGGTCGGAAAAGTCGGCCGGATAGTCGCCGGAGTCATAGACTGAATCGGTGCCGGTCCGATGCGGGAATTCGTCCGGCCGAATGAGGTTCTTCATTCGAATGTCCACGCGGTCCAAGCCCAACTCGTCCGCAGCCCGGTCCAGCATGCGTTCGATGATGTAATGGCCCTGGGGCCGCCCTGCGCCGCGATACGGCCTCTGCATGACTTTGTTGGTGAACACCGTGTAGCCGTCGATGTGCATGTGGGGGATACGGTAAGGGCCCGGCAAGTTCCGGGCGGTATTGCGGGATACCATGGCTCCGCCGCCGGGATAGGCGCCGTTGTCCTGATAGTATGTATCCACGAGGGCTACGATAGTGCCATCCTTATTCAAACCCAGTTCTACGTGATGGGTCTGCTCGCGTTCCTGACTGGTGCTGAGGAACTCTTCGAAACGGTCGCCGGCCCACTTGATGGGGCGCTTAAAGTGCTTGGCGAGGTAGGTGACCAAAGCTTCCTCGGGATAACTGCCGTTCTTGACGCCGAAACCTCCGCCTACCTCGGGCGCGATGACTCGGACGTGGTCCTTGTCCAACCCCGTAATTTCGGCGATGCGTTCCTGTGCACGGTGCACCGATTGCGTGGCGTGATAGACCACGAGCGTCTGGTCGACCGGGTTGTAGGATGCGGCAATGGCCCGCGGCTCCATTGGCTGGGGACTGACGCGTCCCATCTGCAGGGTCGCCCGAATGATATGGTCCGCCTGCTTGAGGGCTTCGCGGCCATCCCCGCTGGTGATGTGAAATGCGTCGAACACATTGCTGCCGATACTGGGATGCAAGATAACCTCGTCTTTTGCGGCTTGCTCAGCCGACGTCAGGACTGGAAGAGGTTCGTAATGCACTTGAACCAAATCGGCACCGTCTTCTGCCAAGTAGCGGTTGTCAGCCAGCACGGCGGCCACAGGCTCTCCCACATAGAACACTTCTTCATACGCCAGTGCCGGAGGGGCCACGGGACCCGATTCGGGCAGTCCCCGCCGCATCGCCTCCATGTCCCTGGCGGTAATGACGGCTCGAACGCCTTCTAAGGCTGCCGCCGCTTCGGTATCAATGCGCGTGATGCGGGCGTGCGCGTGCGGGGAACGGACCAGAGCCATCACCCATTGCCCGTCAAACCGAATGTCGCTGACGTACTGGCCTTGACCTTGAATGAGGGCACGGTCTTCCACGCGAGGCAGCGCTTTTCCAATCCAACTTTCATGTACGGCCATGACTTCACCTCGTTTCGGGATGTCCTCTTAATTATAACGGGCTCGGTCAGCCATGGCTCTGCAAATTTTGGAATGGCCTCAAGAGCGGGGCATTTGTACGGACGGGCACCAATAGGTCGTGCGTCCCGCGATCTCTTCTTTCACGACCGTGCCGGCCAGACCACAGCGCGCCCCAGCCCGGTAGTGGACCTGCAAGTGTGTGCGATAACCGCCGGTCAGTCTGTCGTCAGGGTCGGTCGGTTCGCCGACTCCGCCTCGTGTCACCGCTTCGGACAAAACTTCGGGTATAGTGGTATCTAGCGCCTCCCAATCGTCCGCGTCGAGAGCGTTCGCGGGGGTGCCGGGATAGAGACGCACGCGGTAGAGAATTTCATCGCTGTAGACATTTCCAATGCCTGAGACGACGTTCTGGTCCGTAAGACAGGCCTTGATGGACCGGCGGCGTGCGTGGAAGGCTCGCCGCAACAGGCCCGGTTTGAACTCTGATTCCAAAGGTTCCACGCCCAATTTATCCCACCGCGCAGCTAGGGCGGTATGGTCCATCAGATCGATGCGCCCCAGGCCCACATGAAAGTAGACGGCATGATTATCGGACAGGTAGCAGGAGACCGCGGCCTCCTGGTCTTCAAGTACAAACCGGATTCGGCCGCCCAACATGAGATGGATGTAGAGGATAGGAGCGGAATTGTCCCGCCCCAGGATGAGCGCCAAGCTTTTGCCGCGCCGTTCGATGCGCGCCACGGGGCGTCTTAGGATTGCCGCCCGAACCACGTCGACAGGCTGATTAAGCCGCTTCGGGCGTGGAGCGTCCAGACCAACCACGGTACGGCCCAGGGCCCATCGAATAAGGTTTTGGCGGTACGCCTCCATCTCCGGCATTTCTGGCATAAATTCAGGATGTGCGTCTCGGGGGCATTTATGCCACAATGTCGATGGTCTAATCGTTAATATACATGCACCGAGATTTTTTCCTTGGGGAGGCTTGGCATGGCATCTCAGCAGAACCCTCCGCGCCGCCGCCGACGGTTTCGGTGGCGTGCACGACGATTGTGGTTGATCATAATTTTGGTGGGCCTCATTATCCCCGTAGTCGGCTTAGGGTGGGGCGCTTTTCGCGCGCGTGCCGAGGCCAAGGCGTTGAAGACGGACTATCATGCGCGTAACTTTGTGGGCCTCGCTTCCACCATTCAGCGGATGGGGGGAACACTGGGAGCCATGCGGACAGAAGCCCTGTTGCTGGGCTGGCTGGATGCTATACCCTACGTCCGCGGATACTACTTGAATGGGATGAACCTCTTGACGGCCGGCCACCTGGATTTGCATGTGCTGGGACAGGTGTTGCCGCCCGTCATGGACGCCATCTATTCGCCGGGCAACGCCTCGGCGAAGGCCCAAAAGGTGTCCCAAGCCGTGTCTCAATCGGGTCAACTGATGAGCCAACTGCTGCCGGAGATGTACCAGGCCAACCACAGCATTCAGTTGATGAATCCTAACCGTATGCCCACTCTGTTGCGTAACAAGGGGCTGAGTGTGGGGACGCTGCGGGCTATTAGCACGACGCTGCTCAAGTTTACACCGACTATGACCGGACCCCATCCAATTTTGGCATCACTACTAGGCATGTTCAATCCTTCCCAATACCTGCTGATTTTTCAGAACAGCGGAGAATTGCGAGCCACCGGAGGCTTCATGACGGCCTATGCCTATGTGCCATTTGACAATGGCAAGCTGGGCAAAATCCATTCTCAAAACATCCAGAATTTGGACACCAAGGTAACATACCAGCCGCCAGCCCCGCTGATTGTAGGCACTTACTTGCCCGTGAAGTACTGGCATCTGCGGGACACCAATACCTCGATAGCGAACATTCCAGGAGCTCCGGTGCCGGATGTTCCCGAGACGGTCCACACCTTTTATCAGTTTTATGATTCCATTCCCGGCGCGCCCCACATCAATGGCATGGCCTTCATCGACACTTGGTTCGTAGATGGCCTGATTGGCGATGTGGGCGGGCTTAACGTGCCGACTATTCGGGGCAAGACCATCCATTTGACGGAGCAAAACGCCAACTACGAAATGGAGTACATGGCGGAGGGTCAGGCATTACCGTCCAATCTGCGTAAACTCTTTATCGGAACCATGATGAAAGAACTGATGCATAAGGTATTTCATGGCCATCTCTCCGAGCTCTTGAAGGTGGCTGGAACTTTCGGACAGGCACTCCACAACGAAGACGTGATGTTTTACTTTAATAACCCCGTCGCCGAGAAGTTCGCCGTGTCCCAAGGATGGGGCGGAGTTATTCCGGCCCACGTCAACGGCGATTTCGTCGAAGTGGTGGACCAAAACCTGCTGGGACACAAGGACAACTATTGGGTGCGGGAGTCCTATAACGTCAACATCAAGACCGAAAACGGCAAGAACTTGGAGACCGTCACCATTCACTGGACCGACCCAGCTATCGTGCAGCAAACGCCCCCCTACCTGACAGTGCCGTATCACTCGTGGGTAACCGTGTTCTTTCCCAACGGTTCCAATATGATCGGCATGACTGGTAGCGCAGCAGGCGGGGACAACACGCCGCCCATGGGCATCGACAGTTACGTCCAGCCCACGACCGATCCAACGTTGAACAAAGAAGAGCTAGGCGCCCACATGAATTTGCCCGGGAGACTCAATACCTCCGAGCCGCCTTCTACGGGTACAGTGGTGGCGACGGCGTGGCTGCCATCGAGCGTGAATATCCATCACATTCTCCTGCAAAAGCAGCCCGGAATGCTGCCGGAACCGGTTACGGTGACGGTTAATGGGGTGACTAAGCACATTACCCTGACAGCACGAACGTGGTTGAACTTCTAACGTCTCGACTATCGGCAGGGGGCGAATTTTGATTGCGAATTCGCCCCCTGTTCTTTTGCGTCTTGTGCATTTCGAGGAGTGATGTCGCTCCCTGTCGTTCGAAAGTGCTGATGCAGGGTTTGAATGGTTAAGAAAACAAATGTATGCTTTAGGTGATGCAGCCATAACACCCCAGCGACCTCTTGAATGCCGCAGGCCTCCCGGGAAATGAGTCCTTCACTGGATGCTGCGGCCCGCTTGAGCGTGGGAGCTCGCCACGCGATATGACCACGCTACGTTGGGAGGGTGATCACACCCCGGGATGCTTCTCCAGTCCCTGGCTCTGTGGTACGGCATTAAAAGCAAGCAGAGGCGAAGCGAGTCGTGTGCCGCACAAGACAAGCCCTTCGAACATTAGCTAGGAGAGATGCGCGCCTTGGCAGGGCGGGCACGTCACAAGCCCCGTAAGGGGAGGTTATAGAATGGTATATGTTCTAGACAGGCGCAAGAATCCGCTGATGCCGTGTTCAGAAAAGCGGGCCCGTCTCCTGCTCGAGCGTGGCCGCGCTGTGGTTCACCGAATGGTTCCGTTCACAATACGTTTGAAAGATCGAACCATCGATACATCCGAAGTCCAGCCCCTTTGTTTGAAGCTGGACCCTGGAACGGAATTTACCGGCGCGGCCGTTGTTCGCGGCGGATCAGTCATCGGACTGTATGAAGTACACCATCGCACCGATATTAGGAAGCGAATCGAAAGGCGCCGCATACTGCGCCGCAGCCGCAGGTCTCGGAAGACACGATACCGTGAGTGCCGTTTTCACAATCGCCGACCGGCACGATGTTTGGGATGTGGGAGCAATGCTCAGCATAGACGGAAGTTATGCCGCAATTGTCGACTGGAAACAGTTGCCTTATGGCGCATGGAGGCGTTGCCACCTTCCATCCGAGCGCTTGAACAAGAGCAGACGCAGTGGGTAGAGGCTATGCGGAGGCGCCTACCCATTTCCACCATTTCAGTGGAGATCGCGATGTTTGACCCCCACACCCTGAAGGATGCGGCCGAGATAGGCTATGCGCCGGCGACGCGTGGCGGATATGCGCTTCGGGAGTACTTGTTCAGTGTTTTTGACCGCAAATGTGTGTACTGTCAAGGCCACTCTGGCGACCCTGTCCTCAATATTGACCATGTGGTGCCTCTTCATCCGGAGCGGGGGCCGCATGGAACTGATAGACTCTCAAACTTAGTTGTGGCGTGTGTGGCCTGTAACAAGGCAAAGGGGAATAGCCAGCCGAGTAAGTGGGTAACCGAGCTCGAGGTGTCCGGGCGGCCTCTCGACGCCATTCGCGCCCGAAACGTCGCCCGCGTCATGGAACACCTCGAACGACCGCTATACGACGCTGCGGCCATGAACATGACGCGCCTTCGTTTTCTTGAGCATTTGCGGGCAACGAAACTAGATGTAGAAGTGGGCAACGGGGCAGACACCAAGTTTAATCGCTCACGGGTCCTCCATCTTCCGAAGACCCATTACTATGACGCAGTGGCGGTAGGCAACGCTCTCGTAGAGCGGATTTGCACGACTGTTGTGGAAGTGCATTCCGCGGTGGGCCGAGGCAATCGGCAGATGGCGGGGGTAGATCGGCACGGTTTTCCATGGCGGTGGAGGAAGCGCAAAAGGCAATATTTCGGATTTCGAAGCGGCGACCTGGTGAGGGTCGACGTCGCCACCGGAAAGTATCAAGGGCGGTGGCGCGGGAGGATTGCTGTTCGGGCATCCGGCTCATTTGACTTAAAAGACGAGTTTGGTCACCGCCTGTGCTCGTGTTCCTACAGACACTGTCGACTCTTGCAGCGCAACAATGGGTGGGGTTACGCCTGTAAGCCGGCAAGGCCCGCGATTTCACAAAAAGAACCCGTCCAATTACTTGAACGGGTTTGAAATGGTGGGCACGACAGGACTCGAACCTGTGACCACCAGAATGTGGGTCTGGTGCTCTACCAACTGAGCTACGCGCCCATTTCACTTGCAAATAATTATTGTAACGTTCGACTGTTCCTTTGTCGAGAACGGTTGGTGGGCCCAGCAGGATTCGAACCTACGACCAACCGGTTATGAGCCGGCAGCTCTACCGCTGAGCTATGGGCCCCAGCAAAAGCTGTACTGACAAATAAAATGGCTCCTCGAGCAGGACTCGAACCTGCAACCACCCGGTTAACAGCCGGGTGCTCTACCAATTGAGCTATCGAGGAGTGTCACCGACAACGGCAAGTATAGCATGTGGCTGCGACGGCCGTCAAGGCATTGAACAGAAGTCAACGGGTGCTTATTTCCCTTGTTTCATGCGGGTTTGCGTATTTCGCGGCGGACGTTCCAATGGCGGAGGAATAATCCGGTAATCTGTCGAAGTCTGGCAACAGGAGGCAGGCGGACATGGCAGGATTGATGAAGGTTATCACCGGTGAAATGTTTTCGGGGAAATCACAAGAGTTGGCGCGTCTTGTCATGGAAAGTCTCGCACAAGGTCACCAGGTACAGGTATTTTACCCATCCAGCGCGACACGGGGAAGCGACCGCGATCTGGAGCGGCGTCTTCCTCCGCATCCCCGCTTAAGCGTATCGTCGGTCCCTCCGGGTACGCCTGGGGCTATGGCGGACCTTACGCCGGCGAGCGCGGATGTTGTCGCCGTCGACGAAGCACAATTTTTTTCCAAAGAGCTTGTGAATGTGGCGAAGGCGTGGCGGAGAGAGGGCAAGCTGGTGTTGATCGGCGGGTTAGACCAGGATTATTTGGAGAATCCTTTTGGATACATGGGCGACTTGATGTGCATCGCCAACGAGGTCGTGAAATTTCATGCCTTTTGTGCCGCGTGCCAGTCTGCGGATGCCTTCGTCTCCCACCGCGTCAGTTCAGAAACCGGGCAGGTGGTGGTCGGCGAAAGCAACTACGTCCCACTCTGCCAAGACTGCTATCTGGCGGCACTCGAGGTCCGGGAGGTTCCTGTATTCGTCGATTAGAACCCCGTTTAGCGATGCTCCGGGAGTGGAGCCATCCGTATGTCCGCATCGCCGACATTGGTGCCCACCACGGACGCTTGGCGCGTGCGTTGGTGGAGGACGGCCATGATGTGGTAGCGACCGAGCTTTCTTCCGGCGGATTTCAAGAGCTGGCCGAACACCTGGCGGGGACACGTGTGGCAGTGCGGCAAGGTGATGGATTGGAACCGCTTTTGGACTCGCCGCTGGACTTAGTCGTCATTTCAGGAATGGGTTCAGACACGATTCTGGAGATATTGGCGAACCGGCATCGAATGACTAGCCGGCCGCATTTTGCCCTCCAGCCGGTTCAAGGATTGTTTGCGTTGCACCGTGCCATCGCCGTCCAAGGATGGCGCATTCTTAAGGCAGACTTAGTGAAGTATCGCCGGCGTTATTATCCCCTCTGGCTTGTGGATGCATACGAGGAGCGACCGCAGGCGTTGCCGGAGGATGCCCTATTTTTGCCACAGGAATTTCGATCCTCGGCGCATTATGGGGACTGGTTGAAAGACGAGACAGCCCGCCGCCAGGTTCAGCGGCCGACGGAGCGGTCCCAACAGGAGATGGCTTGGCTGAATAGCGAACTAAGACACCTCGAACCCTAAATCAGAAAGCGGCGATGGAATGGCGGAAGAATACCGCGTTTATACGGATGGAGCATGTCAGAACAATCAAGCGCCGGGCGGACAGCCGGGCGGTTGGGCCTGCGTATTTGTCGACGGGCCGAGCTATTCTGGCTTTGATCCGAAAACCACCAACAATCGGATGGAGATGACGGCCGTCATCGAAGCGTTGCGGCATACACCGGATGGTGCACGCGTCAAAATACATAGTGACTCGGCTTATGTGATTAATGCGTTTCAGCAAAATTGGTTTGCCGGCTGGGAAAGGCGCGGTTGGAAAAACGCCAAAGGTCAACCAGTGGAAAACCAAGATTTGTGGCGGACACTGCGCCAGTTGGCCATGGCACGGCACGTGGAATGGATTAAAGTGCGCGGCCACGCAGGCGATGCGTACAATGAAGCCGCTGATCGGCTGGCGGTTGATGCGATCCGCGGGCAAAAACGCTAAGAGAGACGGAATTTGGTTGTCGCATTTCGTTGACGGCATGATATAATCAGAGTCCGACATGCGAGTTGGCTAGACGATCGCGGGCAACAGTCCGAAAGGCGTTGTCTGAGGAAAGTCCGAGCTGCATAGAGCAGGGTGCTGGATAACGTCCAGTGGGGGCGACCCTAAGGAAAGTGCCACAGAAAACAAACCGCCCTGCGTCAGCGGGGTAAGGATGAAACGGTGCGGTAAGAGCGCACCAGAGGCCAGGTGACTGGTCTGCTTGGTAAACCCCACCCGCAGCAAGACCGAATAGGGGGAGGATGAGGCTGCTCGCTGACTTCCCGGGTAGGTCGCTTGAGGTGTTCGGCAACGAGCATCCCAGATAAATGATCGTTCACGACAGAACTCGGCTTATGGCCAACTCGTGGTGACGCATCCGCTGGCTTCTGTCGCGAGACG
>JAJZAN010000026.1 GCA_021799435.1 Bacillota bacterium | reverse complement strand
GATCAAGCCAATTCCTTTGAGGACGACCCCGTGCTCGTAAATTTATCCGTGGGGTCGCATGGTCGCGCAACAGCGCGCCTGAGGTCGTTCTCTTGCGCTAAATCAAAGGGGATACGTAAATAGTTACCGCTCATTTATGAATACAACCGCGGCCAGTACCAACTGCTGTGGGTCTTCGCCGAGTCGGCGTCTCAAAAGGTCGGAGCCGCTGTCAACCATGTGGACGTGGAATGGCCAAAGGGCATGGCAGCTCCCATGGGAACCACTCCCACCAAACCTGCACCACGCACGGCGTCTCCCCAAGCCCTGGTTCGTGAGTGGGCCCACGCCTCGCTCCACGGCAAAGCTCTCGGCATCCCCTATGGCGACGGTCAGAGCTACGAGGCCCTGCAACACGTCTGGGGGTCTGGAACCAACGGCCCCGACGTCAACGGCCTGCATTATGTCACATACGGGTCGCACCACGCCGTCGTCGGCTTCAACGAAGGGATGCAGTTGGCCGATGTGCGGTCGCACAACCCGAACTTGCACCGCGTCACACTCTCCGATGTCGAGGCAGTTCTGGGCAAGCCCGAGGCGAGAAGCTATGCCCCCAAATCGGTGGTTTACACGTATAACCGCGGCCAGTATCGGTTGCTGTGGGTCTTCTCTGGGTCGTCAGCAGCATCGGGCCGTGCGACTGTGAATCACGTCGATGTGCAGTGGCCCCAAGGCATGGTGGCGCCTATGGCACAGACAAGTCCAGCCAGCGCCAAGCATACCGTGGTGCGCTTTACGGTCAGCGGCCACCAGGTTCATCCGTCGAAGTCCCTCATCACGGTCACGACAGGCGAGACTGTGCACTTCACCCCCGGAAATGCGGTGACAACCGGGTTAGTCAAGACCGGCCGCCTCGACCTCTATGGAGCAGAGTTTGTTGGCAACAGCGTGCCGCAAGGCATGGTCCCGATTAACCTCGCTGATTGGATTCACCATTGGTCGTATAAGTTCACGCTTCCCGGCACCTGGCGTTTTGCCATCGCACCCAGCACCAAGGTCACCGGATCCGTACCCGTGACCATTACCGTGAAAGTGATCGGCTAGCGAAATCGCCTCTTCTCGACGCACCTCAGTCCACCATGGCGGGTCCGCACAAACACGGCCCCCGCCATCCTCGTCAAGGATCTACCTGTGCAAGCGATTCACGCGTCCTACCGGTCCATTCGCTCTCGCAGTCGAGACGCACCATTCCCCGCATACGGCCAGCCATGGCCGGTGAGAATGAGTGGTGGAGGGGACGTCACTTTCTCCAGAATTGCTTGGGCGACTGCGCGAGTCTTCTCGTCCACGCCGCTGACGCCTGGGAACTGCTCCGGACAAACCGCCAAGCTTCCGTCGGGATTCCCCGCCAAGAGGTCTCCCACCAGGAGCGCATCCTGCCGTTGCAGCATCATCTCATCCATATAGGTCCGCCCGTTGGGAAGCTTGACCACAGCTCTTCGGGCTCGGAGGCGTCCCGGAAGCTCCATGCCATCTTCATACCATTCCGGATTTTCCACGCGACCGACTTTTAAGCGATCGCGATCCGCGTGTCCCGGGGCATAAATGGGACAGGACAGAACCTCGCTCAGATAGCGGCTCCCCCGCGTGTGATCAGGGGTCGTCAGCACGATAGCGCGCACCAGGCCCATACCCGTCAGCAACTGCGGAAGTCCGGGAACGACCGGAGGGTCAACAAGCACCAGACCGTCTTGGTTTTTAATGAGGTGGCCCACCATCCAAATCTCTTCTTCCGGATCTGGCGTGGCCCAACGGCCAAGGGTATCGGTGATCCAGGTAATCATTCAGGCAATCCCCCCAACTTCCCATCCTCTAATCCCAGTCGACGTCGAACGCGATTCTCCGCATCCGCCCAATTCATTCCTGGGCATACCCGTTTTTGAATTCGGCCATCCACGCTGTTGCTCGGGAAGGCCCCCTTGAAATCGCGTTCTCTTGTGCACATCCCACTCGATACCGCTCACATCCAACATGTAGCATTAGCCACAACTGCCGAAGCTCACCCTTGCTGTGCTCCCCATCCACTGTACCATGGGGCTAGAAGCCTGAACCCAAGCAACCATCCAGTGCCTTATTAATGCGTTTTGGGGTAGATCGCCATCCATCGCCGCCCCCCGTAACTCGTGTGGACGCCCACCCGCCGACTCCCATCGGACCCATGCTCTCGTCTGGATGACCAACGTCATATCACGTGGTGACCATGGTGACTGGTCTCCCCTGCGGCCTCGCCTTACGATGGACCCATCAATGCGGAATCTTTAGATCTCACGAGGAGGAAAATCATGGCCGCAATCCGTATCGACAACGCTGTCAAACGTTTCGGCGACGTCACGGCCCTAAATCACGTCTCCCTCGAGGTGGAGACGGGGCAAACCGTCGCGGTCTTGGGTCCCAACGGGGCCGGAAAAACGACGCTGATCGACATGCTGGTGGGTCTCGCCCGTCTCACCTCCGGCAATATTGAAGTACTCGGACATGTCATGCCAAAAGAGTCCCGGTGGGTGCGGGAACATATCGGACTCTGTCTTCAATCGACGACAGCCTTCTTCCCCCGACTGACGGTGCGGGAGACGCTAAGCCTCTACCAACGCTTCTTCACCCAACGCCGCAACATCGATGAGCTGCTGGAACGGATGCAATTAACGGAAAAAGCGGGCCAGCCGGTCTCCAAACTATCCGGCGGCCAACAGCAGCGAGTGGCATTGGCGGCGGCGTTGGTTAATGACCCAGAAGTGCTGTTCCTGGATGAGCCCACCACCGGTCTTGACCCGCAGGCTCGCCGGGACATCTGGGATTTGGTCGAGATGAGCCGGCAGCAAGGCCGTACGGTAATTCTCACCACGCATTACATGGAAGAAGCCCATCGCTTGGCCGACCGGGTGATTATCTTGGACCACGGCCACATCGTGGGAGACGGGCCCCCGGATGCCTTAATCCGCCAATATGCCCCCAACCAGGTAATCCGCGTCAGCGGCGAACATCTGGCGGACCTGGAGAGACTGGGATGGCATCCCGTACAGGGAACCCCCGGCGAATGGCAGCGACCGCTCAACGAGAACGAGCCCCCTCTGGAATCGATCTTAGCCGAGGCGCGTCAGTCCGGAGCCTTGCTGCAGCGAGTGTCGATTGAAGAGTCCTCATTGGAGGATGTATTCCTCCGATTGACCGGAAGGAGTTTGAGCGCATGAGTGCTTACACCGCTTTAGTTTCCGCCCACCTAAAAATCCTGTTTCGCTCGCGGGACTTCTTGTTTTGGGATTTGATGTTTCCCGTGCTGCTCATGATTCTCTTGGGTGCCGCCTTCGGACATTCGAGCTTCAGCGCCACGGTCGGGGTGTCGGGGCACGGCCCCATCCGCCCCCTGATGCTGCGCACCCTGCACCACTTGGCGGGCGTCAAGGTGGTGCTGACACAAGCTGGCGCCCAGGGTATCCAGTCTGGACACCTCGACGTCTGGATGCAAATTCAGCAGCATCACGTCAGGCTCATTCGCACCGCGTCCCCGATCTCGCAGATGACGGCGATTGTGATCCAAGGCATCATCAACCAGATGAATCTGGCCCTTCTGCACCATCCAGCGGCCATTACCGTAGCCATTTCCCACCTATCCGGCCCCACCTCCAACTACGTGGACTTTTTGGTGCCCGGCATTCTCGCCATGAGTCTCATGACGAGCGGCCTCTTTGCCGGTGGTGCCATCGTCACCTATCGCACCCAAGGGGTTTTGCGCCGCCTGCAGGCCACGCCGCTCTCCGCAATGCAGTTCTTGCTCTCACGCTACACCGCACAACTAGTGCTGTCCCTGGTGGAGACGATCATCGTGCTGGGTGTCGCCCATCTCCTCTACGGCTTTTCTCCCAGCGAGTCGGTGGGGGCAGTCGTGATATTCTTGTTGTTAGGAAGCACCGGATTCCTCATGATTGGGTTTTTCGTGGCCAACATCGTCGAATCCCCGGAGGTGGCATCCACCATCAACAACGCCATTAACCTGCCGATGATGTTCTTATCCGGCATTTTCTATCCGGTGGGGCAACTGCCCGCCTTCATCAAGCCGCTGTCAGAGGTGCTGCCGCTCAAGTATCTGGCTGAGGCCCTGCGCAACATTATGCTGGCCAGTCAGCCCCTGGCCCACGAGACCGTTCCCCTCTTGGTCCTGGCGGGCACGGCCGTAGTCTTCGGGGTGCTGGCGTCCCTAATCTTCAAGTGGGATGCACGCCGTGTTTAAAAAGATGCGGCCGATGCGTGATGTGTGGAGTGTGACCCGATGGCTCTTCATCATTGCTGGGGGCGGCGTCGGTTTGCTGGTATACCACTCGCTCCCGGCCGATCGGATCGTCGCCATCATCGCTGCCAGCCTATTGCTCATGGTGGTGCCGCCCAGTTGGTATCGCCAGCGCCTCCTTACCCTGCTGGCAGAAACGGCATTGGCGGTTGCACTGGCGCTGTTGGTGCCCGGTTTGGGCATCATGCCGCTCTTTTTAATCTCGGCCGATATCGGGTTCCGCGACTATTCTCGCCGCACCACGTTAAGTCTCGTGGCGGTGCTGGGGATTACCGCTTCATGGAGTTTGGTTAGCGCCACCAGCACCGGCCCCCTGCCGTGGGGCGAATTTCTGTTGTTGACAGCTGTCTTCTCGCCAGCCATGTGGGCAAACGTGCGCGGGATGCGGGATGATCGGCGTCTTGAAGTAGCCTACGACGAGCTGAAGAGTGCCCAGGAAACCGTTCGGGAACTGGCCGGCATCCAAGAGCGGGAGCGCATTGCCCACGAATTGCACGACGTGCTGGGCCACTCTCTGACCCTGATTATTTTGAAGGCCGAGCTCATGCAAGAACGGCTCCGCAAGAACGACTTCGCCAGTCTCGAGGAGGACAATCAGTCATTGTTGGCCGTGGCCCGGAAGTCCCTGCACGATGTCCGCAGTGTGGTGGAAGCTCAACCGTCTCCCCTGCGCGGCTCCGGGGCCGTTCAGTCGCTCTGCCAAGAATTAACGGAGGCCGGCATTGAGGTCCACCTGGCATGGACTCCTGATCCGTCCTGCCCATCCGATCTGGAATCCGACATTCTCTTAATCGCCCAGGAAGCGGTGACCAATATTCTGCGCCATGCCCAGGCCACGATGGCCTCCCTCAGTTTGAACCAAAGCCCGGCTGGGTGGCGTCTCGAGATTAGCGACAACGGAACCGGGCAACCAGGAACCGAGGGCTTCGGGATTCTCGGCATGCGCCGCCGCGCCCGCTTATGGGGCGCAACCGTTCAGGTTAAAGCCGATCCCGGCATCGGCACTCGCGTATTGGTAAATGGAGGCCAAGAATCCCATGGATAGACCCATTCGCGTCGTTGTCATCGAGGATCAGACCTTGGTTCGGAATGCCCTGGCTGCGCTGCTGCAGCTGCAGGCGCCCCTGATTGAGGTAGCTGGGGAAGCGGCCAATGGCCGCGACGGGGTCGCGCTGGTCGGCACCACGCACCCCGATGTCGCCCTCTTGGACATCCAGATGCCGGATGGCGATGGCATTTGGGCGGCCGAGCAAATTCGGCTCCAGCATCCCGACACCCGCACTCTCTTGCTCACCACCTTCGCAAAAGATGCCTATCTCACCCGCGGTCTGGAAGCTGGGGCCAAGGGCTATGTGCTCAAAGATACGCCCATAGAACAGTTGGTCGAGGCCATTCAAGCCGTCGCCCAGAACCGCCTTTGGATTAGTCCCGCCATGGAAGCGCGCTGGACCCCGTGGATGAAGGGGAACGCCTTGTCGGATCGAGAGCAGGAGATCTTGACCATGGCCGCGACCGGCATGACCAATCGTGAAATTGCCACCGAACTATTCATGGCCGAAGGGTCGGTCAAGAACCTATGGACAGAGATTCTGCAAAAACTCGAAGCCAAAAACCGGGTCGAAGCCATCGCTGTAGCCCGTTCCCGCGGCCTCATTGACTAATCCTCTACCAAGCGGACCCCGCACAAATCGAAAGCGGCCACTCCAAATGGAGAGACCGCCTTTGTTCTTGGTTACAGCGCACGCCTGAGGAAATCGATGGTGGTGTGGAACATCCGCTCGGTCCCTGCAGGATCCCCGCCGGCGCCGTGGCCCTCGTCCCATTCCACGTACTCGAAGTCCTGGCCCTCTTTATATCCATGCTCCAACAACTTGTCGCGGAAGTTCCGAGCTTGCCGGATGGGGCAGCGCGGGTCGTTCAGCCCATGGATAATCAGCATCTTGCCTTTCAACTGATCGACGTAGTTGATGGCGCTGCGTTCTTGCCACAGTTCGCGGTTCTCCTCCGGATCGCCCATCAAGGAACGCAGATAGTACTTGAAGTGCGCCATGTCTTCCTCGTAGAGCAGCAGCAGGTCGGTAATCCCCACCACCGGGACAGACACCTTAAACAAGTCCGGCTTCTTGACGGCCGCCATGTAGCTCATGTAGCCCCCATAAGATCCGCCAAAGATGGCGACGCGGTCCGAATCGACGCAGCCGAGCTGCTTTAGGTACTCGACCCCTGACGCCACATCTTCCAAGTCGCCGCCGCCCCAGTCCATGAGGTTTCCCTCCCGCCAGGCCCGTCCGTATCCCGTCGACCCGCGGAAGTTGGGCTGCAACACCACATAGCCTTGGTCCACCAGCAATTGGGCATAGGCATTGAAGCTGCGGAAATATTGGCCGGTCGGTCCGCCGTGGACGTCAATCACGGCCGGAAGCTTCGCCCCTTCAGGAATGCCGTCGGGCCTGTATAATATGGCGGGTACGACACCGCCATCCGTGGAGCGATAGGTGACGTGCTGGTTTCCGACAAACACGTTGGGATCGATCGAACCGTACTCGGCCGGCATCAGCACCTCAGCCTCATCCGTGGCCAAGTCGTAAAGCAGCATCTCGCCCCGCCGCGAGGCACTGCTGTAATAGACTAAGAGTTTCTGGTCATCCAAGACAAAGGCAGTCTGCGAGGCCACGCCAGCCGGCAAATTGACCTCACGGCGCTCCCCGCTGGGATAAGCGTAGAGAACCGGCCGGATTTGGGATTCAAAGTTCTCCAAGGCCACAATCCAGTCGCCCCGGTGAGAGAACTCCGCGCCTGCCACGTCCACGGACTCTGGACTCAGCCAGCGGATTGCCCCGTCTTTTAACGTCACCAGTCCCAAACGATCGGAACCGGAGGCATCAGACCCCACCAGCAGCGCGTCGCCGCCGGGATGCCAGCCGACAATGCCATCGCTGCTGCCTTCCTCCACCCGGAAGATGCGCCGCTGGTCCGACCCATCGATATTCATGATATAGCCATCCGAGTTCTGCAGGTTCAATGATTCGTTGGTGGAATATGCAATTTGAGTTCCGTCCGGGCTGATAATCGCAGAATGAACCGGGCTCTCACCGCGCGTCAGTTGAGTCCACTCCCGACTCTCTTGGTCGAAGCGGAACAGATTGACCTGGCCGTTGCGGTTGGATTGCACCAAGAGGCTGCGGCCATCATGGAACACGTCCACCACATATTCCTGCGTCGTCGGGTCGTCATTGAGCTGAGTGACCTCGTGGGTGGCCAAGTTTACGGAAAAGAGGTTGTTTTGCTCGTCCCCTCTCACGTCGCGGACAAAGATAATGGACTCGTTGTCGCGACTCCAGACAAAGTTGGCTCGAATCGTGCGGGGCGCCTCGCCGTGCGTGATCTGGGTCTCCCTGCGGGTGGCCAAGTCCATTTCATAGAGTTCAATGCGGCCTGTGATGTTGGAAAAGTAGGCGGCCTTTTGGCCATCGTGGGATGTGGTCACCAGTGCCCGAATGGGGAGATGGGCCAGTTCCCCAATAGGGATGCGTCCTGTTTTCATTCAGATCCTCCTTCGCATTTTCGTTTCCCTTCGCGACGAGAAGTTCGAAATCCTTTTTAACGCGAAAACGCCGCCTGCTCTCTTTTGAGGGCAGGCGGCGCAGAGAAAAACCAGTTAGACCGGCATTGCCGTCCGCTGAGCGGTGGTAGGATTGACCGCAATTCCCGGGCCCATGGTGCTGGACACGGTGATGGTCTTCAGGTAAGTGCCCTTGCTGGAGGCCGGTTTAGCCCGGACCAGCGCGTCAATGAGCGCCGCCAAGTTCTGCACCAGCTTCTCCGTGTCAAAGTCCACCTTGCCGATGGGAGCGTGCACAATACCCGCTTTATCGGTTCGGTATTCAATCTTACCCGCCTTGATTTCGTCCACGGCGTTCTTCACGTCAAAAGTGACGGTGCCGGTCTTGGGGTTCGGCATCAAGCCGCGGGGTCCCAAGATTTTACCAAGACGACCCACAACCCCCATCATGTCCGGGGTTGCTACGGCTACGTCAAAGTCGGTCCATCCACCCTGAATCTTGTCGGCCAGTTCTTCGGCTCCAACAAAGTCGGCTCCGGCTTCCTCGGCCTCCTTGGCCTTGTCGCCCTTGGCGAACACCGCCACTCGCTGGGCGCGGCCGGTACCGTGGGGCAGGACCACTGCTCCACGCACCACTTGGTCGGAGTGACGCGGGTCAACGCCGAGGCGGACCGCTGCGTCAACCGTTTCGGTAAACTTGGCGTGGGCGAGCTCCTTGGCTAACGCCAAGGCCTCTTCAGGGTCGTAAAGACGGCCCTTTTCCACGCGCGCGACAGCTTCGAGATGCCGCTTGCCCTCTTTGGCCACAGTAAAATTCCTCCTTGTGGTGTTAGCGGCCCGCTGAGCGGGTCTTCCACCAAACTTTGCTGTTATTCAGCGATTTCGACGCCCATGCTGCGGGCAGTACCTTCAATCATCCGCATGGCGGATTCAATCGTGGTGGCGTTCAAGTCTGGCATCTTGGTCTCGGCGATTTCGCGGACCTGAGCCCGGGTCAACGTTCCCACTTTTTTGGTGTTGGGGTTGCTTGATGCGGTCTCAAGACCCAACGTCTTCTTAATCAACACGGCAGCCGGGGGAGTCTTCGTGACGAACGTGAACGACCGGTCCTCAAACACGGTAATTTCCACCGGGATGATGAGGCCTGCCTGCGCTGCGGTCCGCTCGTTGTACTCCTTGACGAACGCCATGATGTTCACACCATGCTGACCTAATGCCGGACCTACCGGCGGTGCCGGCGTGGCTTTGCCAGCCGGGATTTGGAGTTTAATGACTCCAGTGACTTTCTTAGGCACGTTGTCCCCTCACTTCTTTGTAAGCTATTCCAGTTCCGAAACTTGCGCGAAATCCACTTCAAGCGGCGTATCGCGTCCGAACATGGAAACCGTCAAGCGCACCTTGGCCCGGTCGTTGAGAACTTCTTCGATGCGGCCCGAAAATCCCTCAAAAGGTCCTTCCGTCACCAACACTTCCTGCCCCACCGACAAGTTGATGCGAGGCAATTCGGGAACGCCCGACAAGTCGCGGCCCAAAATTGTTTTCACTTCATGTTCCAGAAGCGGAATGGGCTTGGTCCCCGACCCAACGAAACCCGTGACGCCAGGGGTATTCCGGACTACGTACCAGGAGTCATCGGTCATGACCATTTCTACCAGCACGTACCCCGGGAAGACCTTCTTCTTCACGAGCTTCTTTTTGCCATCTTTGACTTCCAGTTCTTCCTCCATGGGCACCATAATGCGGAAGATCTTGTCCTCCATGTCCATGGATTCCACACGCCGCTCCAGATTGGCTTTCACCTTATTCTCATATCCGGAGTAGGTGTGGATGACAAACCAGTCTTTTTGCACGTTTGATGCCGCCTTCCGTGCCTCCACCCCATCATTCACCTGAATACAGCAACAGGGCGTCTATGCGCCCGGTGCGGTTGCCGATAACCTTAGCGGAGATATTGGTGCAGACCAAAATTAAATATCGCGTCCAAAAGGCTGATGGCAGCTACCACAACCAATGAGAACCCGACCACAAATCCTGTGTACGACACCGTTTGCTTGGGGGTCGGCCAGACAACCTTTTTTAGCTCAGACCGAATGTCGCGGAAATACTTCCACGGGCGCCCTGAGGCTTGTACTGCACCGCCTTTAGCTTCCATTATTCTCCCCATTTCCGCCCAGGCTAGGCATTACCGCGTTTCCCGATGAATGGTATGGGTCCGACACCACCGGCAGTACTTGCGCCGTTCAAGCCGGTTCGGGTCGTTCTTCTTGTTCTTGGTGGTCGTGTAGTTGCGCCGTTTGCACTCGCCACACGCCAGCGTGATAATGGTGCGCATGTTGTTGTTTACCTCCCAGTCATGCGCAAGAATTCTAGCACGCGGATACCCCTATGTCAATGGAAACGTTGCAACGCCTTGTGATGCCCAACCGCTCAGCGGTGCTAACTATTTAACCGGAGAAGGAATCCAATCAGAGCTATTGCCCCGGAGTTTCGTCCTCCGTCTCCGCCGCCTGCATGGCGGACTGCATCAACGACAAAATTTGCCGGCAGGCGCTCTTCCAATGCGCCGGGCCGCCGTCCACCCATTCCTTGGCCCAGCCGGCCAGCGTCGTCCCATCCCCGTCAGCATAATAGGTGCCGCCCGGGGTAAAGTAGTGCTGTTTCATGTCCTCGAGCGGGATGCGGATCCCGTCATCGTCGCTTTCAAAGCTGCTGGCGGCATCCGGGTTCTCAAAGTATGCGGTGTAGGCAAACCAATTATGCCGATTCTGCGCAAATCCCGACGTGCCCCAGCCTGTCTCCAAGATGGCTTCCGCGAGCGCAAAGGCCGGGTCAATGCCGAGCGACACCGCGTGGTCGTAAATCGACCCCGCCACCTGGCCAATAGGGTGATTTGCCGTAAAAGCGAGTGCCTGCGGGCGCGTAATGCGCTGGCCATTGACGATGGAACATTGCATGTCTAACGCCATATCGTATCCCTCCTATGCCTGTATCGATATGGCGTGCATGGGAAATCCGTTCCTCGTGGCTGCAGGCTTTGACCGCCATTCGTCTTTTGAAAATTACCCCACCTGCGAACGCGACTTGTCCTCAGCATCCCCGAGAGCCAATCCCGTCCTGGAAGAGGCCGCAAACACCAACACGCAGGCCGACAAGAGCGCCAACAGCAGTCCGGTATTCGGGTCGGTGGCGTACGGCTCCCAAACCTGGCCCCAGTGTTGGCCCACGACCCACGAGACGCCTGCAACCGCCATGCCGAAGACGCTCCCCCAGTTGAATCCACGGATAAAGAGGGTCAAGCCGGCAATGGCAAGACAAATCGTCAAACCGAAAGCATGGACCAAGCCGTGCGAGGCCGGTCCCAACGACACGATGCCTTCAAATATCCACAGACAGGCCGAGACAATGCGAAAATACCGAACACGTCGCTCGCGGCTCCAAGACGGATGGAGGCCCCACGAGAGCAACGCATATAAGAGCGCGGCACCCGGAGCTCCATTACCCAGCCACGACATGCCTGTGAAAATTTGACCAAAACCTTCGCCCGCCACCCAAACAGCCAACGCCCACACAAAGGAGGTCAGAAGTCCAACGCCGCTGAATCGCCGCGTCAACAGCAGGAGACCGATGACGAGTTGAATAGCGCCCACGCCCACATCTGACCACACTGGATGCAGCAGCAACAGATGGGCATCCCACTGGATGAAGGCGTGCAGCCATCCCGGTTCGCCTTGCGCTAGAGGCAATACGTCATGGGCAATGAAACCACGAGTCATCATCACCGGCCGAAACTGCAAGAGGCCATCAAAGATCCAGATGGCGCCCAACACGCGCTGCACCGCTAATCGTCGCGTCATGTCGCAACCTCCCTACGCAATGATACCGCCGGGACACCTCTTGGTGTAGCCCCGATTCATGGAAACCCCAGGTTCCCCTGAGCGCTGTCGGGTATGGTATGGTGACACTAATAGAAATATCGCATGAATGCAACAATGGAGGGATCGTCATGACGGACGATATACGGAATTCGATTATCGGGCGAGACTATTTAGCCCAACAATACGGCACCGATGAGGCGCTCCAAATTCGCATCGAGACGCACCGCCGCTACGGCGTGGCCCATCAAGACGTGTTCGAGACTATCTGCCATGAAGGCCTCGCACGCGGCGCCTCTCCCGCCCACATTCTTGACATTGGCGCCGGCACCGGCAACTGGTATCGTGCTCTTCGCCGGCTGCTCCCATCTAAGACGCGTTATATCGGCATTGACCAGTCTTCCGGTATGGTGTCGCGGCTGGGGGAGATGGCCGCCGTCGACCCGTGGGCTGAAGTGATGACGGCGGACGCCCAAGCCCTGCCCTTCGCCGATCACAGCTTCGATTGGGTGGGCGCCCATTACATGCTGTATCACGTGCCCCGCATTCAAGATGCGATTCACGAGGCGTGGCGAGTGCTGAAGCCAGGCGGGCTCCTTATGGCCGCGACCAACGGCGCCCATCAGTATCAGGAGTTTATGAATCTGCGCGACCAGGTCCGGCAAAATCTGGGACTGCCGCCCGTCACATTGCAAGCGTCCCGCTTTGATCTCGAATCAGGTCTCGAATATTTCCCGGTACCGCCGGACATCGTTCGGTGGCCCTCCGGCTTTGTGTTTGACCAAGCTGAGCCCGCCCTGCGCTACCTACAGTCGGGTTCCCTGTTCGGCGAACTCACTCAGCACCCCGACTTATGGCAAGCCGCGCTAAATCTCTGCCGCGAGGCCATCGAGTCGGAAATCCATCGCCGCGGTTACTTTTCTGTGCACTCTGAAACCGGCATTTTCATCGCCGCCAAGCCCGGATAGCCAAGACAAGCACGGAGAATCGTCCCGCATTCGGCTCACCCCACGCGGGCTGGCGCCGCGCACCGGCCCCCCGCTTTTACGCGAAGCAGTCTTCGAGGTCTTAATTCGTGCGGCGGGGGAAAATCCTTGGGATAAAACCCGCCGTACGGCATCAGGATCTACGATTGGGCTACATGGTGGTCCAGGTTGTGGCGCCGCGCATATAGAACCCACCACGCCACCAACACCAAAAGCCAGACGCCCCCCGCCCACACCGAAATATCGGTCAAAGGGGATACGGCGATAGCCACCAGGGTGCCCAGAATGAGCAGCAGACCGATTATGGGCACAACCGGCCAGCCTGGCATGGCATAGCGCAAGGTGCCCTTGAAGTGCTGGCGGAACAGCATTTCCGAAATCATGATGGTGCCCCAGGTCCACAGCGCGGCGAACGAAGCGGCACTGGAAATCCATACATATACGGAGTTCGGCGCCAAATAGGTGAGGAGAATACCCACTGACATCCCAAGGCCCGTAATCCAGACGGCGTGCTTTGGCACCTTTTTGCCGTTCAGCGACTTAAGGCTGGCGGGCAAAAAGTGCTTGTCGGCCATGGAGAACAACATGCGGCTCCCCCCATAGAGGCCGGTATTGGAGGACGAGAGACCCGAGGTGATGATGATGGCGTTAATCACCGTGGCAGCCGCCGGCACCCCAATGCGGGCGAAAAGCAACACATAAGGGCTGGTGTGGCGGCCGGCCAACGCCGTCCAAGGAAATGCCACCAGCATGACGAACACCGAGCCTAAGTAGAGAATCAGGATCCGCCAGCTCACATTGTTCACCGCTTTGGGGATGGACTCCCGGGGGTCTTGCGACTCACCCGCCGTTACCGCCAGAGTCTCGACCCCGCTATATCCGAGGACCACCAGGGAGAAGGCTTGCAGCAGGCCGCCAATCCCCTTGGGAAAGAATCCGTGATGGCTCCACAAGTTGGAAAAGCCCGCATGGTGCGCCGCAGCACCGGTCAGCGCGGCCACAGCCAGAAACAATCCCAACAGGATAAAAGCGGCGATGGCAAAAATCTTAAGCACAGCAAACCAAAACTCGACCTCGCCAAACACCTTGACCGACGTCAGGTTGGCAATGGTGAACAGCACCAAGGCCATGAACCCGGGAATCCAGGGGGGAAAGGACGGAAACCAATATTGGACCAAAAGTCCGATGGCCGAGAGCTCCGACATAACCGTCGCCACCCAAAAGAACCACCACATGCCGCCGGTGAGGAATCCGACCATGGGTCCCATAGCCCGCTCGGCATGGCGGCTGAATGATCCCGCCAGCGGTTCCTCCACCGTCATTTCTCCCAAGGCCCGCATCATAATGAGGACAATGAGACCGCCGATGGCGTAGTCAATAAGAATCGAAGGGCCAGCCAACTGCAGCGCCTGACCCGATCCATAAAAAAGTCCCACGCCGATGACGCCGCCCATGGATAGCAGCTGCATTTGGCGGTTGGACAGCGACCGCCGTAATCCCTGGCTGGCCAAGAGGCGTTTTTGGGGGGGTGTCTTTTGGCCTTTAGATCGATTTCGCGTATCTGTGGACACCCAATCACCTCTCTCTACCGATTCCCGTCCGATGTACAGGGCATACTAAGGCCCGGTGTCGGTCACCGCCTGGCGGGATGGACCTTCTGGTGGTCGGGTGCCGCGTGCAACGACCACAACCAAATCGCCCACAGCGGCGCGGTGTTGAGAGCCAGGCCAAACTGCGCGGTGAGGCCGAAGTCTTGCCCGATCCACCACACCAAGAGCCACAAAATACTAGCAATCCACACCAAGATGGTGTGTCGGTGCTGCCACATCGCCCAGGCCGCTGTGAGGAACACCAGTACCCAAAGGATGTTGAGCCAGATGGCATCCTGGAGGGATACCGAACGCAACGAGGTGACGGTGAACCAGAGAAAGTGCGATTGGACCAAGGCGGGCTGGCGGGGATATTGCCGATAGAGACGATGCGGGGAAAAAAAGGTCAACTGCCACAGCGTTCCCAGGCCAAGCAACACCACGCCTATACGCGATGCCGTGTGTTGGATTCGTCCGGTGCGCCACTGATGTGACGGCATCAAAAGAAGCCAAGCTAGAAATGCGGTCACAAAGCCCGATCCCGGAGCACCGGCTAGAAGGGAATCGCGGCCCGAGAGCAAAAGGCCCAAACCTTGCGGAAAGACGGCCACGAAGAGGCCCCATGCGACGCAGAAAACGAGCGTAATGCGTCCTAAGAGGGTGTCATGCTCCGTCAGCAGGAAGACGCCAAGCACGGCCTGGAACATAAAGACCACGATATTGTAGGTGATGGGATGGAGAGACCAAGCCGACACCCAAGCATGCGAGAGCCCCCTTCCCAGCCCCGCCTGACTGGCGATATCAGGCAGGCGCAGGAGCTCCGCATGGGTAGCCAAGGCAACCTGCGGCGGGATGGCTGTCAAACCGGAGAGCAGCAAGTAGATCCCCAGCCCTGTCCACAGCACCCACTTGGCGGGCGGCATGGGGATCTTCTTGGCTGCCTTGGGTTTCGGCTTCTCCTCCGAAAACCACGGCATGAGCGCCGTGTATAAGAACACGCTGCCGAACTTAAACACCACTCCAGCGCCATAGAGAATGGCGGCCCAGAGCAACACCGAATAATAGTAAGACCCCGTATAATGCATACCATCACCCAGAACCAGCATTGCCAGTTAGGTGGAAAGTATGTCAGGATTTCCTTCTTCCGGGATTAAGAGCTCAGCCTAATTAGCGCTGCGCCCATTCTTTCAGCAAGTCGGCCTCGCGTTTCGCGTCCATGCCCGCCACCATGGCGCCCGCACGGTCTTTGTCCCATGCCCACGTGTCCCGAACCGTCTCGGCCACGGGGCGAAATGTGAGACCAGCCTGCTTGGCCCGGTCGATATTGGCCGCCTCAAACCCCGGCCATCCATGCGACTCCGCGATCCAAAGCGGCATCTCGCTCCACTCCGCCACCTCATGCTGGGCCAGAAACTCCTCGCCCACCCATACGGGCTTGCCAGCACCCGGCACGGTCGCCTGGATCTCTTGCACCAACTCGCCCATGGTGAAGCGCTCGGCCGGGCCGGTGGCATTGAAAACACCGGTCAAGGGCGACACGGCCGCCCGCACCGTCCATTCCGCCAAGTCGCGCACGTCGATAAATTGCTGCAGGCGCTGGGGTCTCCCCGGCACCAGCACGTCGCCGCCCTGTCCAAAGCGCCGCACCCAATAGGTGAAGCGGTCAGTGGGATCGTTCGGTCCCACAATGAGACCGGGGCGTATAATGAGCGCCTGGTCACCGTACACATCCTGCACGGCCTGTTCACACAGCGCTTTGAGCGGGCCATAAAAAGCCTGCACGTCTTCGGTGGTCGGATCGTCCACTTGACCCACCGGATAGTTCTCATCGATGTCCTCGACGTCGAAATCGGCGTAGACCGAGATGCTGGAGATAAACACATACTTCTTGGTGCGCGGCTTCAAAAGCTCTGCCGAGGCCCGCACCACCCGCGGCACATACCCGCTGGTGTCAATAACCACATCCCAGGTGCCGTTCGCGAGCGCCTCCAGGTTTCCGTCGCGGTCGCCGTGCAGTTGTTCCACCCCCGGAAACAATCCCGGGTTGGTCTTGCCGCGGGTGAACAGGGTCACGTCATGCCCGTCCGCGAGGGCCGCATCGACCAGATGCCGGCCTAAGAATTTGGTGCCGCCTAAAATTAAAATCTTCATGGAAAACTCCTTCCAGAGTCGAATTAGCGATGCAATGCCTCTTTGAGTCTTTGACGCGCCCGCATGAGGCGCTTGCGATGCTTTTCGTAGTCGTTTCGGGGCATGGCAGGCAACGGCCGCCAGGTGAGTGCCCTCTTTTCATCGAGACTCAAACTCTCGAACGCTCGGGCGATGTCGAGAGCCCACTCGGCCACCGCCAAGTCGCCGTCCGGCTGTCCGACCCGCTCCAGCGTCCGCTCATCCAAGGGTTGGTCCCGGTGCAGCTGCTTTTGATAGGCGCGACGGATGCGCCGATGGACCGCGTTGTGCACGTAGTCGCTAAAAGAGGTGCGATGTCGGGCGGGGCGATATCCAAATACAGACTCCCACAAGGCTAGAGCCCCTTCGCCCATGAGGTCATCGGGGTCACCGCCGGCGCGGCCGTAGCGGCGCGACTCCTCCACGATCTGCGGCCAAAAGTGAGCCACGAACGCTTCCTGCACCTCGATGCGGCCACGGCGCAAGTCGGGGAGCCGCCCATCATGCCAGGGGATGGACTCCGGAGACAGGGCGCCCGTGAAGGCCGCTTGCAGGACGCCCCATAAGGGAGACGTACAGGACGAGAACCCATATGCGGTCATTTAACTCCCCTCCCGGGTGCGGCTGATGTGATCCACCAGCCCATAGGCCAGCGCTTCTTCGGCGCTCATCCAATAGTCGCGCTCGATGTCCTGCGCAATGCGCTCAGGCAGCTGGCCAGTATGCTGTGCCAACAATTCTATCTCCACCTGCTTGGTGGCGGCTAGTTCTTTCAGATGGATTTCAAGATCGGTAATCTTGCCGCCGAGCCCCCCACTGACCCCGGGTTCGTGAATCATGATGCGGCTGTGCGGCAGGGCGTAACGCTGGCCGGGCGTGCCGGCTGCCAGCAGCACTGACGCCATACTGGCCGCAAGGCCGATGGTCATGGTGGACACCGGGGGCTTGATGTATTGCATGGTGTCGTAGATGGACATGCCGGCGGTGGTGGATCCGCCGGGCGAATCGATATACAAGTTGATGGGCTCGGCGGCGTTTTCGCTTTCTAAGAACAATAGCTGGGCCACCACCAAGCTCGCCATGGCATCGTCAATCGGACCGGTCAGAAAGATAATCCGCTCGCGCAGGAGGCGCGAATAGATATCGAAGGAGCGCTCGCCGCGCGCACTAGGCTCCACGACGACCGGCACCAAGTGATTGGACATTGTCTCTCACCTCACCCGATCTATGTTCAAGGTCGATGGGGTTCGGGACAGCAGCAATAAAATTTTTTCTTCTCATGCTGGGACGCTCTTGATGAGGCGGGTGCGTTCCCGCACGGCCTGGGCGAACGCGTCCAATTGTGTCTGAAACGTGGCTAGACGCTCGTCGGCATTCCGGGCCGTGAGACCGTCGGTGGCGGCTTCAATGGCGTCTGCCGATGCCGCCAACTGATAGTCGACGTCAATCAGCAGTTCCAACAGCTGGTTATTGTCGCGAATACGGTGGTAGACGCGATCGTTGGCAGGTGCCTCGAGCGCGTGAATGCGGCTCACCCACTCGGACGCGGCATCGGCCGTCTCTTTCATTTGCCGCAGTTTGGCCAGGGCCTCCCGGTCCGGAAAGGGATTTTCCCGAGTAGGCGTGCCCATGATGCGGTTCTGCTCCTGATATACCGCCCGCCAAGCCGCCGCCGCATGGGCCAGGCTGTCCGCAAGGCCTGTTCGAATCACGTGATCCAGCGACCGCATGGTTTCGGCCGATGCATAGGGGTTGGTATCCCGCCCTTCTTTGAAGAACTTCGCCACAATCACCGATATTTGTTCATGCCGTTCCATTCGCATATCCCCTTCTTACAAAGAGAGCCGGAGGCAAGCCTCCGGCCAGTGCAGCCACTCGTTAGCCTTTCGACGATCCGCCCATGTAGGACGCGGTATCCACGATGGGCTGTCCGCCCTGAATGGTAAATCCGGTGCCGCTGATCATGTTGGGTGCGGTGATGAGCCCGTGGTCCGCCATCATCATCGCGATGTAGTAGCGGATGGCAGTCTCTTCGTTCAATCCGAAGGCGCGCAGGGAAATCAGCTTCTTCATCAGCTCATCCGCCGGCGCCACCAGCACCTTCACATTGTTGAGGGTGATGCCGTAGGTGGACAAAAACTCCTGCAGGTGTGCCGTCACCAAATCCGTAATGTCGTGAATCTTTTCGTTGATCTGCTCGAGCGGGGTCACCTGACAGATTTGGTTGATGGACTGCTCCAACACCGGGGCCGCATAGGTGTTGACCTCGGCGGTCTTGATAAAGTGCCCCTGATACGGCATGTGCTGGACCAGTTTTAAGGCGTCGTCGGTCGAGTCCACATGGATGTAGTAGTCAACCTGGTAGCGCAGCTGCGCCATTTCGCGGGACAGCGCCTGCCCCTCGGCCCGAATCACCAGCTTGGCCCGATTGACGTAGATCGCCTCGTACTGCCACGGCGACTGGCCGCCATAAAAGGCTTGCTGGATGGCGCCGACCAGAACCCGCTGAGGGGTATCCACTTGGAATTGGCCGGTTTCATAGACGTTCAGAATTGCTCCGCGGCTCTTCAGCACGCAGAAGTGGTTGGATTCTACCGTTAATAGGGAACCATTCATGATGTCATTGCCGGGATAGTGGTAGAGCAGTATGTCTGGCCCCATAATTTCTTCGCCATTGCTTGTCAAGGTGGAGATGACGTTGCGAACTGCCAAGAAAATCCCTCCCTTTGGCATCCCAAGATGCCGTTTTCAGTATACGCCTCGGGATAGTTCATGCGGTGAGGGAATATCCCCTATTTCTCGCGGCCTATCGACCCACCCCCGGAAGGGGACGCGCACCAATCTGCCCTGGGCTCATAGCACAGAGATGAGGGAGGTGGATTCCACATGCGCGAAATCACGACCGAGAAGTGGGCCGATTTCCTGGCAGAATCCCAAGCCAAGCAGCACACGGTCGTTGCTCTCTTTTCGGCCGCCTGGTGACCCCACTGCCGGCGGCTGGGTCCAGTCGCAGACAAAGTAGCGGAATCTGCGCCAGAGAATGTGGTTTTTATCAAGATAGACCCGGATGACAGTCCAGAGCTGGCCCGACAATACGAAGTACAAAGACTCCCCACCATGCTTCGGATCCAACACGGCCAAGAGACTGAACGGATGAGCGGGTACAAGTCGGGAGACGAGATTCGAGCGTTTGCCGAGATTCCTTATCCGGCTGGATAAGACTAAATTCCAGCCTGCCAAAAATCCGTATCAATGAGCCGCATGAAACGATCAACAACGGCCGACTCCTCCACTGTTTTGGCCCCACTCTCCCATACCTATCTGCCCGGTGAAGATACTGGAGGTACAACACCACACACTCCTGCCCATTCTTCATCGCCAGCCCTGATGAGATGAAGGAGGAGCGCGATGGCGGCCATAATCCTCAAGATGGAGAGCAGACCGAAAGGCTCGGAATCTGCCCTCCAATTCTGGGGCGGCGCGTTATGGCACCAAAGCCCCTCCACACGGGGTTACTTTCGCGCAGGTCGATTGTTGTTGTAGTTGCAGTCTATGGACGTCCGCCGGCTGCTCTCCAAGCGGCGTAATTGCGGAGGTCTTCTTGGTGTTCCCGTTCGCATTGTTGCGTCTCCGCCGCGTTCCGCTCGACGCGATAATTGTCGAGCCGCTCAAACAAGACCTCGACGCTGACGGGATGCCCGGCCAACTCTTCCAGGATGCATTGCACTTCCACAGGATACCGGGACTTGAGGGTATGCAGCAGGAGGTTGGTCGCAAATCCGCGGGGTGTCTGCTTCAACAACCCCTCCAATGTGATAAGGTCCTCAATATAGTGTCGCTGTTGCCATGGCGAAATGCGAAGCAACGATTGGACTAACACTGTGCTGGGCCTATAGGAATGACTCATCTTATTCTGCTCCTTTGGTTGGAGCCGCTATCAAGAGAACGTACCTGCTAGGTTTCAGGTAGTGTTTGCCGCCTATCTTTCCCTGTCGGGTCGGATTTGGCACCCTGTCATGGGTTGACGGGTTGCCGCAGTGTCATCGGGCCTGTCCCTCGACTGCTCTTGATAAGGGCTGTAGATATAGTCAAACACATGTATGGTAGCATACGGGTGCACGGCAAGGGTTCTTCGTGATATGAGATGGTCCACGCTGCAGTCAAAAATACTTGAAGGATTACTCCATGCCTTGGAGTCGCACCTCTCATTCACCATCGTTCTATCCGAGGGGGCCGAATGGGAGCCGCGGACCTGCCTGCGACTCCCATTCGGCCCGCCTATCTCTTCTTGTCTCCAGCCACTAAGCAAACAGTGGCGCAATCAGGCTCCCCGCTCCCATCCCGATAGCAGCCGCAATCGATGCCACCATCAGAAAGGAAATGGCAGAGCGCCACCAAACCCGGCCGGTGCTGCGCGCCGTGGCTGCCCCCAGCCCCAACGCCGTCAGTGCGGATAGGATCAAAACCCAAACGAACACATGGCGTGGATCCCGACCGAACACAATAGGAATAAGCGGCGGAAGCGATCCGACCACCACCGCCAGCGCCATGAGACCAGCATTCTTCAACGGATTCTCGAATGATTCAGGAACAATGCCCAGCTCATCGCGCAACATCATCCTCAACCATAGGTGCTTGTCGCGTTGGAAGTGCGTAAGAAAAATCTCAATCTCTTGCTCCGACATACCATAGCCGTGATAAATCTGGCGCATTTCCTGCAGCTCTTCGTGAGGATTCTCGTCAATCTCGCGCTGCTCGCGACGGATTTGTGCTTCTTGGTACCCCACTTCAGCCTGTGTGGAGAGATACGATCCCAGCGCCATCGATGACACTGCCGCAATAATGGCGGCCAGTGTTCCGCCTAACACAATGCCTTTGGGCGAACCCGCAAATATCAGCCCGGCCACCAAGCCAACGGTAGCCACCAACCCATCGTTCATGCCAAACACCAATTGCCGCAAGGTTGCGCCGGCACTCCCCGTCCGCGTCTTCTCAGCGTACTCTGGGGGATGAAGCAGTGCTCCCGATTCCATAGTTCTCCCCGTCCGTTCTCCCCATGATGTGGAACTGCCTGGGTTGATGTTGCGCCCGGGCAACTCGCTCCGTCATATTGTGTGCGGGCTTTTGGAGAAAGGTCTCTCAACACCCCCGTCATCACGGACGTGAAGTGTTTCGCGACTCAAATACAGCATTTGAAGCCTTAAAACCTTGGTAAGTCATTCTCTCTCGCGATAGTCTGAAGAGAGTACTCTACCGCTGACGACCTCCACCCGAGGAGCCCCAATGCATCTACGAGGTGACAAATTGAAAGAGCAAACAACGTTAGAAAAGGGAGCCGCATTAGAACAGCAGATTGCCGCTTACTTTCGACTCAATGGATACGATGCCGACCTAAATGCGAAATTGGAAGGAAAGTCCGGTGCCATACACGAAATCGACGTTTTGGTCCATAAGTCAGACGGTATTACAGACTTCACACTGGCCGTCGAGTGCAAGGCGTGGGAGACCCCCATCGAGAAGAGCGTTGTATCGAAACTCTCTATGGTGATTAGCGATATCGGCATCAACAAGGGGCTCATTGTTTCCCTGCAGGGCTGGCGTTCCGGCGCTGAAAAGTCTGCCCGTCAAGAACGTATTGAACTCTGGGGACCTGACGAACTGTCCCAGCGACTGGGTGCTGTCGCGCTTGCGGAATTACACTCGCGACAAAGAAACCAGTATGCCGTTCAAGCCGTGCGAGAGATATCCGTCCCCATGGACAAACTGGAGCAGACCCTGGCATCACAAGCCAAAGGCCCCCTGGGGACCAGCCGGGAGGAAATTGTCTGGTCTGAGCTGGTTTGGGTCCCATTCCATTTAGTTGAGCTCCGATACTCGACCGTGGTGAAAGAATTTCTTCGAAAACCGACAACCAAGGTCACCCCAGCCTGGTCCATGTACAACGCACTAGATGACACCTACTTCTGGACTCAACCCGACCGCCCAGATTGCACGGACCGGCAAGTGGACCTTGTTATCGCGGCCAAGACCAAACCACTAGCATTAGGTAAGACACTCGTCGCCACGGTCACCAAGGCCAACGAGGTGCGCACCGCCAATGCCCGGGACCGTTATCTTGCGAAACTCTATGACATGGGAATCCGGCAGAATCTCGAAAGTCTGTCTGCAGGGAATATTACCACCGTCCATTATCCCTTTCTTGTAGGTTTGCTGCGCCGACGCGGTCAGGAACGGCTAGTTGCCATAAATGCTTTCAACGGCAAGCTTGATGAGGCCGTGAGCAAAACCTTAACGGAAAATCTGGCATATGTTTGCCAATCGATTGGGAAGTAGTCCTCTAGGATCTGCCCACACTGCCATTGATTGCATTTGTGTCGCTATTTCACGTTTTATTGGAAGTTAATTAACTTAATCTTTATGTTAAACTGATAGAAGGTCTGTTCTGCGTCAGACGACCGGGTCGACCGGTCACTTCCCGGAGGTGAGGGATGACTCCCACACAACTTATTCGTTCTTTTGTCTCCAGCCGAAAGTGGAGTTACCTTTTGGCCATTGTTGCGATCGGTGCAGCCGAATTCTTTCAGGTTCAAATCCCGCATATTTTGGGCGGGTTCATTGACCGCCTGAAGCTGGTCGGCGCCACCGAGCATGTGATTCTGCACTTCGCCCTGGAGCTGGTCGTCGTCGCCGCCGTGTTCGTGCTGGCCTTCGGATTTGGGCAAACCCAAATCGGAAGACTCGGCCGGCACATGGAATACGAAATGCGGCAAGTGCTGTTCCAGCATTGGGAGACGCTCAGTTCCCGCTACTTCCAGCAACATAGCGTGGGGGATTTGCTAAACCACACCCTGAACGACGTGACATCCGTTCGGCAGGCCATGTCCATGGGCATGAACCAGTTGAGTCAGGCCATTTTCCTGTTTGCCGCCACACTCTACATGTCCATTCAAACGATCAACCTGCGGCTGACCTTATTTAGTCTGATTCCCATCCTGTTCATCCCTGTCGTCATTGCCGTCATCCGCCCTCACGTGCGGATGCGCTCGCGCCTGGTTCAAGAAGGGTTATCTGACATGTCGGAGTTGGCAGAAGAGAGCTTTCAAGCCATTCGTTTGATTAAGGCAACATCCAACGAGCCGGTGGAAGTCAACCGGTTTCGACAGCTGACCGAAACCATTGTCGAGAGGCAAATGAGTCTGGTGCGTTTGAACACCTTATTCCAAGCTCTCATTCCGCTCCTCAGCGGCATCGGCTTCTCCATCGGCTTGGTCTATGGCGGCTGGCTGGTGGTGCACCACCAGATTAGCTTGGGCGCATTCGTCGCCTTTACGGTCTACCTCACCATGCTGGTGCAGCCGTTAATGCAGTTCGGTATGGTCATTAATCTGCTGCAGAACGCCTCAGCTTCCGTGCTGCGCATTCAAGTGCTGCTGGCAGTGGAACCGGATATCAAGGATCCGGAGGCCCCGGTGGTGAAGCCCTGGGCCGGCGATTTGAACGTGAGCAACCTCACGTTCTATTACCCGTCCAGCAAAGAGCCGGTGCTGAAGAACGTGTCCTTCACCGTGCCCAAGGGCACCACGCTCGGCATTGTGGGCCGCACCGGCGCCGGAAAGACGACGCTCTTGAACCTGATTCTCCGGGACTATGACCCGCCGGAAGGGACGGTTTTTTATGACGGCGCCGACATCCGTGACATGCGGCTCGAAGATTTGCGCAACCAAATCGCCTATGTGCCGCAGGACGGTTTCTTGTTCTCCACTACGATTGGTGCCAACATCGCCTTTTCCCAGCCCGAAGTGATTCCCGAGCACGTCGAGAAGGCGGCCTCCCGTTCGCGTATCTGGGACGCCATTCAGGAGATGCCGGAGGGCATCGAAACCCAGATTGGTGAGCGCGGCATCATGTTGTCGGGCGGTCAACGCCAGCGCACCTCGATTGCCCGGGCGCTAATTAAGAGCGAGGCTAACCTTTTAATCTTGGACGACAGCTTGTCGGCAGTGGACACCCGCACCGAAACGGAAATCTTGCAAGCGTTAAGACAGGTGCGGGGCGAAAAGACCGCCATTATAGCCGCCCATCGGCTCTCCGCCCTGCGGGACGCCGACTGGATTATCGTGCTCGACAAGGGCGAGATTGTGGAAAGCGGAGTGCACAACGATTTGATTCGGAAAAATGGCATTTACGCCGACTTGTACCGCATTCAGACGGGAGGTGAGGCCCATGGCTAGTGCTGATTGGGATGATGATAAACGGGAAGCCAAGGTAAGCAACAGCAAGGATGCGATGTCCCACCTGCTCCGTTATGGGCGGCGCCACACCAAAGAATTTCTCGTGGTGGTGGGGCTGGTGCTGATCTATATCCTCACCCAGGTTCTGCAGCCTTGGTTGGTCAAGATTGTCATCGACAAGGACCTCATCGTCAAGCATCCCCACTTTCGCTCCATTCTGGAAATCGGGATTCTCTACTTAGGCGTCACGATTATCGGCCTCTTTGCGAACTTTACGCAGAACCGCAAGCTGCAGTGGATTGGTCAGCGCATCGTCCGAGACATTCGAAACGACCTCTTCACCCACATCGAGTCGCTCTCCATGCGCTTCTTTGACACGCGTGAAACAGGCCGCTTGATTACGAACGTCTCCAGCGACACCAACAACGTCAGCCAGTTCTTTACAAGCTTTCTATTGAGCTTGATTCAAGACGGCATGTCGGTGCTCCTCATCATGGGCGCCATGTTGCTCTTGAACTGGAAAATTGCGCTGTTTAGCTTTTTGGTCATCCCGGTTATCGTGCTGATCTCCGTCGGGTTCCGAACCAAGCTCCGTGACAACTACCGGTTCACACGGAGCCAGTTCTCGCGCCTGATCGGCTACACGGCCGAGAACCTGGGCGGGATGCGCATCACCCAGATTTTCCATCAAGAGCAAAAGCAGTTGGACCGGCACACGGAGCTCAACAAGCGCTACACCAGCGGCAACATCAACGAGTACAAGTGGTCGGTGCTGTTCAACCGCACCTTCAGTATCTTGGGGAACTTAGCGGTGGCGATGATGATGTGGCTGGGCGGTGAGGCGGTGCTGCACCGCTCCATTCAGGTCGGAGTGTTGTACGCCTTTATCACCTATATCCAGCAGTTCTTCAACCCGATCAACTCGCTGACCCAGAACTGGAACACCTTGCAGGCCTCCATGATTTCCGCCGAGCGCATCGGCGGCGTGCTCCTGACCGAGCCGGAGATAAAGGACTCACCGGAGCCGATTGCGCTGCCAGTGCAGCCGGACACGCAAACGGTTGACCTGCGCGGTGAGGTAGCCTTCAACCATGTGTCGTTTGGTTACTCCCCCGAGAAGCTCATCCTGAAAGACATTGATTTCCGCATCGCGCCGAAATCATTTGTAGGATTCGTCGGGGAGACTGGGGCCGGCAAGAGCACGTTAATGGGACTCCTAACGCGGTTCTACGATATCCAGCAGGGCAGCATCACCGTAGACGGCATGGACATCCGCGATTTCCGTCAGCAGGACCTGCACAAGGTGATGGCGATTGTCCAGCAGGAAGTGAACTTGTTCTCAGGCACGGTCGCGGACAACATCCGCCTGTTTCGGGAAGACATCAGCGACGAGGCCGTCATTGAGGCAGCGAAAATTGCGGGCGCTGACGAATTCATCCGGGCGATGCCGGGCGGCTATGAGTCGTGGATTCGGGCGAAAGGCGCCAACTTGTCGCTCGGTCAGCGGCAATTGCTGGCGTTTGCCCGAGCCCTGACCCTGAGTCCCAAGATCCTCATCTTGGATGAAGCCACGGCCAGCCTCGACTCGGCCACCGAAATGATTTTGCAGCGGGGACTCACGCGAATTGCTGCCGGCCGCACGACCTTGGTTATCGCCCACCGGCTCTCCACCATCCGCCAGGCTGACGTCATCTTCGTCATGGACCAAGGCCGAATTGTAGAACGCGGCAACCACGAAGCACTCATGGCTAAGGGCGGGTACTATGCGGACCTGGTCAACAAATCGGCACCGAATGCGGATGAGTTGATAGAAGGATCTGTGTAAGCCAACGAGAAGAAATTAGCCTCCCGAACCGTTCCTCGGGAGGTTTTTTGTTTAGTGCAACGTTTTGGCGTACATCACCTCATGCGTGCCTTCAATAACCCAATTCGGCAGGATGCCCACCTCAAAGAACCCCTGTCGAACATAAAACTGACGTGCCCTCCCGTTCCACTCGGTGCATAACAACACCAGCCGATCTATGCCATCTTCGCGAAGCCTGTCTTCCACGGCCGACAGCAACTTGGCGCCGGTTCCCTTCGATGTCAGGTTCTGGGCCACGCCAAAAAGCCTAATATACCCGTTATTGCCAAACGTTTGGGTATTATAGAGGACAAAACCTTCCACAAAACCGTTCCCACTCATACTAACGAAGCCGCGCTCCTGGTCTTGCCAAAGAATAGTAAGTCGATGTTGGGCGCTCGACTCGGTGACGCCATAATGCTGCCACAAGGGGTGGTCCGCCATAATAGCGGCGATGGACGGTATGTCGATAGAGAGCCATTCCCGGATGAGATTAGTAGTCATGCGACAATACCGACATTACAAGATTGTGATACCGACGGCGGAAAGACGCGATGTTATGCTCTCGTCCAAAGTGGACCCGGTTCGTCAACAGGACAGACCAAATCCCGGTTTTCAAGTCGAAAGCGACCGAGGTGCCAGTATAGCCGGTATGTGACGCGGACGACTGTGGCCAGAGGTCTCCCAAGCAATCGTGACCGTCCCCACGCAGAACCCATCCCCATCCACGACTCGCCGGAAGGCTGCCTGTTCTCCGCATAACCGAGGCTATCCTGGTGGACCAGCGCAGAAGTTGCCCTTCCGGGTTGACCCACTCGCGAAGGTAGCGTCCCATGTCTGATACCGTAGAAAACAGCCCCGCATGCCCCGATTCCCCGCCCATGGCTTCGGTGTTGTCATCATGCACGATACCGACCTTGGCCTTCCCGTCGGCCATGACCTCAGTGGCCGCAATTCGGCTGTTAAGCTCCTCTGCCGGCTTGTAAAAGGTTTCCGGCATGCCGACAACATCAAAGATTTCCTCTTTAGCACACTCGGCGAGAGATTTATCGCTTACCCGCCGCACCACTTCGCCTAAAAGGATGAAGTCCAGATCACTGTAGACGACCTCCCGATTGGGATCAGTGGTCAACGGCTCTGCTATGGCCGCAGACACGATTTGGTCGTACCCACTGAGAAATCGAAAGTATTCTCGATGCCACAGGAGCCCTCCATTGTGGACCAGCAAGTTGGCGAGGGTTACTTGGTCCTTCGCTCCTCCCGAGAATTCAGGGATATAGGTCGATACCGGGTCCTCTAAACTGAGGTGTCCCTGTTCCGCCAACCTCAATATGAGCGGCAGGGTAACGGTGACCTTGGTCACCGACGCCATGTCGAATATGGTGTTCGACTGAATGGGGCGGGGGTTTCCGCCGTTAATGAGCGCCGATCCGGCCGTAAAGCGTCCGAGCACGGTCGGGCCCTGCCCGATTTCAGCTACTGCCCCAGGCACAGTGCCGTTGCTGGCCGAAATATCGAGGAATGCTTGAATATCCTGCAACCTGTCACTCATATGATCACCTTTCTGGATATAACTCTCTACCTGGCCTGGCTGGGGTCCACGATCCCTGCATGACGGAAGTTCGTGCCCCCGTGGCGCGAGGCAGATTGGTCTTCACACCCCGGCAGAACTGCCAAGCAAACAGCGCAAATGCCATCGCCTCTTTATAATCACTGGGGATACCATATTGCGTGGTCGATTCCCAGCGGCGCGTGAGATTTAGGCGACGCTCCAGCGCGTCCATCAAAGCGGGGTTCCGGGTTCCGCCGCCGGATGCAATCAATGCGAAGGGCTCGGGCATTTGGCTCTGAATTCCGCGGAAGATCGTTTCCGCGACGAACTCCGTGGCGGTTCTCAAGAGATCGGCGTGAGACACGCCCTTTCGCCGCGCCTCGGAAAACATGTCCTGGCAATAAGGAATCCCAAATTGTTCGCGACCTGTCGACTTCGGGGGGATCAGAGCAAAGTAGGGATGATTTAACCATCCCTCCAAGAGGTCCGCGTGCACCCGTCCTTCTCTTGCCATGCTGCCATCTTTGTCATAGTGCATCCGGCCATCACTGACGAGTCCGGCCAACCCATCTAGAACCATGTTCCCGGGTCCTGTATCAAACCCAATGACATCTTCCGATCTGGTGCCCTTGGCCAATATAGTGACATTAGCGATGCCGCCTATGTTCAACGCGACCCGGTTCTCAACAGCACTGGTCAAGAGAGCGTAGTCGAAGTATGGAATCAACGGTGCTCCCTGGCCCCCCATCGCCATATCCGCAGAACGAAACTGCGACACCACATCGATACCCGTTATGGCGGCAATGACAGCCGGTTCCCCAATTTGCACACAAAACCCGGGGTCGTCTGTGTGTTGCGGTGGATAGTGAGCGATGGTTTGACCGTGAGAGCCGATAACCAGCACGTCATCGGCAGAGACACCCGATTCTTCCAGCAAATGCACAACAGCTCTGGCAAACCACGATCCCATGTCTCGGTTGAGACGGCCCATCTCATAAACGCTGAAATCTGGTGAGAAGGCGTTAAATATCCGGGAACGCTCGCCCTCGCTGTAGGGTTCAAAGATAGCATGTTCTAAATCAAGGCTTAGTTTGTTGTCCTTCTCCGAAATTTTCATCAAAGCTGCGTCAATACCATCTGCAGACGTTCCCGACATCAATCCGATGGCAAATGGTTTCATTGCACGCCGTCTTCCCAGATGCCCTTAACCGCTGCCCGCACATACCCACCCGCTTGGTACAACCGCTGGACAGCTTCCTCGTACTGAATCTTCAAGATTCCCATTACGATCGCCGCCTTGATGTTGCCACTTGCCGCACGAAAAAGGGCATCCGCGTTCTCGTCCGAACATTGGCATGCGGCAGCAATAATTCTGCGGGCGCGTCGCTCCAGTTTTTGATTGGTCGGGCGCATGTCCACCATCAGGTTGCGGTAAACTTTCCCCAGACGCACCATGACGGCCGTGCTAATCATGTTCAGCACCAGCTTCTGAGCTGTGCCCGCCTTCAACCGCGTAGACCCGGCCAACACTTCCGGACCCGTCTCCACATCAATGGCGATGTCACTCAAGATCCCAATCTTACTGTTGACGTTATTGCTAATGGCAACGGTTAAGGCGCCACAGCTCTTGGCGTACTTCAGCGCCCCCATCACATACGGTGTCCGTCCACTGGCAGAGATGCCGACCACGGTGTCCCGCTCCGTGACACGAAGCTCCTTGATGTCGGCCTCACCCTGCTCGAGACTGTCCTCAGCGTTTTCAACCGCATGGCGAATTGCCGAATCCCCACCGGCGATTACCCCGACGACCAAGTCGCTGCTTATCCCAAAAGTCGGTGGACACTCCGCAGCGTCTAACACCCCTAATCGGCCGCTAGATCCCGCGCCAATATAGATGAGCCGTCCTCCCCGTGCCATACGTTCCGCAATTGAGTCGACAGCCCTGGCGACGTCTGGTATCGCGCCGGCCACTGCATCAGGTACAGTGCGGTCGGATCGATTCATCCGCTGCAGAATCTCTGTGGTGTCCATTGCATCCAGGCCCTCGTCGTGACCGAACTGTTCGGTGCTTAAGTCATCAACGTCCACAATCTTCAATACGAATCCCCCTCAGAAGTGTTATGCATCCCGCTACCGTACGGCAAACCGGTCCCGTACGGCATCTCCCAACACGTTGAACCCTAACACAGCGATGGCAATCGCCGCCCCCGGCAAAATCGCGGTCCACGCGTCGTTGAACATGGTGATCTGCCCAGCCTGCAAGAGTTCACCCAATGAGGCAGAGGGTGGTACAACACCCAACCCCAGGTAACTCAAGGCCGATTCGATCAAGATGGCGTCCGAGATGGCCAGTGAGAGCTGAATGATGATGATGGGCCAGATGTTGGATAGAATGTGACGGAACAAAATGCGCGGGACTGAGGATCCCAACGAGCGCTCCGCCTCGACATACTCCTTGCCTTGTTGCTCTAGTGCCGGAGCGCGACTCACCCGGGCAAACACCGGAAGGTATACCAAGGCAATAGCCTCTATGACACCGGGAACACCAGGACCAACCATGGCCATAATGCCGATGGCCAGCAAGATAGCCGGAAAGGACATGAAGATGTCCATCACCCGCATAACAATCAGGTCAAATGTCCGATACTGCGATGCCAGGAGACCAACCAACGTCCCGAGGCTGGACGAAACGCCGATAGATACAATGCTGATAATCAGAGATGTGCGAATTCCCCAGACAATCCGGGTCAATTCGGAACGTCCGAATTGGTCCGTTCCCAAAAGGTATCCATGCTGCCCCGGCACAGCGAAGCTGTATATGCCCATTCGATTCGGGTGTCGCAAAAGGACCGGCCCCAACAGGCCTGCAACCACAAAGACGCCGACAATCAAGATGCCAATGGCGAGACCGGAGTCTATCCGCCTGCGACGACGTGTCTGGACCTCACTGATATCGGATTGTTGGATTGATAAAGCCATAGGATATGTCCACCACCAGATTGACAATTATAAACACCACGGCGATGAAAAGTGCCGCCGATTGCACCACAGGATAGTCGCGCTGATTCACGGCATTCACCACCAATTGCCCCATTCCGGGCAATGAGAACACATTTTCCACGATAATGGCCCCGCCCAGCAAATAACCTAGTTGCAGGCCGACGATTGTCGTAATCGGTATCAAACTATTGCGGAGTACGTGCCGTATATTAACAGCCATAGGTGTTAATCCCTTAGCGTGCGCAGTGCGAACGTGATCCAACTTAAGCGTTTCTAGGACGGCTCCTCGTGTCATGCGAGTGATGATCGCCATAAGCGAAAGAGCCAGCGCAACCATCGGAAACAGCATGTCCTTGAGATTGCCTAAGGGATGTGCAAACAGGGAGACATAATTGAAGTTCGAAAAGGCCGGCAGATAGATCGACGTCGCAAGCACTAAAAGAGTACCCAACCAAAAATTTGGGATAGCGAGACCAATTAGAGCAAATCCGCGGGCAATCCAGTCTAGTATTCTTCGCTGATGCAGTGCTGCAACTATTCCCAGTGGAACGGCAACAATTACGGCCATGACTAGCGCACCGGCTGCCAATTCGGCCGTCACCACGAATGCCGGACCGATTAGAGCTGCAATAGGCAACCCAGTACGAAGCGAAAAACCCAAGTTCCCGCGCACTAAGCCGCTAAACCAAAGCCAGTACTGCTCCCATAAGGGGCGGTTGATTCCGTAAAGTCTGTACAGTTGATGCAGTTGAACCGGCGTGATGTCGGTCCTCGTACCCAGCATGATTTGCACAACATTCCCCGGAATTAAGTGCACCATGAGGAACACCACAATTGTCACGCCAATTAGGGTGGGAATGGCAATTACAAGCCTCCGCAAAGCGTATAGGGCCATGAGCCCCACCTCCTCAAAAACAGGCAGAGGGGCTCACCGGAGCCCCCCACCCTCTCCACTGTTATTTCGACTTCCCAAGCCAAGCCGATTGAAGCCCGGCAAATGGGCTCGCTGCAACATAGGTGTACCCATGAAGCGACGGGCTAAGCGCGAACGTGTTATACGAGGCGAACAGGTACAGCATGGGCGCCTGCGACACTGCTAGTTTCTGCAACTTCGCGTAGGTCTGGTAACGCTGCTTGTATGAAAGCTCCGTACGTCCCTGTTGAAGCAGCTTGTCCACTTCGGGGTTGCTGAACTGGAACGCATTGGTGGAACCGCCGGTGTGAAGTGCCGCGTACATGGCCAAGTCGGGATCTGTCCAGTCTCCATTTTCTCCCGTAAAAGACTCAAAACTCCGCTTGACCCAATTATTGAGATACGTTCCCCATTCCGTAGGCACCACGGTAGCCTTCACACCAATTGCCTTAAGTTGCTGGGCGATCACGACGGCGTTAGACTCGTCCACCGGGAACGACGACGGAGCCATAATCTTAAAGCTGAATCCGTGGGGATACCCCGCCTCCTTCAACAGCTTCTTGGCCTTAGCAATGTTGGTCTTGTAGGACGGGTAGTCTTTGGTCGGAATGGCCCAGTTTTTCAACGCTTCAGTAATCAGCCCGGTCACGGCCCCCTGGCCAAACCCCACCTGGTTGAGCATTTGTTGCCGGTTAATCGCATAGCTCAATGCCAACCGAACCTTGGGATTCTTGAACGGCCCCCATTTGGTGTTGAAGCCCAGCATGTGATAGTCCGTGCTGATTTCCTTTTGTGCGACGATGATGTGGGCACGAGCCATGGTGTCAAGTTTCGCATAATCAGCCGGGTTAATGAACTCCGCAAATTGAACACGTCCGCTCTGGAAGGCAGCTATTTCCGAGGTAGAGGACGGAATAATTTGGAACACTACTTTGTTAAGATACGGTTCGCCCTTAATAAAGTAATGCGGATTGCGGACCAAGGTAATTGACTGGTTCGGAATCCACTTCTGCAAGATAAAGGGCCCGGTTCCGTCTTCAACGCGCTGTAAATTTCCTTTGTTCGCATTGACAAACGACGGGTTCATCACGACAAAAAAGCTTGCCACCACCGTCAAAAAAGGCGAATTAGGCGTACTCAACGTCACTTGTACGGTGCTGTTGTTGAGGGCCGATACGGACTTAATTGACGAGAAAAATGACGCCCACGGAGATGCCAGCTTGGGGGACATGATCCGGTTGAAGCTGTAGACCACATCTTGGGCCGTCATGGTTCCGCCGTGGTGGAACGTCACGCCACTCCTCAAATGGAAAGTGTACACCAGCCCGTTTGAGGAAATGTTCCAACTAGATGCTAAATCAGGCTCAATTTGGCCTTTGGGTCCCAACTTGACCAACGAGTTATACAGGAGTTGTTCCACCGGTGCCGAGTATTCGTCGGTGGTCAACATAGGATCGAGCGTAATCGCGTCCCCGACCTGGGCGATGGTAACCGTTCCTCCGCGGTGAGGCTTGCTTGATGCGGCAACTCTACTGGAGTATGAGCTGATGCCTGCTGCTGCAGATGTCGCCCCACAACCAGCCAAAGAAACCGAAAGCAGAGTTGCGGCACCGGCAAAAGCGAACCAGTTCTTGCGCGTTTTCATGAATGACCTCCCTTTTGGGTTAGTTGCTTCGACGGTGTGACCCCACGATTTTCCGGGTACGCTGCAACTGGGCTGCCGACGATTCCGGATAGCGATTGACGTGGTATAGCAAAACACTGTCAATTACTGCAAGTGAGGCTGCCAAGGAACCGGTGGCTCCGACGCGTGTGGTGGCTTCGTTGGCGTTGACCGGCAAAACCAAGGTCGCCAAGTCCCGCAACGGAGACACCCCATATTGCGTTATAGCCACCACGTTTACCTGTTGCTGGTCCATGATCCTTGCAACTTCGATAACGTCGGTCGTTCGCCCCGAATAGCTCACGGCAAAGAACAAGTCCTTGGGACCAAACTGAGTCGCAAGCACAGCAGCAGTATGAAAATCTTCAGCTGCCCACACTGCATATCCCAGTCGTTGCAACTTTTGTTGGATATCCTTAGCTACCACAGCCGATGCTCCGGACCCAAACGCCAGAATGCGTGCTTCCGGGTGGATTAGGTCACTGACCGTCTGGAGTAGCTCGATGCTTATTCCGCTCAACGTCATCTGAATTGAAGAGACCAGGCTCTGTTGCAAATCTGCCAACCTCGCATGGAAAGGGCTGTCGGGTTTAATTTCAGTAAAAGCGAATGATGTCGGTGTCTCAGACCTGATGATGTCGGCTAGCACCTGCATTTTCAGGTCGGGGAACCCTTTGAATTGCAACCTCTGGCATAGTCGCATGACAGCTGACTGCGAGCTCTGACTGTGTCGCGCCAGTTCCCGCACCGTGAGCGAGGACATCTGCGTAGGGTTGGCCAAGATCCACTCGGCGACGCGTCGCTCAGCCGTATTGAGCTGGCCGATTGCTTGACGTAACCGATTCAATCCCCCTGCTCCTGACACGGGGCTGCCCCCTTTACGTGGAAAATCCCAGAAACAATATACCATAATGTTTGCCATTCTTTGCACATTTTGTTTCTCCGAGCATTTTCTAGCAAGAGCCCGTGACCTGGAGTTTACATACGGCGTTGAAATGGTGACGACACGCAACACACAGAAAGGCTGTTAGGAAATGACAACCCGCGTTTGGACCACCATTGTGCCGTTGGCTCTCTTGGCCAGCGGATGCGGCGTAATCCATGCCACATCCGCTTCCCCTGTGCACCATGCCAAAAGGTCCCATTACCCCATCGTCGACGCCAACATGACCACCATTCACCTGGCAGGAAACCTCACGCTGGCTCTCCCGCAAAGTGATATGAGCGAGACGGGTCCTGTAGTTGTGGTGCTGCCGACGCCGTCTGGGATCTTGTGGATGACTCCTCCGGGATTTCAAAGGCCCACCGCCAAACTGTCAGACCAATGGCATCTTTGGTTCACAAGGTGGCTTGGAAGCCGGGGCGGCAGCCTTTGGACCGGCGCCAAACTTCTGACTACCTATCCCAAGACCAGCCAGTTTTCCATCTTGGGGCAAACGGGACCTGATGTCGTATTGGCCCAAACGAACCGAGGAACCACGCTTCCCGTTATCGTCAATCGGCAGAGCCTCAACGCTTCTACCTTGGACCAGCCGATTACCCACGTTGGCGCCGTTGAGGACCACGTTCTGGTCTATCAATCCCACAATCGCGCTGTTGTCGACAACCTTAAGAGCCATCAGATCGAGTCACATGCCCTTGGAGCAGGCGCGGCGGAAGCAACATGGACTCTCGTACCGCACGGACTAGAGGTGGGAAGTACACTTCTTGCGTTCAGCAATGTGCCTGTCGTACCGAAACCGGCCTTGCCAAACGGGTGGAAGTGGCTCGACATCGTGAACCATGAGCCTATTATGGCGGTTCCGGCACGTTGGACAGTCCAGAAGATTAACCCCGGGGGCAGTTCCTGGCAATACCAAGTGACAAACCCTTCTTCCCCCAAAGAACAGGTCTCCATATCTTTTAACGCGTGTTATGGCTGCTCGGAGCCCAACGCCGGCCTGGGAGTGAATTCCATCGACACGGCTGGGGCGGGTCCCGATGTCATCTCGCTCAATGACCATGCCTCACTCTCCCATCCCTCCATCAAACAAGGCATGACGAGCCAAACGGTCGACTTGGTGTGGCCCAACGGCGGATCGGGGGACATTCTGGTATCTTGGACCCTACCCCA
>JAJZAN010000147.1 GCA_021799435.1 Bacillota bacterium | reverse complement strand
CAAACTCCATGCCAAGGTGCCGTTTAAAATGGCCCAATAGCGATTGCCGATGGCAATGAGGTCAGAGATGGACTGGGTGCCCAGGGACCACCCGTGCCATGTCGCACCTCCGTTGCGGGTAATGAAGCCGCGGCTGAGTCCGGATGGGTTCTCTTCCAGCAAGAGTGCATTACTGGGATGGCTGGGAAGGCCCGCGATGCTGTCCTGGACAGTGGCGTTGGGATCCCCCGGCGACTGCCGCCAATAGTTTTGGGTTCCTCCAATCTGGTCCGCCCACAGGTTTCCGTGCGTTACATACACGTGTTGGCCAGGGGCCGAAAAAGAGGTGATGGCGACGTTGGTTCCGTTGTTTGACCACCACGTGCCCTTGGCCGGCTTGGCTTTGGGGGAAGCGGCAATGACAGCTCCTGACTGGATGGTGGAACCCGAGAAATTGTAGACTGGGGTCCCGTTTTTGAACAGCATGCCGCCTTGAAGCTGCATTCGGTTGTTGACCAAGAGCGACAGGGAGTCACCCGAGATGGAACCAATGTGGAAGGAACCGCTGATGGTCAAGTCATGGCCGGTAGGCCGGGCCATGGGGTAGGTTCCATAGACCGGGACCATGCTCTCGACTTGAAAGTGGCTCTGACTCACGTTGGCGATGGAAGACGACAGCGCCGTTGGCAGATGCACGGCACTAAGGCTTGAGTTGCCGACCGAGCCGCGCTGAACCGGCAAATGGATCGTAAAGGGCAAGGCAATCAAGACCGCAGCCGCTGCGGCAGCGCTCAGCAATCCTGTCCGCCAGGCCCGGGACCGTTTACGGCCCGTCTGATGCTGGGGATGCCAAGCGGGCTGAAAGTACAGGCCCAATTCTTCACCGAGCGCTTGGTCTAGTAGTTCGCCTACACGTTGTTCCGGCTCGTAACTCACAGCGAGTTCTCCTTCCATACCGGTTCCAACAGCGGTTTTAAGTGCTGCCGGGCCCGATACAACCGAGTTTTAACCACCTGTTCTGTGACGCCCAAAGCATCGGCCGTCTCCTTAAGACTGCGGTCCATATAATAGAAGAGCAAAATGCACTGGCGCTCGGGTGCGTTCAACTGCATTACGGCTTCAAGCACCAAGGCGCTGTCGGAGAGAAGAGGCGTGTCGTCGACTTCCCCCTGTGTCACTTCCAGCAGGTCTGTCGGGTCTTCGGGATGTCTTTTGAGGTGGCGCATGCGGTCACGGCACAGATTGGTCACGGTGTGGAAGAGCAGCGCAGCCGACAAAGTGTCGACGCCACGCCGGCCACAATGCCGCCACAGGCGCAAAAACGCTTCCTGGGCGACATCCTCCGCATCGGGCCGCGAATGCAGGGTGACATAGGCGTAGCGAACCGCCTTGTCCCCATATTCGTAGATAAATTCGTCAAAAATCTTTTGTTCGTGCGCTTTCGTGTCTGGCACCCCTTTTAGTCATCCACCCCATATAACGCCACGGGCAGTCGCGAGGTTACATTAGAGAGTCACGACTTGCCCTAACCCCAGAATAATGGCCACCACACCAAACAACACGGCAGCCCCGCGCTGCAGCCAGAGTCCCGAAATGCGCTTCAGCACCGTGTCTCCAAAGAGAACCACCGTGCCATTGGCCAAGACCAAGGCTGCCGACGCCGCGGCACCCAAGAGCCATAGGTGGTGGGCGTAATGGGAGGCGTAAGCGACTGTGGCCATTTGCGTGAGATCGAGAAATTCGGCCAGAAAGACTAAAGCAAAGACTTGCGCCATGACCCGCAGAGGGCGGCCGCGTAAAGCGGGTGCGCCCCGATCTGGTTCGGCATCAGATGCCTCATGCCACATCCAGACCGCGAATCCCAGGAAGAGAATGACTTCGACCCACACCAGGGGACGCTTGGGAACTAACGCCAAGAGCCGTCCCGCAGTGAGGGCGACAACGGTTTGAACGATGAGGGCCGTACTCGCGCCTGCCCAAACCAACACCCCGCGATGACGGCCTACCAGGGCCAAAGTGACCAGCGAGGTCTTGTCGGGCAGTTCCGCTGCGTACAGGCTTAAAAACATCAATAGCCAAATCATGGACCAGCCTCCGTGATCCCAAGGCTAGTTCACTGCGTCCGGAGATGCAACAAGCAGGCAGTGCTCTGCCTGCTTGCAGGGTTTCCGGATACATTAGTTTCCGAGCACGTACACCACGACAGGCTGGATACCGAAGTTGGAGACCACGGTCGAATTGTCGTTCATGAAAATGTCGATCCGCATGCCTTGGATGGCTCCGCCGGTGTCCATGGCGTGGCCCAAAAAACCGCCTTGCGGCAGGTAACTGTCATTGTAACCGGTGACGTAAACGGTTGACTTCAACGGAATTACGGACGGATCTACGGCAATCATGCCAGCTTGCAGAGGCTGACCGAACGCGTCGGTCGGTCCATAAGGATAGTTGTCCGCCAAGCTGGGTCCGTAAGCGGTGGCCATCATGTGGTAGACATGCAGAATAGGGTGCCCGTCGATAGTATTGCTGCTGACAGACGCCGTATTGCCGCTGACCGATCCGCTGTTGTTGCCCGCGCTGGTCTGACCTCCTGTCAACGCGGGCACGAGACCATATCCGGCTAAGATATCTTGCCAGGTGGCAGCGTCCGCAATTCCCGTGACAGGGAGATTCTTCGCAGTTTGAAAAGCTTTGACTCCGGCTTCCGTCTTAGGTCCAAAAATGCCGTCGACAGGGCCCGAATTGAATCCCAGTCCGTTTAGGTCGGCTTGCAGGGTCATCACCCAATGACCGGTATCCGAATACTGCAACACTTGCTGCATGGCCGGATGCGACGCTGCAAGCTGGGCCGTGGTGGGAACTGCGGCCCCTTGGGTACTCTGGGCGAATGCCGGGACCGTCATGGCCATAGTTCCTATCATGGCCGCACCAATCATCCACTTTTTCACGCGATATCCCCCTCGTAGCGCCTCCGAGGTTAGCTGACGGGTTCGGGAACGAGAGATCGCCCTAGGACCATGAGGCCCATTCACCCCTAACGTGGTTTCCCCGGTTCCTGTGTAGGAATTAGGCAAGTTTATGACACGGTCCGAGTCTACAAATGTTTCGAATTTATGTCAGACCGCGTTTGAGAGCGATGCTGGGAATAGGGACATACTAGGTCTTCGATGCAGGTAGGTGCTCAACAGGGTGAACGCAGAGTGGGTATATCCCGTTTTTGGCGCAGTCGGGAATCTCTGACAACCGAGGAAGACTTTTAAAAGACGGCAAAAACCATGGCAGGGCAAGGAACTCCGGCACCTCAAAGCCAGGTCCGGGGGTTGGTTGTCGAAATCCGAGACGATATCTCGACCAGAGATTGGATCGAGAGGCTTGATTCCCAACCCCTGCCCGCGATGGAAAATGGCTTTACGGCGCCTTAATTTAACCGCACAAGCCATTTTCTGCTATGATATCAACGAACACCGCATCTCCACAGCGTTCCTCTAGGAACTTTGGAGACGTATTTTGATGCGTGTAAGTCGGAAGAGATGGTGCTTCTGATGGGAGGGAGTTTCGTTGCAGGCAGAGGACGACCAACAGACGTTGAGAAACCTCTTCATCGGCCCTAATGCGGGTTATCTTGTCGAGGCTTACGAGGCGTATCGACGAAATCCGGAGTTAGTGGAAGAAGACGCTCGGACATTGTTCAGCCAGCTTGGTCCGGAGGCCATCGAGGCCTTAATCCGGGGCGAGGGGCCGTCAGTCCCGGCGTCTTCGACTTTACCGGTTGAAAAGATGGTCAAGGCAGTTCAACTAGCCCGTAACATTCGGGAGTTCGGTCACTTGCAGGCTGGCTTTGATCCGCTTGGGGTAGCGACGCGGCGCGTTGTGGATGACCCCGAGGTCATGGGCATCTCAGACAGCGATTTGCGCGCCATGCCGTCCACGGTGGTGTGGCCGAATCGATTGCGAACAGCGCCGACCGCACTGGATGCCATCAATATGTTGCGGCAATTCTATTCTGGTCCGTTAGGCTATGACTTCAGTCACGTTCATAATGTCGAAGAACGGGATTGGTTGCGCCAGCAGGTGGAAGGCGAGTCGTCTGAGCTGCCGTTGACGGCAGGCGAACGAGTCGGCATCCTCAAGCGGCTGACGGAAACGGAATCCTTCGAACGGTTTTTGCACACGACCTTTGCCGGTCAGAAGCGCTTTTCCATCGAAGGAACCGATGTGCTGGTGCCCATGCTGGACACACTTGTAGCTTCAGGTGTCAAGGCGGGAGCCCACGAAGTGGTGATTGGGATGGCTCACCGTGGCCGCCTCAACGTATTGGCCCACGTGTTGGGGAAGCCCTATCAAAAGATATTTGCCGAGTTCCACAGCACAGTCAACAAGGATATGGTGCCGTCAGAAGGATCGATGGGCATCAATGCGGGATGGACGGGTGATGTGAAGTACCATCTGGGCGGCCACAAGCTTTTGCGGGATGGAGAGTTGGCCGGCGTGCGCATTGGTCTCGCGAACAATCCCAGCCATCTCGAGTTTGTGAACCCGGTCATACAGGGATTGACCCGGGCAGCTCAGGAGGAAGTGGATCAGCCGGGGCATCCGCGTCAAGACTCAGATCGGGCGATGGCGATTGCGATACACGGCGATGCTGCATTCCCCGGTGAGGGTGTGGTGGCTGAGACGCTCAACCTTTCGCAGCTGCGCGGGTACCGCATTGGCGGCACGGTCCATATCATCATGAACAATGGGCTCGGGTTTACCACTGAGCCTGAGGACGATCGCTCGACCCTATACGCCAGTGACTTGGCCAAAGGTTTCGAAATCCCAGTCGTGCATGTGAACGCCGACGAGCCTGAAGCCTGTCTGAAGGCCGCGCGGCTGGCGTTTGACTATCGGCAGAAGTTCCACAAGGACTTTCTTATCGATCTGGTGGGATACCGGCGTTGGGGGCACAACGAAGGCGATGAGCCGCTTTACACCCAGCCTATGCTGTACCAAAAGATCGCGGCGCATCCGACCGTGCGGGCCCTCTATGCTGAACGGTTGGCCCAAGAGGGTGTCATTGCACCGGGGCAGGCCCAGCAATTGATTGACGAGGTGCAATCAATCCTTCGGCAAGCCAAGGATGCGATGGGGGAGCACAGCGCGCCAGACGGGTCCGAGACCAGCACTTGGCGGGACGCCTTGGTGGGGCTGGCTGAACCGACCGACGTTCCTGTAGAGGTGTTGAAGCGACTGGCTGTGGAGGTTCACACCCTGCCGGAGAGCTTCCACATGAATCCCAAGCTGGAACGACAGTTTAAGCGTCGCGTCGACAATCTTGACAACACCGGGGGGGTGGACTGGGGTCTTGCGGAAACACTGGCCTTCGCAAGCATCCTGAGCGACGGCACCGCGATTCGACTGACGGGACAGGATAGCGAGCGCGGCACTTTTAGTCACCGCCATGCGGTCTTGCACGACGCCAAGACCGGTGCGACCTATACTCCCTTGCAGCATATCCCGTCGGCCCAGGCAGCGTTCGCCATCTACAACAGTCCGCTGTCGGAAGCGGCGGTGCTGGGATTCGAGTACGGCTACAGCGTGGAGTCTCCCAAGGTGTTGACGTGCTGGGAAGCCCAGTTCGGGGATTTCGCCAATGCGGGACAGGTCATCTTGGACCAATTCCTGGCGGCGGCGCGTTCCAAATGGAAGGAACAATCGGGGCTCGTAGTTCTGCTGCCGCACGGATATGAGGGGCAAGGTCCTGAGCACTCCAGCGCGCGTCTGGAGCGGTACCTGCAGTTGGCTGGCGACAATAACATGCGCGTGGTTAACTGCACCACGGCGGCACAGTACTTCCACCTGCTTCGCCAGCAGGCCAACCTGATTCATCGGGATCCGCGACCGTTGGTCGTCATGACCCCGAAAAGCCTCCTTCGCCATCCCATGGCCGCAAGCTCTTTGACCGACTTGGCGAGCGGAGGGTTCCAATCGGTCATGGATGACCGCACCAATCCGGCCGAGCGCGTCAAGCGTCTGATTTTCTTAAGCGGCAAGGTCGTGGTTGACTTGGCAGCGGCCATTGCGGAGCAGAGTGCCGATGCGGTGAGCGTCATCCGAGTCGAACAGCTGTATCCGTTCCCGCATCACGAGGTCGCTCAAGTGTTGGCGCGATATCCGCACTTGGAGGAGGCCGTCTGGCTGCAGGAAGAGCCGCAGAACATGGGGGCCTGGCGCTACATTCAGCCTCGGCTGTCGAGCGAACTGCCCGACGGGGTGGTTCTCCGATATGTGGGTCGTCCGGAACGAGCCGCCACAGCCGAAGGATTCCCGGAAATGCACAATGAGGAGCAAGCTCGCATTACGCGGGAAGCGCTCCAGCCACGAGAAGTTTCTACACGGGGAGGGCAACGTTAGTGTCAGAGTTGAAGGTACCAGAACTGGGCGAATCGGTCGTGGAAGCCACGGTTGGCCACTGGCTGAAGCAGGTAGGAGAGGCAGTCAGGACTGGCGAACCGGTCGTTGAGTTGGAAACAGACAAGGTGAACTTGGAAGTTGCTGCCGAGGAAGACGGGGTGCTGTCGTCGATTGTCGCAGGGGAGGGCGCCACTGTGTCAGTGGGCGCCCCTCTGGCGGTGATAGAGGCGGGAGCCGCTCCGGCTCCTCAGCGGGAGGGGGTCTCGCCCGCGCCCGCCGCCCCGACGGTTGTCGCGGAGCCTGAAGCCGGGCCGCGGGCCACGCCGGATGTGCGTCGGTTGGCGCGCGAACAGGGTGTGGATTTGAACCAGATTAGTGGAAGCGGACCGCGCGGACGGATTGTGCGTGATGATGTGGTTTCTCACGAGACGGTCGGGGCAGCTCCTGCGCCCGAAGCGGCCGTGGCTCCAGCGTCAGTGGCTTCAGCCATGCAGACCAACCGGGGCGACGAGCGGGTTCCTTTATCTTCCCGGCGGCAGACGATTGCCCGGCGCCTGGTGGAAGCTCAGCATACCGCCGCCATGCTCACCACCTTCAACGAGGTGGACATGACGAACATATTGGCGCTGCGTGCGCGCCGCAAGGACGCGTTCAAAGAACGTTACGGTGTGGGACTGGGCTTCATGTCCTTCTTTACCCGTGCGACCGTGGGGGCCCTGAAGCTATTCCCGCGGTTGAACGCCGAAATTCAAGGCACGGACATGATCTTAAAGCACTACTACGACATCGGGATTGCTGTGTCGACAGATTCGGGACTGGTCGTTCCTGTGGTGCGCGACGCCGACCGGTTGAGTTTCGCCGAGATCGAGCGGCAGGTTGCCGATATGGCGCAGCGGGCACGGCAGAATAAGCTAAGTCTGAAGGAACTCCAAGGCGGGACCTTCACTATCACCAACGGCGGTGTCTTTGGTTCTCTCTTGTCGACCCCGATTCTCAACGCGCCGCAGGTCGGCATCCTCGGGATGCACAAGATTGAAGAGAGGCCCATCGCTTTAAACGGGCAGGTTGTAATTCGACCCATGATGTACTTGGCGTTGTCGTACGACCACCGAATTGTCGATGGCAGCGAGGCGGTACGCTTCCTGGTGGCCATTAAGGAGTTCTTGGAGGACCCGGAAAAGTTGTTGTTGGAGGGGTAGTATGTCAGCCAGCGTTGCTGTCCGCCTGGTTTTGTCGGCCGTGGTCGTGTTGGCCTCGGTAGCGACACTGCTGGTCGTCCATCATCCTGGCGTGTTGGGGTGCCCTGGCTCCGCTGTGAGCCCTCTGGTGGACTGCCGGCTGGTGGTGAGCAGTGCCGGCGGCAAGGTC
>JAJZAN010000146.1 GCA_021799435.1 Bacillota bacterium | reverse complement strand
GGCCGGCCCCCCCCTATGTGCGCTCGTGGCATAGAGAATCGCCAAAGACCGTTGCTGAGCGGTTCCCAAGGTCCTCCCGAAGCTCGGGTAATTTAAGATGTCAAGGCGGCTAACGGGCCGGTTAGCGACATTGCCGAAAAGTCTGACTAGGACTGTTCGCCCCCCTTCGGTATCACCAACTCCTCTTTGCCCTACGATTCCCGCGCTTTGACTTGCGATTCTGTCAGCCACCTCATGTCCATGGAACGAAAAGGAAACGGCAGCGAGCGTCAACCTTTCCAGTGATATCCAGTAACCATCGCCCAGAAACCGCGTTATTGCTAACGAAAAGCTTTGTCAACGTGGGAGCGCGCAACCTAGCACCACATCTGGGCTATGGATTCAGAGGAGGAGATTTCATTGCATAAAGTCAAGCTCTATGCCGGTGCTGTTCTCATGGCAGCCGGAGCGACCGTACTGGCGGGTTGCGGGGCCGCAGTGCCCACACATATCGGAGCACCCGCGTCTCCGCCGGCATCGAGTACGCCATCCGGGTCCGGTGCAGGGAACTCATCAGCATCGGCCACTGCGACCGCTGTCACGCCGCCCGCATCCACAGAAACGGTTCCTGTGACCTCATCGCTCCGTCCCGTCGCGTACACCGCTTCCCAACGGCAGGAAATTTTGTCGCAGGCGGCACAAGCGGGATTTTCCCGTGTTTATGCGCCCACACGCGACGTCCAAGGAACTCAATTTAAAGCCGCTTCGCATTTTGTCACGACACCGCAGCCATCCTCGCCTGTGCTTGAAGTGTCTTACAACAACATAGGGTTTCAGGTCGCTCCGAGTCTTGGTGCGTTCGGGACGGGCGGGGATCGACTGGGCCAGGGCACGGTCACGTTAGATGTCCCCGGCGTCTCCCACCCCATTCCCGGACATTGGGAGGAAGTACAAGGTCATGTCGGACCTCCGTCACGCGGCATCGAGTTTCGGTTGGGTGGTGCGTTCTATGCTGTGGGCTCGACGACCTTGTCCCTTCATCAATTGGTGTCGATTATCGACTCCATGAAACCCTTGGCCCTGTCGATCGCACCGCTCCGTCCGGTCGTCTACACGGCTTCCCAGCGGCAGGACATTTCGGCGCAAGCGGCACAAGCGGGATTTCCCCGTGTTTATGTGCCGACGCGCGACATCCCAGGCACTCAATTTCAATCCGCTTCGCATTTTGTGACCACGCCGCAACCGTCTTGGCCCGTGCTTGAGGTGTCGTACAACAACATAGGGTTTCAGATCGCTCCAAGTCTTGGTGCGTTCGGGACGGGCGGGGATCGACTGGGCCAGGGCACGGTCACGTTGCATGTCCCCGGCGTCTCCCACCCCATTCCCGGACATTGGGAGGAAGTACAAGGTCATGTCGGACCTCCGTCACGCGGCATCGAGTTTCGGCTAGGCAGTAAGTTCTATGCCCTTGACTCGACGACCTTGTCCCTTCATCAATTGGTCTTGATCATCGACTCCATGAAACCGCTCACCTCTTGACCAGAGCGCTACTCCCCGCCGTGGACCATGCCAGCGGCGCGATTGCTGTGTCTGAGAGACGGTCGGCGCTAATCGACTACCTCTGATTCCGCGTTGACCGCTCCGGTTCTCTTGCATACCTGGTGCGTTATTGGGGATGTCGATTAAGAATCTCAAGTGTACCCTCAATTCGAGACTGTTTTTCAAGGAACGGGCACGTGCCTGATACCATGATACTGAGGTGATAGCCTATGCGACGCTTGCAGGAAACGGACTACTCGGAGATTATGTCAAAGCTCGATGAGTGGTGGGGCGGGCGGGCGATGACTGCCCTGCTCCCCCGTTATTTTTCCAGCATTTTAACGACAGCAGCTGGGTCATGGAGGATGATGGCGAGATCGTTGGCTTTCTCGTGGGATTCCTGTCTCAAACCGATAGCGATACCGGCTACATCCACTTCGTGGGTGTCCACCCGGCGTATCGGTCCAAGGGTCTAGGGGGGCAACTTTACGAGCAGTTCTTTCAGGCCATGCGCGATAACGGGCGCCACATAGTCGAAGCCATCACATCGCCTATTAACCGCGGGTCGGTCGCTTTTCACACCCGCTTAGGCTTCACCATCGTACCGGGTGATGGAATGGTGGATGCCGTCCCCGTTCACCGGAATTATGATGGGCGTGGCGGAGATCGGGTGATCTTCCGCAAGGTGCTGGCCTAATGCCCCGACCTTGACTTGAGGGAAATACTTCGCGAAGCGAATAAGGTGCTCTCGGGGGCGTATGCGCCGCAAGGAATCTGCCGCATTTGGACCGGCGTACGCTATTCGCATGGTGTCGGCTGTAAAGGCTTTGAGTCCATCGGGTGTGGCTCGTAGTCGCCCCCGGATGCACCGCGGACCGGTACTCACTCCTAGTTGTTGGTCTCCGTCGGCGCCGTGATTTGCTGCCATCTACCGGCTTGACCGCCAGACCTTACCTTCCTATACACAACCATTGCTTGAATCAGTCGACGGTTACCCGTTCCCACAACATCCGCCCCAATGCGGATGCCCCGCCCAAGCTCTGTTGGCGACGCGCCCGAAAAATTGGTCGTGTGGTTGTATACCAGGTTCATCATCGCACCGGTCTTCCGCAGGCTGCCATTCGGGAGAATCTGGACCTTAGCTACCGTGATTACAGGGCCCGTCACGCGCGAGACGATGCCGTTGATGTACGGACCCGCGGCATTGCCGTAGATGGTTTGAGCGATGGCGTGCCCATGGGACCCGGCATCGGCCGGGGCCGTCTGCACCACGACGGACTCTCCGACCGTCACCGAAGGTGCCTGTTGATAGGCCACGTCACGGCCGTTTAGCCACGTTGTGGTGCGTGCCGTGGTCCACACGGTGGCCGTGACGAGTCGGTTCCAGCGATACTGCAAGACGACCTGTCCCGGGCGCACGGCCACCACGGTCGCGAACAGCAACTGCGGTTTGTGGACGTTAATGGCAGGTGGGTTTCCGCGGAGCCAGTAGGGGCTGTTCCACGGGCTCGCGACGGCCGGTCGTTGGTGGCCCACCAGGGTGGTCTGGCCTCCGTCTGCAAATCGAAGCGTGATCTGGCTAGTCTGTAATTCGCGGCGAGACTCGGCCGGCGGGAAGGCGGTCAACTGGGTGTGGTCCCAGTGGACGATCCAATACAGATAGCGGTGCCGTCCCACTTGTTTGGGGAGCCACTGGCGGTCACCCTGGCCCGCAATAATCATGACGTCCCCCGGATCCGCGATTCCGGTGAGCACGTATTGGTTTAGCACCGGCGGATGTTCCCCCACGTAGGTTAGCACCCAATATCCGGTCACTAGGGAATAGGCCGGAGAGTCGGATGGGCTAATGGATGCCACCATCGTGCTGCGAAAGCCACCCACTTGACCTTTCAGGACGAGGACTTGGCGGTAAGACGACGGTGGGGGTAGCTTCTGTAGGGCCGTTTGGGCCCGATTGGACAATGATAATGTCGATCGGTGGTGGGAACTCAAAGCGGCCGATCCCCACAGCAGGACCAACGCACCCGCGATTCCGAACCCCCATCCCATTGCACGACGCCAAGGCCGGGGTGGCCTCGCGTGCTGAACCGCTTCATAGAAGTGCTCGCGGGGGAAGCGAATCGTCTCCACGGACTGCTGACGAGCGACCCGTTCGAGTGCTGCGCGGAGCTCGTCGTCCGTCCGGTCGGGGTCGTAATCATCCATCATGGCTTTCGTCCTCCCACATAGTGAAAAAGCGTCGGCGTGCGCGGTGCAACCGTGCCCGAATACCGTCGGCCGACACGTTCAGGGCCTCCGCGATTTGCGGGGTTGACAACCCCGCATAGTAATACAGCCACAAACACTCGCGATCAGTCGCGGAGAGGCGTTGGAGCGTCCGTGTGACGTCCATGCGCGCTACAAGGCTGGCCTCAAAAGCTGCCCCGGTCAATTCCTCGGTATCCAGCGGAAAGGTCTGGGGGCGGCGCCTCTGCTTCCGTCGGGCATCACGAGCCAAGTTGCGCGTCACGGCGTACAGCCAGCCGACCGAAATGTTGGCAGCGGGATCTTCTTGGTGCCGTTGATACAGTCGAATGAACGCCTCTTGGACGGCATCGGAGGCGGTGTCCCGATTGCGCGTAATGAGAAAGGCCAATCGCGTCATGTTGTCGCCCCATGTCTCCACCCATTGCTCGATCCATTCCTGATCCCTCGGGTACTGCAAAACGGTCCCTCCTCCCAGGGCAGACGCCGTTTGCTTGAGAAGTGTGACGCCCAACAAAAATAATCTTAAAGTGCCGGCAACAGTGTGCGTGAATCCTCGTGCACTTTTGGGGGCGTAAACGCCGTAAGCACCACAGCATCCTTGAGAGGAAAGTCCCCGTGAGGAAGGATTTGGGCTCGTCACGGAGAAGTGAGAGGGACTACATGTCGTCAGGATGGGATGTGTCCATTGTGGAAATTTTCAAACCCGCTCGGTTGTCGCCGGGAGATACCGTAGGAATCGTGTCCCCGGCCTCGCCGTGGGCGGCCTTGTGTCCGAGACGGCTACAGCGTGGCATCGCGTGTCTGGAGGACATGGGATTTCAGGTGATCCAGGGAGACCACACGTGCGCGCGCACGGGTCATACCGCGGGGACCATTGAGGACCGCGTATCGGATTTGCATGCCCTGTATCGTAATCCAGACGTCAAGGCGATCATTCCGACGATTGGGGGCTACAACTCGCACCAACTGCTGGATGAACTGGATTTTGACCTGGTCGCGCAAAATCCTAAAATCCTGTTAGGCTACAGCGATGTGACGGCGTTGCAACTGGGCATTTTCGCACGGACGGGTCTGGTGACCTACCTGGGCCCCGCCCTGTTGCCGCAGTTTGGGGAGTACGGGGGACTGCTCGCCTATACCCGGGACAGTTTTACGCACGTTCTCATGGATCCCACACCCGGCGGCCACCCCATGCAGCCGTCCGCGACGTGGACGGACGAGATTTTGCAGTGGGACCTCGAAGACAGTCGCGCGCGGGCCTTGCAAGCAGCCACGGGGTGGAAGGTCCTCAAGCGCGGCCAGGCATCCGGCCGAATTATCGCGGGGAACATGAGCACCCTGCTGCTGTTGGCCAGCACCCCATACTGGCCGGATATGACCGGGGCGATTCTCTGTGTGGAAGACGACGAAACGGCCAATGTGGCCACGGTGGACCGATATCTGACGCAGTTACGCCAGATGGGCGTGTATCGACACATTGCGGCGTTGGTGGTGGGACGCTTTCCGAGCGCCACGGGGTTCTCAGCGGACGACCCGCTCGAAGCCGTACTCACGATTGCGACCCGAGGCTATTCATTTCCCGTTGTTTATGACGTCGATTTCGGGCACACGGATCCCATGATGATTCTGGCCAACGGCACCTGGGCGAGCCTCGACGCCGACCATCGTATCGAATTCAAGTACACCGAACCCACCGTCTTGTTAGGGGAGTAGACCTGCCATGGTTCCGGAACTCTTGGGGGCGTAAATCCCTTAGTCACGGCCGGCATTGGGCGACTCGACTGGTTGTTTGTTAGGGGCTGTCTGAATAGCGGCAACCCACCTGATTACTTGAATACTCACGGAGACTGTGGCCCACCCGGGGCCGAAGACGCCTTAGTCTACGCCGACCCCGAGTCGTTAGGATAAGAAACCACGAGGGAGCGAATGCCGCAAGACCGTCGTCAGGAACCACAATCCGGCCGGGACCAGACGCCGGGAGAACGCTCACGTCATGTGTCGCGGAATGCGGGGCGATTTGGCTGGGATGGCGGGTTGTTCGATCCCGGGCCCGTAGCCCGAGATCCCCTGTTCTGACATACTACGATCGAGGAGGCGATGACCATGGCACACGGGGACTGGGTGTGGGTCTGCACGTGCGGAGCGCACATTCGCCCAGGACCGGGACTACCGGAGGATGATCCGATCTATGCCCATATGGACCACCATGAAGAGGCATTGGCCCTAGCAGCGCACGAAGAGGGGGCGTTCAGCGCGCTGCCCCGGGTCATGACCACCCCACCGGCGGCACCCCCACCGCCAGCGTACGAGGCACGCTGGACGAATCTGGATACCGGCGAGGTGGACGCGGGTCGCACGTATGTCATCGAAAACCCTGAGTACGAAGCGTTCCAGCGGCATGGCGGGACACCCTACCAGATCGAGCCGCAACATGACGGCGGGCCGATTTCCCCGGGCGATCGAATCGATCGAGCGATTCAGGATGTGGACCGCGCGATGGGCCTCATTGAGAAAGCCGACCGCGTGTTAGTGGAACCTGCGACGGCCGAGCGGTGTCGCGACCGCCTCGCGCGCGCCGTTAACTTGCTGTCTAGCGCGGCCCGGGACGTGGACATTCTCCGGACTGAGCTGCCCATTATCTATGCGGACCGCGAAGCGGTGGCACTGCAACAACGGACCTGGGTCCCGTTTGAACCGCAACCGATGTTTGGATGGGATCCCGAAGAGGGGCGCTATGTGCGTGAGGCGGGGAACGTTTACACGGGCCCCCTGACAATCCGCGAGCAGCTCGACAATTATTGGGCGACGCTGCGCCAAGCGGCTCGCGACGCGGCCATGGCGCTCCTGCTGACCGCGGAGACCGAACGCGAGCGGCCGGCGCGTGCACCCGGCGCGTCCACCCCCTACGCAGATCGCCTAATCGGAGCCACCAGCCCGACCTGGGAGGAGGGCCACAATATCTTGCGAGAACTCCGCTCCATGCTAGCCTCCCAGCACGACCTGCCTGATGAGTAACGTATCCATCGGTGAGGTAATGACAGTGTCCACGGGGCCACGCTCCCCGAGTACTTCACGACACTAATCGCGTACATACGGGGGCGAGTGTCCCGTAGCGCTTGCACCGGCGTCGGCTGCATCGCCACGCCGGAAGGCGGTGGCGCTACCATATCCATGGAAACATATGGTACGTGTTCTGGCGATAGTGCGAATAGGACGAACCCAGGTGACTCACGAGGGCCTGTTCCTCGACGCGAATCCTACGAAGATAGATCGCGAAGAGGCCGACCGCGATGATGACGGTACCAACCCACGTATCTAAACCTAAACCCAGTCCCACGGCAATCAACCATCCGCCAGTATAAGCGGGGTGGCGAATCTTTCGATACCATCCGGTTTGAATAACCGTTTGATCGGACGCAATTTGCACCGTGGAGGAAAAGTAGCGCCCCAATTGGGTAATCGCACTGTACCGCATCGTGATGCCACAGGCCATTACCGCGTTTCCTACATAGGGGACCCACGTCGGCATCAGCCCGATCCCGGTCATGGACAAGAAAAACGCGATGAGAATGAGAATATACATCCCGCCGAAAATAAACCACACGGAGCCACGGTCGGCCTTCGTGGTGGCGCCGGACGATTGTGTTCGCAGGGACCGAGCCCGTAGATTCACGACGATTTCCATGATGATCCAGGCCGCCCACAAGGCCCAAAAGAGTATGGAGTGAAGATTCATAGGAACCCTCCCGTTTGCATTGGTGGTATGTTTCCCAATAGACACCGGTGTCCGTTCTGCCCCATGCGGTGCCCTCTCCAACATTATGGCGACAGTGACGTGTCCGACGAAATCTGTAGGCAGGATAATGCCGTCACCCATGGGTGTGTGCGACATCAGTATCTGCCGTAACTATTTACGTATCCCCTTTGATTTAGCGCAAGAGAACGACCTCAGGCGCGCTGTTGCGCGACCATGCGACCCCACGGATAAATTTACGAGCACGGGGTCGTCCTCAAAGGAATTGGCTTGA
>JAJZAN010000025.1 GCA_021799435.1 Bacillota bacterium | reverse complement strand
GTTTTCGGAGCGAACAGGGCGGGCACATCTTTGCCGCGATCCGAAGTTATGTGGTGACGGCGCGTCAACAAGGCCAATCGCCTCTCGCTGTCTTGCGTGCCGCCTTGGCAGGACATCCATGGCAACCAAGCTAGCTTAACCACGCCATACATCGCCTGTGCCAGCATCCCCCATCCCGGATGCCTTATTGGCATGCGCCCGAGTACCTAAACAGTTACCTTTTCGCGAGTATTTGTTCTGGTGTACGCGCGAATCATCACGCGGTCTATTTGGCTTCCTGACTAAGGCCACGACAGGGCTGCCGCTCACGTTCGCGGACCAAACTCATGCACTTCCCTTTAGAAAATCAGGTTCTCCCGTATCCAGTGCGTGGCAACCGATGTCAATTACTTCATGAGGTTAATGACCTGGGTTCGGGGGCGTTAGTACACTAAGAGGTGGACCTGGCTCGACCTCTTTTGCTAAAAATCTTAACCACGAAAATTGTTCGATCAACCTGAAACGTGCCACTCTAACGATGAGTGAAAAGTCTGCGATCAATCACGAATTTCGGATACCCAAATAAACTTGCCGTATAGCCCGCCATTTCTGGGGGCCGTCAGCACCCGCCGAGCGCATTGCCCTGCGGGCGCCCGTTGGAGGAATCGACTCATGAAACCAGTATTCATCAATAAATCCCATGACATTTATGAAACAGCGAGTGGATCAGTGGTGGTGCATGACAGACATCCAGATGCAGCCGTCGTGCTCGCCATACATGAGGGCCGGATGGCGGTCATTCGGCAGTACCGTGCGGGGATTGGCACGCACACCTACGAACTCCCGGGTGGCGCGGTCGAGGCTTCCGAGGGGCCCATGGAGGCGGCGAGGCGGGAATTGCTCGAGGAAACCGGGTTGCTGGCCCGCGAGCTCACGCCGTTAGCCAGCATTCATTCGTGCGGGCATCTGACGAATCAGATTGCCCACTTGTTTTTCGCTTCAAAGACGTCCATCCATGCGCCGCAGCATCTCGATCCCGATGAGGACATTCAGGTGCTCTTTTACACAATTCCTGAGGTGCTCCATCAGATTGCTGGAGGCGCCTGGAGGAACCCCGAGTTGGCGCATGGCGTGTTGCTCGCGCTGCTCCACGGCCACATTCATTCCGGTCTTGAGTGAAGATCGGAGACCCAGGGCGCACCGGAGCGGTCCTGGTGTCAGCCAAGACGGTCGGCGAGCGCGCGGACGGCCGTGTGTCTTCCTGCAATCGGCCAACCCCTAAGAGCAGCCCATTAACGGGGGTGGCGTGCGCGAAATCGGATCACGGCGCGCGGCGTCAGTCGGCGGCAGCACGATTCGGGCAGGCGATTGACAGCATGCCGGCCCGTAAGGAAGTCCAAATCATGGACAAAAACTACTCCTTTGACAGTTTGACCCCCTGACTCTCCCAAATTTTATGAGGCCAGTTATTTTGACACAAGGAGACGAAGAAGCAAAAAACCGCTTCGCCTCGGTGCTGTATCCACAACGTGACTGCTGCAGATTGCGGATGCTGGAGGTCAGTCCGCTACGGCTTCAGGTTCTCGCAGGACTTTTAAGCGCACGTAGCGCCGCCGCAGCCACAGGACGGCGTTCCACCCAGTTCCCAGTGCCATGACCGAAATGGGCAACAACAGTCCGGTCATCGCCGCCACGGCGTGAAAGTCGTCTACCCATTGCCACCAAGGAAGGCGTCCGGCATTGGCAAGAGCATAAATAACGCCACCGGTTATCGAGGCGCTGCCGGCGACGATCCAGGTCATTGCATAGGGAGTAAGGCGGGGAGCAAGGCGGTTGCGTTGCCACGAGATGTAGAGGACGCCCAGCCACGGTGCTGCTATCTCGAAGAGAAAGAAGAGGGCGTTCATCCCCGGGGCGATGGCGGCTGCGAGCCCTGCAATCCCCCCCAAAAGAGCTAGCAGGCGTCCTTCTCTAAAGGTTTCTGCGAGTTCTTGGAGACGTTCGGGAAGGGTGTCGCCGGGGGCATAGAAGACTGCGACGGTTAACAGGGCCAATACGAGAACCATGATGTAGGGCGGGCTATTGGCTGTCAGAACGCCGGCCGCCACCAGAGGGACCCCGGCGAGAAGCACTCCTGCAACTCGGAGAGGTGACGTGCGAGGCGCGGCATAGCCGTCTGCGACCAGGGCCGGGTCGCCCATGCCGGCGATGGCCAAATCGCGTGCCTCGTTCGCAGACTTTCCTTCAGCAACGAGGTCGGCTTCTTTCATCACGAGATGGCTGTACAATTCGCGACGGACTTGGGAGGCTCGTTTGTTGGAAGCAATGCTGGCTGTCGCGCGTTCCACAAAATCATACCGGGTCATGGGCGACACCTCCGGATTGATTCAAGATTCGACTGACGCCTTGGGAAAATCCCTCCCAAGCCCGTGAGTCTTGGTGCAATTGACGACGCCCGCGGTCGGTCAAACGGTACACCCGAACTTCGCGCTGGCCAGCTTCCCGGCGCCACTCACCGACGATAAGCCCTTTTTGCTCAAGCCCATGCAACAACGGATATAGGGTGCCCTCTTTAAGTTCCAATGCACCCTCGGATGTTTCGTTAATCCATGCGGCGATCCGATATCCGTGACTTACTTCGCGCTCCAGCGCTTTCAGCACCAACAGTGTCGGGACTGACTTCATCATCTCTACCATCCCTCGTTATCTACCCCTATAACTCTATGCCTAGATTAAATCTAGAAGAAAAAGGATGTCAAGGCAGTCCCCGGAATTGGTGTTGGTCTCGCAGGCTCTCGGCCTGGACGGCAAGAGGACGCATAGGATGGCATTGAGTTTGGGCCAGAGGCAGCGCAACGCCACGCTAAATCGACGCTCGGCTCGAACGGCCTGCGTGCATGGCGACCTTGAGGCGCTTTCGCCGTGGATTATCCGCCATATTGGTACTCACTGCGAAGGGACTTTGTTAGTATGTGAGCAGGTCAGGAGAGGCTGGGGATGTCCGGACGCGGCAAGGGGCTCATGGTTTTAAATCATTGGCGGGCCAAGCCGGCTGAGCCAGGCGTTATTACTGTTCGCATGAAACCATGGATGGGCAGGCGTTCACCCAAAACCGGAATGCAGCGCACGAATCGAGTCATCGACTAGGGCTAGCGGTCAATGACCCAAGTACTTTAAACCGGAATTGGCTTGCATGTGATGTTGATGCCCATAGATAAAATCCGCCTGCACCGCCTCGCTGACGTGAAGCCAAAAAGCAAGCGGTGCTTAGGTCAGCGCAGGAACATCAATAAGGGGGAGCACGCCATGCCATATAACTTTGACGAAATTATTGACCGCACGGGCACCAATGCTATGAACACGGATGGGTTTAGAGACTATCTATTCCAAGGGGCGGACCTGACTTTCCCCTACGCCGATGATGAATTTATTCGTATGTGGGTCGCAGACATGGAGTTCGCGAGTCCTCCTGAAGTCATCCAAGCGGTCAAAGCCCGATTGGATAAACGGATTTTTGGCTATACCAAGGTGTTTGATCCCAAATATTATGAGGCCCTCGCTCATTGGACGCAGAAACACTATGACTGGACCTTCCAAAAAGAGCATCTGGTAACGTCAAATGGGATTGTTCCAGCTTTGTATGATTTGGTCGACTATCTCTGTCAACCCGACGACAAGGTGTTGATTGTCACTCCCTCCTATGCCTTTTTCAAGCATGCGGTGGACTACCATCATCGGGAATTGGTGACCTCCGACCTGGCAAACCAGGCGGGATACTACACAATCAATTTCGATGATCTCGAGGCCAAAGCGAAAGATGAAAAGGTGTCCTTATGCATCTTCTGCAATCCGCACAATCCGTCGGGACGTGTCTGGACGAGAGAAGAATTGCAGAGAGTGGGCGATATTTGCCTAGAAAATAATGTGTGGGTCATCTCCGATGAGATTCATTGTGACTTGTTGAGAAATGGGGAGACTCACACGCCGCTAGCAAAACTCTTTCCGGAAACGGACCGGATTATCACCTGCATGGCCCCCAGCAAAACCTTTAATATGGCAGGGTTTATGTTCTCGAACGTCATCATTCCCAATGAACAAATCAGGGCCGTGTGGCAGGCGCGCCACTATGCTCTGGACAACCCGCTCAGCATTGCAGCAGCACAGGCCGCCTATCAGTACGGCGATGAGTGGGTGGCACAGTTAAAAAGCTATTTGGATGACAATTTTGCGTTTCTGAAAGAATATCTTGACCGTCATTTGCCGCAAGCGATATTCCGCATTCCCGAGGCGACTTATCTTGCATGGGTGGACATCGGAGCATATCTGCCAGAGGAACAGAACCTCTCGTTATTTTTTGCCCAAAACGCGGGAGTCTTGTTGGAAGGGGGGAACATGTTCGTCGCCAATTCCGATGGCCATATTCGTCTGAATGTGGCATGTCCAAGATCGGTTTTAGAAGAAGGGCTAAAAAGAATCTCTCATGCATTACTGCGATAGGAGGGGCACCGGAAAAACCACGGCCCTTTTCTCCTCGATTGCTAAAGCACGGTCTATGCGGGCCGTTTCTGATATCGCTCTGTCGATCTGGTGCCGAGTCTTTCGAATTTTACACGCTTTTTACACGCCGATCGCCGCCGCCTAATACTCCCCATCTATGATGGTCATGAACCGGCAACGGATGGGGAGGAATGGATCGGCGATGGTTGAGCTTAAAACCGAGAATAGACCCATGACCGCCTTGCGGTTGGATCACGTGTCCCTCAGAGTCGGCAAACACACCATCTTGAACGATGTCTCCATGGATCTGCCCAAAGGTCGCGTCACAGCCCTGGTGGGTCCCAGCGGAAGTGGCAAGTCAAGTTTGCTCAGAGTTCTGAACCGGTTGTGGGATGGAGTTCCGCGTGTGCGGGTGGACGGATCGGTTTGGTACGGCGACACCGATTTATACGCCAAGAGGGTCGATGTCTCGGTGGTACGCTCCCACATCGGCATGGTCTTTCAGCGTCCCACGCCCTTTCCCAAAAGCATTTTTCAAAACATTGCTCTGCCTCTCGGGGTCTACGGTGCTGCGCGCTCGGAAATTGCGGGTCGAGTGGAGTCGGCATTGAAGACGGTGGGTCTCTGGGATGAAGTGTCAGGCCGGTTGAACCAGTCTGCCCTGACGCTCTCCGGGGGCCAGCAGCAGCGCCTGTGCATCGCTCGCGCCCTGGCCGTTGAACCCACGGTGCTTTTGATGGATGAGCCGGCGTCCGCCCTGGACCCCAAGTCGCGTCGCCGCATCGATGAGCTGATTTTGTCGCTGAAGGACACGGTCACGGTTCTCATTGTGACGCACCATTTGGACGAGGCGCGCCAAGTCAGCGAGCGGTTGGGCGTGTTGGTCAACGGCCGTTTGGTAGCCTTCGGGGAGACGGACGCCGTCTTCGCATCGCAAAACGATGTGGTGGCGCGCTACCTGAGCCGCCACGATGAAGGCTGACTCAGTGAAAACCACGCGGACGCGGTGGCTGGACCGCACGGTGGGATCAGGCTTGGGGCTTCTTTCATTGGCTCCGGTGGTGACCGTGGTGGGCTTGGCCGCTTATCTGACGGTATCGGCCAGTCCCGTATTTCGCTATATGGGATGGCACTTTTTGACCTCGCTGGAGTGGAGTATAGGAAACCAGTATGCCAACCATGCGGTGGTGGTGCATGGTGTCCGGGTCATGCCGGACGCCTCCTATGGTGCGCTGGTGTTTATTGTCGGCACAGCCCTCACTTCCCTCTTGGCGCTCCTTGCCGCCATTCCCGTGGCGTTCCTGGCGGCCGCCGGCAGCGGCTATTTTGTGAAGGGGCCTATTCGCCATTTACTCGCTGGCCTGGTTGAGATGATGGCGGGCATCCCCAGCGTCATCTACGGCCTGTGGGGCTTGGTGGTGGTGGCTCCGGCTGTATCGCACCACATCGGCCCCTGGCTGAACACGCTGTTTTCCCCGCTAGGATTTCTTTCCGGTCCGCTGGGCAGTGAGACCAACTTGTTGGTGGCTGTCATGGTCATCACCCTAATGATTGTGCCAATTATTGCGGCGACTATCCGCGCCGTCATGGAACGCATCCCGCGCGACATGATTGAAAGCGGTCTGGCTCTGGGTTGGACGGAAGGGGAAACGTTCTGGCGTGTGGTGTGGCCGTATGCGCGATCGGCCGTGGTAGGCGGAAGCATTCTGGGATTGGGCCGTGCATTGGGGGAGACCATGGCGGTGCTAATGGTGAGCGGCGACGCCTTGAATGTGCTGCCGCAAAACCTCTACAGCGCCATTGGCACCATGGCCGCCACCATCGCCGGCCAGTTGGATTCAGCCTTAACCGATCCCACCCACATGGCCTTGCACGCGTTAGGGGCTTTGGGCTTGGTGTTGTTCGTCATGACCGTGCTGGTCAATTTGCTGGCCCGAGCCATTGTGAAACGTGCGTCGTCGGGCGTGTCGATCGTGGAGGAGGGATCGTAGATGCAGGCTGAGCCGACATTGAAGTCTGTCCGCATTTCACCCGGTCGACGGCTGGGATCGGTGCTGTGGCGGCTGCTAGCCGTTCTGGCCACGGCGGCCATGCTGCTGGTGCTGGCGCTGATCTTCTGGACCGTCATTAAGGGGTCGCTGCCGGCCTGGTCATGGTCCGTGTTGACCACACCGACGGCTGGGTTGACCGGAGGTCTGGAGAACGCCATTTTGGGGACCCTGTGGCTAGGCTTTCTCACGATTGTGGGAGTGGGCGTCATAGGGGTCGCGACGGCCAGCTTTGCTGTGGTCTATGCGCCTGAGTGGGTCCGCGAGATGCTCATCCTCATGAGCGACATTTTATCGGGCGTCCCGTCCATCGTGTTTGGGTATGTGGGCTACATGGCCTTTGTGGTTGTCTGTGGCTGGGGATTCTCGGCCTTGGCGGCCGTCGTCACATTGACGATGCTGTCTCTGCCCTATGTGGTGCGAAACACCGTGCAAGCCTTTGACAAGGTGCCGGTGGAGATTCGTGATGCCGCCAAAGCACTGGGATTCTCCCGCGCCCGGACCCTTTGGTCGCTGATGTGGCCCTATTCGCTGAGCGGCATCGCCACCGGGGCGATCCTGGCGCTCTCCGTGGCCATGGGAGAAACGGGCCCGCTGCTGTACACAGCCGAATGGTCGGATAATCTTCCCAGTCTCGCTCTGACCCATCATTCGGTGGCTTATTTAACCTATGTGGTCTGGACTTTCATTCAACAGCCCTATCCCCAAGCCAATGCCTTGGCCTATATGGCTGGACTGCTTTTGATGGTGGTGGTCGGAGCCATGGCTTTTGCCACCCGGTTTCGCGCCATGGAGCGACGCTAGACACAAGTTGAGGCCGGCCTGCACGGGGTGCAGGCCGATTTGATTTTAGAGAGACGTTTCAATCTCCAAGGCGGTCAAACTGCGAAAAGTGGAGGAGGCCGTCCAGCGCAGCGGTGTCTCCGCCAAGGTTAAGCGGGGGTATTGGGTCAACAACAGGCGAAGCGCGATCGCCCCTTCTTGCCGGGCCAACGGTGCTCCCAGGCAATAATGAATTCCTTGGCCGAATGACAAATGGCGGTTGGGGCTGCGGTTCGGCTGGAACTGATCGGGCTCGCCAAAGACAGCGGCGTCCCGGTTGGCGGATGCCAGCCATAAATTGACCTCGTCTCCGCGCTTCATCGCAATGCCCTGAATGTGCAGGTCTTCGGCGAGAAATCGGCTGGTCAGCATCACCGGCGGTTCCATCCGCAGCACCTCCTCCACGGCACCCGGAATCAGATGCGGGGCGCGGCGCAAGGCATGGGCCATATCGGGCATGCGACACATCATCCAAGCGGCGTTGGCGATGAGATTGCGGGTGGTTTCGTGGCCTGCGACCAGCAGCAGGATGCCCATGTCCAACAGTTCCTGCACGGTGAGTTGACCGCCCTCATCGTCTGTGACTTCGAGAAGGCTTGAGATGAGGTCTTGCCGGGGATTTCGGGTCCGCTCGTCAATCAGATCGCGAAAATAGTCCTGAAACTCATGAATCATCTGGTTTCCTTGCAACAGCGTCTCCAGACTGACCTCCACGTCCAGCACTTGCGCAAAAATGCGGGACCAGCCTTTGACCAGATCACGGTCCGCTTTAGGGACCCCGAGCAGTTCAGCGATGACAATGACCGGCAGGGGGAATGCGAACTCATGCACAAGATCGAATTGTTCGCCAGCGGGCCACGGCGCGAGCAGATCGCGGGCAATGTCTTCGATGTGCGATGCCAACTGTTGCACCATGCGGGGCGTAAAGGCTTTGTTGACGAGGTTCCGAAGCCGCGTGTGGTCGGGCGGATCGCGGAACAGCATCATGTTGCGCTGCGAGTCCACTAATGCCCGGAACTCTTCGGGAATAGGAACGGCCCGTCCCAATTCCTCTTCGGTCAGCACATGGCGGATTTCCCGCATCATCCGCGGATCTTTCAGCGCAGCCACTATGTCCGCGTATGAAAACAGGTGCCAGATGGTAAAGGTGCGGCCGCTGAGAGCTGTCGCTTGGCGGCCTCGCAGTACGGGCTGGAGTTTCCGGAGAGTGCCCAGCACGCTGTGGGGGTTCTCATGAAACACCGGGGATGCGGGATCAAAGCTCAAGGATTCGTCCATAGGGTCTCCTTTTTGCGAGTAATTTTCTCCCTCAGAGGCAATTTTTCCTGCCCCGCAGGAACCCGTCGGCATTTATGCATTTTTAATGCCGTGATCACGGCCGCGTAACAGCCGACACGTATCATCAAGCATGGATGGAAGGGGTGCCCGACGAACGGAGCCCGCCACCACACGCATGGCGAACCAAGAGTTTCCTCACGGTATTCTCATCGGACCAACCATTAAAAAGAAGAGGTGTTCGTCTCTATGTTGAAGCGGACGTTGGGATTGACCGCAGCAGGCGTGGTGCTCAGCGCAACAGCGGTTGCGGGCGTTTTGGCGGCTCCCGCTGCCACGGTACCCTCCGGCCACAACCAAGCGCAGGTCAAGGTTCTCGCAGCCCCGAAAGTCAACTTGTTGGAAAGCGGCTCGACCCTGCTCTTCCCCCTGTTCGAGAAGTGGATCCCCGTGTATGAGAAAAGCCATCAGGCAGTCAGCATCACTCCGGCTGGAACGGGAAGTGGGACCGGAATTTCGGAGGCGCTGGCGGGCACCATTCAGATTGGTGCGTCAGATGCCTACATGTCAAATTCACAAATGACTCCGCAAATCGAGAACATCCCGTTGGCGATTTCGGCGCAGGTGATTGCCTATAATTTGCCCGGACTGAACAACAAGCATTTGCATTTGTCAGGGTCTATCCTGGCTCAAATTTACACCGGCAAAATCAAGAAGTGGAACTCGCCGGCCATCAAGCGCGCCAACCCCGGCGTGAATTTTCCTAACCACGCGATTATTCCCGTGCGCCGCAGCGACGCATCGGGCGACAGCTTCCTGTTCACCTCATACATGACCTTCAGCGCCTCTAAGTTGTGGACCGCCGGATACAACACCTCGCCGACATGGCCTGCCGTTTCCAACGAGGTCAGTGCGGACGGCAACGGCGGTATGGTGCAGGCCTTGCAGCAAAACAAGTACGCTATTGCCTACGTGGGGATTTCCTACCTTAACCAAATGGTTCACGACCGGTTGGGTTACGCAGCCCTGCAAAACAAGAACGGCCAGTATGTGATGCCGAGCCGCAAGGACATCGTCGCGGCGGCCCAAGCGATGGTGCCCCATACGCCCAAGGACGAGCGGATCTCCCTGATTTACGCTCCCGGGGCGATGGCTTACCCGATTATCAACTACGAGTACGCAATTGTGAAGAAGACCCAGACTAACCCCAGGATAGCGAGGGCCATGAAGGCTTTCTTGACTTGGGATATCAAGCACGGCAACGCGCCTCAGTTCTTGAACACCGTGCACTTCCTCCCCCTTCCGGCGTCAGTTGTGAAGCTGAGCCAAAACCAAATCAACCAAATTCGGTAATGTGGCCGTATCGACGGAAAGGCTGTCCCGCAAGGGAACGGCCTGACTGTCTTTTGCGAGCAGGAAGTCTTTGGGATGCGGTTGACACGTCCGGGTTCGCACCCGTCAGGTGCACAGGCGATGAGCCTCCGCGGCGTTTATGGCTCCCCAGGTCTGTCAGCATAGGCTCCTACACGATACACTGGGAGAGGATCACAAGATCCGATGAACCTGCAGGAGGAGTCCCATGGAAGACACACAACTCATAGAATTAATGGAAGACTTGCCGGTCGGCCTGCACGTTGAGGTGCCGGGGCTGGTGTATCAACTGAACATAGAGAGTGTCCGCGCATTCAAATCCGACGTGGTCCCCAATCCCTACGCCAATATGATGGGACTCGCCAAAATCTCCGAGGGAGATTTTGATCGGGTGGTGGATGCGGTATTTGCGGCGTATGCCGGCGCCCCGTTTGGCTGGGTGGTAGGTCCGTTGTCCCAGCCCCAGGACCTGGGACAACGGCTTTTAGCACGCGGCTTGGTGCTGGCCGAGGAGATGTTGGGGATGGTGTTGGATGACTTGGCGACACCCATTCCCGAAAATGACAATGTGGTCATCCGCCGCCTCACGCCGGAGGAGGTGCCGGACTACGCCGACGGATTGGCGCGAGCGTATGGCATGGGAATCACCGGCGACGCCATCAAAGTGGTGGCGCTGGGATCGCGCGGTGACTTGTTTATTGTCCAACCCCAGGGGTCTGACGAGGTGATTGGCTTCTCCCGGATGGCCTATGTGACGGACGGCGTTGTGCTGCTGGGAGGCTCAGCGGTGTCCGAAGCGTGGCGGGGCCGCGGCATTTATAAGACCCTGGTGGCCGCGCGACTCCGCCTGGCGCGACAAGCCGGCGCGAAAAAGGCGCTGGTGCAGGCGGTCGAAGATACCTCGGCGCCGATTTGTCGGCGCATGGGATTTCGGGAACTATCCAAATATGCCTTTTATCTTGGAAACGCCAAGTAGGTCGTCTCGTTCACCGCGTGTCGCTGACGAGGTGTTTCTATAACCCATCACGGCCGAACCCTCCGGAGGGTTCTGTTTTTGGGCCGGGAAACCGGCCCTTTTTGGGTTGTCCACTATTTGCCAGCACAGGCTGCGGTGATGTGAAAAGACTGTTAGATGGGGGTTGAGGCCATGACGGTGATAAGGCGGGCGCTGGTATGGGTGGTGGCGTCCGATCCGGGACTAACCCGGCTGGAATCGGCTCTTTCCGCGGCTTTCGCGATGGGCGGAGCATTGGGCGTGGAGTATGGTTTCGCGCGTCTCAATCACCTGCAGGGCCCGGCTGTCATTGTCGCTATGCTGATGGGGTCGGTGGTGGCGATGCAAGGCAGTCTGGCCCTGGCTGCCTTGCCGATCAAAACGGCGATGAGGCGGGCGGTGTTTTTTCCGGTGGCGATGGGGAGCGGGATGGGTCTGGGGGCTTTGGGTTCCTTTAACACCGACCTCAGCTTGGGACTGTTTGTTGTGGTGATGTTCGTGGCTGTCGCGATTCGCCGTTTCGGGCCGCCCTTCTTTTTCTATGGATTTATGGGATGGATGGGCTATTTCTTTGCCTCCTTCACGGGAGCCCGTTTCGCCCAACTGCCTGCCTTGTTGGCGGCCGTCATCGTGGGGACCGCGTGGGTGCTGCTGTTGCATGTGACGGTGCTCAGGGCGCATCCGGAGCGGGCGATGACCAGGACGTTGGACGCTTTCAGACTTCGCGCGCGGGCAGTCCTGCAGGCGGTGCGGGATGTGGTGGTCGAGGCGCCGGAGATGCGAGACGGGGCATTGCAGCGGCTCCGCTCCCGCACGACTCAGGTGGCGGAGGCAGCCCTTTACGTGGAAGGCTGGTCGGCGGAGCCTAGGGCACTGCCGGTCGACTGGTCGGGAGCGGCGCTGCGTCAGCATTTGATTGACATTGAGCATTTATTGGACGAGGTGAGCCGCTCGGGGGCTCTCCTGGCCGAGGTGGGGGGATCTGTGGCGGAGGACGCGGGGCGGGTGCTGGATTGGCTTCTCGAGGGACACGAGGGGTTGGCTCGGAAGGCGGCCTGTGAACTGTGCGGGTCGGAGGGGGAGCATCAGGTGCTGGCGGGCGAATTCGGCACCGCGATAGTCGAGCTTATCGACTCGCGCAGCGACTGGCGATACCGCCGGGAACACGATATGCCGCTTCGCGACGAGACCGGCTTTCAGCCCATGGTCACGCTGTTCATGGGTGGATTGCCAGGCTCTCCCGCGGCGGCGCAGGCCGTCCGGGCGCGAGGCCATCGCTGGAACCCTTTGGCCCGGATGGCGCTTCCTATCCGACAAGCGGTGCAGGTGGCGGTTTCGGGAGGTCTGGCCATTTTGGCGGGGCGTTGGCTTTCGCCGGAGCGATATTATTGGGCCGTTATTGCCGCATTTATCATGTCGGCGGGCACAGCCACCCGGTCGGAGGCCATGCTGAAGGGGCTCAACCGCGTGATTGGCACCTTGGCTGGCTTGGTAGCGGCTGTGGGATTGGCTGAGGTGACAGCCGGACATGCCAGCTGGGTGGTGGTGACGGTCGTGCTGTCGATGTTCCTGGGAATCTATTGGATGCGAGTCGCCTATGCCATGATGACTTTTTTCATTACCATCATGCTGGGCCAACTATACAGTGTTCTGCACGAGTTTTCGGCCGGTCTTATGGTGTTGCGTCTGGAAGAGACTCTGGTCGGGGCGGCGGCGGGATTTGTGGTGGCGGCTCTAGTGGTGCCGCTGTCGACCAAGGACACCGTGGAATCCGTCCGCCGAAATTTCTTGGAAGATTTGGCGCAGTTTCTCAAAGCTGCGTCTGAGCAGTTCCGCGGCAAAGAAAAAGAAGCCAATTTAGACGCGATGGTGCGGCGTCTGGAGGATCGGCGCCGGCAACTGGAACAGGTGTCCAATCCTGTGACGCCGCCCTTGTCTTGGGGCTTTAAGTCGAGTTCTAGTCATCGCATGACTTTATACACCGCCCTCACTGCTCACGCGCGTGCCTTGGCGGTGCACATTCGTCGGGACAACCCGGGAACTTGGGAGGCTGGAGCACGGGCGGCGGAATTTTTGGGAGCCTGGGCGGCGTCGATGGTCCAAGGACAAGCCCAGGACTTTTTCGAGTCTGGTCGCGACGTATTGGCGCCGCTCTTCGATCCGGATGCCGCGGAGAGCAGCAGGGCCCGGCCGCTTCTCCGAATGGGGCGTCTGATGCCGGATGTGGCGAAGAGTTCCCGCGGCGGTCTATGAAGTGCCGTGCCCCTTGAAGCGATAGCCGACTCCGCGAACCGTTTCGATGAGGTCACCGGCTTCTTTGAGCTTTTCGCGGAGGTTTTTGATATGCACATTGACGGTCCGGGTATCATCCGCGATCTCATATCCCCACACTTCGGTCAGCAGTTGCTGGCGGGTAAACACCCGTCCAGGGTTGCTCAGCAAGAGGGTGAGAATCTCGAATTCCTTCCGGGTGATGTGGCGCGGCTCCCCGCGGTAGGAGACCAAATGCTGCGGCACTTCGACGGTCAGTCCGTGCATGGAGAGCACGTCGGCACTCGCTGACGGGGTGTTCCGTCTCAGGATGGCTTTGATGCGGGCGACCAGTTCGCGCACCGAAAAAGGTTTGACCACATAGTCGTCAGCGCCCATTTCCAAGCCGACAATCCGGTCCACCTCCTCCTTGCGGGCGGTCAGCATCATCACGGGAACATTGCTTTCTTGGCGCAGTTGGCGCAGAACCTCGAGCCCGGAGAGACTGGGCAGCATCAGGTCCAAAACCACCAGATCGGGAGTCTGGGTGCGAAAGAGTTCAAGCGCTTCCATACCGTTTAAGGCGGTCAGGACGTGATATCCCTCGCGCTCCAATGGGAACTGGACCAGCGTTAGAATGTTGGGTTCATCATCGACTACGAGAATGGTTCGATTCATCGCGGACCACCTCCGTCCGATTTATCGACATGTGTCGACCGTGAACTCAGACTAATGCCAGGCTGTTAAGATTCGGTGACCTCCAGGTTAAAATTTGGCGAAACTGCTTAAACAAACGGCGAACGTGGCAAAATCAGGCAGCGGGGGCATAAGCAGCGTTTGGCGTCATTCAGGGAAAACGGGACTAGCCAAGGCATGAAGAAGTGTTTGCAAATTTATGCGCATATCTGTATTATTGTTGCATTGCCTGGTGTTTCCAATTGTTGACCTCACCGTGATATTTCCTCCATTCGCACAGGCGTTTCATATACTCGAGACTCGTTCCCTACGCTGATGAGTTCGATCTCAGAGTTGCCATGGCACATTAGTGCTTTAAATTGATAAAGGTCGTTTCTTGCCCGACGCGCCAAGCGGGTATTGTTCCAGTCTATTCAGGAGGAGGTGGCGGTTCATGCAGAGAACCCGTCGCATCGCTCAGGAATTCGATTCCTGTGCCGTCTACGCAGCCGTACTGAAAAATCCGGCCGCGCGTTCAGCCGTACCGCTATGGGTTGCCGCGCTAGAGGCCCTTCAAGCGATGGAACATCGTGCCGGTTATCTAAACGGCAAGTCTGATGGAACGGGCTTGCTCGTCTCGGCGCCCCGCCACGTCTGGGAGCGTCGTCTGGCGGCCGATAACCTAAGACCTGCAACCACCTTTTTGAGTTTATCCATTGCTATCGCCGAGGAACACGCAGCCCAGGAGCGCCTGAAGGCCCTCTTGTCTTCTGAGGGCTTTGTCCTGCTGGCCGGACATTGGGATGTGGTCGACGGCGCCGAAGGGATTTGGACGGTGGCTTTGGCCGACGAGCGCCGCCATCGTGACGGCACGGAAACCCCCGATTGGGAGATTCTGGAGCGGCTGGCGTCATCCTTCCCCGGGCAAATTGCCGCATGGGGCCCGCACGTGTCCGCACTGAAAGTGCGCGGAGACAGCCGGGCGCTGGCTCGCCACGGCCGCCGGCTCTGGGGTGATGCGTTCTATCCGCGCGTCGTGGTAGGCCATAACCGCTTTTCCACTAATACCACGACGCAATTGCATCGGGTGCAGCCTTTTCTCAGCTTGGCTCATAATGGGGAAATCAACACCATTGGGCGGGTGCGCCGAGAGTTGTCCGGACTCGGGTTCGACCCTATCGATGCCGGCAGCGATTCTCAAACCATGGATTACGCCCTCTGCCAACTATCCGCGCGCTACCATCTCACTTTGGCGGAAACGATGCGGATGCTCAGCGCTCCGTCCCCGGCCATAGTGAGCACCTGGCCGCTGCCCTGGCAGGAGGCCTTCGCGCGCCTGCAACTCTTTTGGCAGCCGGTGGTGCAAGGCCCGCATGCACTGGTGGCCACCAACGGCTCGGAACTGGTGGCAGCCGTCGATGCGATGGGGCTGCGGCCGCTGTGGATTGTGGAGACATCGGAAGCCGTTGTCCTCTCGTCAGAAGTTGGCGTCGTTCCGCCCGATGTGTGGATTGCTGAGCCGCGCATGATTGGCGCGGGAGAGGTGGTGGCGTGGTCTTGGCAGGACCAGGGACCACTGACCACTCTCAGAACGGAGGATATTGAAGCCTCTCTGTTGTCCCGCGTCGCGAACTCCCCGTGGCCAAAGACCCTCCCAGCACCACCCAGCGACACCCGAGCAACGCTCCCGGTGCAGGCATGGCAGAGTACTGCCGATGGCTGGACGCGCGATGACTTGCAGATGGTCAAGGCCTGGGTAGAAACGGGCCAAGAGCCAGTGGGTTCGTTGGGATTCGACAGCCCCTTGGCGGCCTTGTCGTCCGGTGTGGTGACGATTTCGGACTATCTCCAGGAAACCGTGGCGGTGGTCACCAACCCCGCTCTCGACCGAGAGCGGGAGGGGGAGCACTTTCATTTGACCACCTGGATTGGTGGCAGGCCGTCGCGTCTGGAGCGGGCGCCGGAAGGTCCCGTAATTCGTCTCGACCATCCGTGGCTTCAGGATTCGGAGCTGGAGAGCCTGCAGCAGGTGTTTCGGGGCCGAACCTCAGTCCTCAACCTTTTCTGGGAGCAGGGAAAGCGGGAACTCGATGCGGCTCGAGAGGTTGGCCGTCAGGCGGTGGCAGCCATCAAGGCAGGAGCGTCGTTGCTAATCTTGGATGATGGTGGCGCGTATCAGCGCCGACAATCCCTGGCGCTCGATCCCACTTTAGCTGTGGCCGCAGTAGAACAGGAACTGCAGCAGACCGGGATGAGACGCAGGACGTCTTTGGTGGTGCGGAGCGGCATGATCCGGAATCTTCATGATGCGGCGGTGCTGCTGGGGTTGGGAGCCGATGCCCTGGTGCCATATGCCTTGTGGCGTGCTGCTGGACCGCGCCTATCGATCCAGGTGCTGAATCACGGGCTCGAGAAGATCCTATCAACGATGGGAACGCATTGGCTGGCTGGATATGGGCGCAATTTCTCGTCCATTGGACTTCCCGAGGACATTGCCGCCCTGCTGGAGATTCCGACCTATGCCGCGCCGCCGCTCGAAACATGGGAAAGGCGCCGGGAACACATACGAGAAATCCGCTTGGACCTCATCGAGTCAGACGCTCAGCCCCGGTTTCTCCCGCATTTCAATACCCGCGTGTACAAGGTGGTCCACCAGTTGGTGAGCGGCAGCATGCAAACGGATCAGTTCCACCAGGCTATGGCCGATTTGGAGCGGCAAATGCCTCAGCAGATTCGCCACACCTTGGCTTTTCGCCGACATGGGGTTCGCCCGGCTGCCTCGGTATCGCTGGCAGCGGGCGGCCACTCCTATCCGTTCGTTATCGCCTCGATGTCCTTTGGCTCTCAAGGGGAGAGTGCTTTTCGAGCGTATGCGGAGGCTGCCAAGCGCCTCAATATCATCGCCATGAACGGGGAGGGCGGAGAGCTTCCGGACATGGTGGGGCAGTACGTGCCTTGGCGGGGATATCAAGTGGCGTCGGGACGATTTGGCATCAATGCGGCGTTGCTCCAGGGCGCATCTTATGTGGAGATTAAAATTGGCCAAGGGGCTAAGCCTGGGGAGGGTGGACACCTTCCAGGGCGCAAAGTCTCTGTTGAGGTGGCGCGCGCTCGTCATGCACAAGTCGGGATCGATTTGATTTCTCCCAGCAACAACCATGACCTGTACTCCATCGAGGACTTGCGCCAGTTAATCGACGAATTGAAGACCGTAAATCCCCATCTCCAGGTGGTGGTCAAGGTGCCGGTGGTGCCGAACATCGGTACCATTGCGGTTGGCATCGTGAAGGCTGGGGCCGATGTCATCAATCTATCCGGATTTGATGGCGGGACGGGGGCTGCCCGGATGCATGCTTTGCGCCACGTCGGCCTGCCCTCAGATATCGGTGTCCCCCTGGTCCATCAGGCTTTGGTGTCGGCCGGCGTGCGGCATGCCGTAGAGATTTGGGCGGATGGCGGTGTGCGTACCGCCGACGATGTGCTGAAGCTGATACTGCTGGGGGCCAATCGAATAGGGTTTGGCACCATGGCCATGACCGCGCTGGGGTGCACGATCTGTCGGCACTGTCAGCAAGACACCTGCCATGTGGGCATCGCCACTCAAGTGAGGAGCGTTGAGGAAGCTCGGGAACGCGGCCTCAAACGATTTCAGCCGCAGGAGATGGAATCGGCGGTAGAGAATCTGGTGGCATTTTTTCGAGGATTGGCAGTCCATCTCGAGGAGCGTATGCGGCACCTCGGGGCCGCGTCTGTGGCGGAGGCGGTGGGGCGCTGGCAGTGGCTCTCGCAGTGGGGAGCGCACGAGTTGCTGGACTTTATGCCCTGGTTGGAATCCTTGGCGGAGGATAACCAGGCGCTTTTGGTGTCGGAAGTTGCCGGACCCTCCTGGGCGGTGGCGGTTCAGGCAGATTCAAAGGAACGCCGAAACGCGGCACATACCCCATCGACGGGCCGCCGCATGGCCGGGGTGCTCCAATCCAGCCGGCGCCTCGGGCTTCAGTCCTTCTCAGAACAAGTGCGGTTCGACGGCGTGGCAGGGCAGGGGTTCGGAGCATTCCTGACCGAGGGCGTGACCTGTCTGGCTGTTGGGGGCGCACAAGATGGGGTCGGAAAAGGTGCATCCGGCGGACACATTTGGGTCATGAAGCGGGGGCGATGGGGCGGCCACGCGGGCAAGAGCTTGGCCTACGGAGCCCAGGCGGGTGTGGTCGTGGTGCAAGGAGCTGCAGACGCCCGGGCGGGGGTGCGCTTGGCTGGCGCTCAGGTGGTGATCTTGGCAGACGGGGTGCCGTCCCCAGTACAGAGCCGCAGTGGGTGGGACAGCGCCAGCATCAAGGGTTTTGGCTTCGAATATATGACCCGCGGTGAAGCGCTGGTGCTGGGCGATCCAGGACCTTGGCTGGCGGCCGGCATGACCGGTGGGGTTATCTATCTGCGTCATGATCCCGCCCAGGGTTTGACCCGATCCTTCCTCCAATCGCGCCTGGCAAGATCGGCCAAGGTGTCCATCGAGTCTCTGGCTCCGGAGGACAGCCGAGCCGTTGCCGACTTGTTGCAGCAGGCTCGATCCGCACTCCATGCCAGCGGTCAAGAGGATCGGGCCGCCGGGATTATGGAGCTCGAGGCAGACTTAGATCGGAACTTTGTAAAGGTCGTACCGCTCCGAGAGCAGATGGATCAAGAAATCTCCACGGAATGACGGGACGCTCAGTGCCATGGATGCCAGCCAGGGCCGAAAAAGCTAGCGCCGGTCATGGTCACAACGCCACCAGTTGGCTGAATCGACAGCAAAGCATGGGATTAGTGGTTGCCGGGGCTGGTCCCCGGCGGTCCGCCCCGAGCCTGGCCATGACCTGGCCGATGCGGGGGGAAGCCTTTTCCGTGCCGAAATCCGGGGGGCCCTTGCAAAGGCTGGCACCGCGCCGTGGGCGCCCACTGAGCTGCGTCCCAGGGCTTGGGCACGCCGGGGTGCCAGTCTGATTCTCGGGTCAACGCGACGCGAGTGATGTTGGGGCCGCAGCCGGGCTCCCAAAGCACGGAGGGATCCAAGGCGCTCACCCGTACCGGATACCAGGTGGTATCGTGCGATCTGGGTTGCGTTCCCCGGATAAACCAGGCTCCCTGGATCTCACTCTTGGGCGTGTAGCGGCTGGGCAGTGTGCCGGAGGTGATGCTGACCCGCGGCACATACACTAGACCGGGCGGCCGCGCGAATGCTTCGGGCTTCAGATGCAAGGCCTGATTGACGGATTGCATCACCTGCTTCCAAATGGGTCCGGCTGCCACGGCGCCGTATGCGGGTCCCATATTGCTTGCGGTATAAGGTTGGGCAATTTCGCCGAGCCGGTCGCCTTCCCAAACGCCGACCACCATTTGCGGCTCAAAACCGACAAACCAGGCGTCAGCCTCATTGTTGTTGGTGCCGCTTTTCGCGGCTGCGGGTCGGCCGACGCCCAGCAAATAGCCGGTGGTGAACGCATTGGGACCAATGGAGGGCAATGGCTTGGGGTACAGGACCCGCTCCATCATTTGGGTGAGGATGGCCGCCTGATCCGCGCTCACGGCCGGCGTGGCGGCCGGATGGGCGTCAAAGAGCACTTTCTTCCCCGCGGTGACGCGGGTGACAAAGACCGGCTGGACGCGGGTGCCGGCATTATCGATGGCGGCATAGCCGCAGGTCAGATCGAGCAGATTGGTGTCGACCCCTAAAGCCATGCCGAGCCCCTGTGATTGGGCGGCGGGAACGGAGATGCCAAACCGTTGCTGCAGAAATTTTACGGCATAGGGGATGCCGATGCGGTTGAGCAGGTGCACTGCCACGTCATTGTCGGAAATGGCCAGAGCGTCTCTCAAGTCCATATACCCTCGATAGAGGTAATTGTCGTTCTCGGGCCACCAGGTTTGGTGATCCACGTTTTTGAAAATGGGAACGTCTTGGATCACGGACATTTGGGTATAGCCGCGCGCCAACGCCGGCGCATAGTCGAGCAGCGGCTTGATGGCAGAGCCGGTGGAGCGCGAGGCATTAATGGCCAAGTTGTCCTGCAAAAACGTAAAGTGGCGCCGCCCGCCGATGATGGCCCAGACATGGCCATTATGCGGATTCTCCACCACGACGGCTGCCTGGTGGTCAGGATACAGTTTCGAAGAGGCCCCAAAGTTCTTGGACATCCATTGATCGACCGCTTGCTGAGCCAAACTGTAGACCTTGGGGCGCAGTGCCGTGTGAATGTGCAGTCCGCCGTTCAGGATTTGGTTCATGGGCATGCCATGGGCCCGCAGCTCGGTCACCACCTGGTCGATGTACCAGGGGTCGGGGAATCCGTTCTGGGCCTTCTCGACCGGTTCCGGATGCAAGTGGAGGGGGGCCTCCAGGATGTGCTGGCCCTCGGCTGCGCTCATGCCGTCATAGCGAACCAGGGCCGCCACGACTTGCGCTTGGCGGGCTTTGGCCAGCTTGGGGTTGACCAGCGGGTCGTAGAGCGAGGGAGCCTGGGGCAGTCCTGCCAGCATCGTGGCTTGCGCTAGGCTGAGTTTGGCGGGGGTGGTGTCGAAGTAGACGTGGGCGGCCGCCCGGATACCGTCCGCTCCTTGTCCGAAGTACACCTCATTCAGGTACATGTCTAAAATTTCCGCCTTGCTGTAGCGGTGGGCCAGGTCTAGGCCAATCACAAACTCCTGAATTTTGCGTTTCAGGGATTTCTGGTCGCTGAGGTATAAGTCCTTAGCCAGTTGTTCAGTAATGGTGCTGGCTCCCTGCACAGCGGAATGGTGCACCAGGTCTACCCATGCTGCACGGGCGATGGAGCGCAAATCGAAGCCGGGGTTGTGATAGAACGAATGGTCTTCGATCGCGACGATGGCGGTTTTCATGTTGGGGCTGATGGCGTTGATGGGGGTGAGGTGGTGGTCAGGCCGGCCTAAACGGGCAATGACTTGGCCACTGGCGTCATACACCAGGGAAGAGGGCGAACTATCCATCGTAGTCACCAAGTGGTTGACCGACGGCAAGTGGCGGGTGGTGGAATAGAGATACCCGCCGCCGACAACGAGCCAGGCCACGCCTGTGACGGCACTCAGGCGACCCCAGCGCAAATGGCGTTTGGGGCGCGCCAAGACGGTCCCGCAAAAGCGGCAAAAACGGGACTGGGCGGTGTTGACACGACCGCACTGGGGGCACTTCACGGCGTCCACCTCGTACAATGAGTTCGGAGTTCTCGATCTATCATCATACGGACATGTTGTCCCCAGATCGTGCAAAATATGTCAGGTCGGCGGACTCTACAAGATTCGCACAACGTGGGGCGGGGCGAGACCCCGCCCGCGCGTTTAAGGCTCCACTGCACCCGCCCCGAGGTAATGGGCATTCCAATAGACGTTGTGGAGGTTTTGTACCATGACCGACTGGCCAGGAGCTGGCGCGTCGATAAAGGCTTGGGCATAGCCAAGTTTGGGATAGGATCCGATGTAGATGGCGACGTGGGATGCGCCCGGCGCATCGGTGGAGAAGAACAGCAAATCGCCCGGCACCAGGTCAGCCTTCGAGACCGGTGTGACCTGTTGGTATTGCTGATAGCTTGTCCGCCCAATGGTGATGCCGTTTTGTTGCAACACGTACTGGACAAGGCCGGAACAGTCAAAGCCCGTGGCGGGGTTTTCACCGCCCCACACATACGGCACTCCCAGATACTTAAATGCGGTCGCGACAATGGCGGCATTTAACGACTGGGAGGCCGATTGCGTCGGCAATGACACGCTCGCGGAGCCGTTGCTTGAGCCGGCATCGCCCACGGCGGCTCCAGAGGCCGCTGCCCTGCCCGGCAGTCGCAAAACTTGGCCGATGGCAAGCCGATTGGGATCGGCAAGATGGTTCATCCGGGCCAGGGCCTGCCAAGTGGTGTGATATGTGCCGGCGATACTGGCCAGAGTGTCGCCCGCTTGGACCGTTACCGTGACAGGGTTTGTAACGGCATGGAATGCAGCTTTGGTGACGGCGGCGGGATGTCCTGCCGCAAACAAGGCGTGCTCCGTAACTGGTCCGACGATGCCGTCGACCACCAGGTGGTGGGCCTTTTGGAATGATTGGACGTCATGGAGCGTCACGGGGCCAAAGTAGCCGGTCGCGCCGACGGGATAGCCCAATTGCGCCAAGCGGCTTTGCAAGAGAGACACGCTGCGCCCTCGCGATCCGAGCTGAAAGGTACCGTGAAGCGTGGCCGCGCTGGCCATGGGTGATGCGGCCAAAAAAAGCCCAGCCGCCAGTCCGGCTGCGGCGCTTATGAATCGCATATGCACGATGAAGGGCTCCCCTTCCTTCGCAATTTGCCTCCGAGGTTAGTTGCTGGTTCGGGCAGAAGGAGCCCTACGTGCTGGGGCACGATTCACCGAGAGTCTCCAAGGACTCTTTGTCCCCCGTACATGTGAAGCACATGATTCGGCTTAAGGAGTCCTGTCGATTCTAGGGGCAAGCAGGCATAAAGTCATGTCCGAGGCCATCGAGTGAAGGCGGGTCTGGGTGGAATAGGTCTTGGAGTGGCAAATTACGTCCAAAGAACGCACAATCTGGAGGGGATGGAAACCATCTCCAGCCCAGTCCATCCCTCAGTGGCGTACGGATGAGGGCCTTTCTGGATATCAGTGGCATAATGCGATAATATAGGGACGCTTATTGGGACGGGAGGTAACAGATTGGCAAGGCCAAAACCCTTGATAATTGTGGAGTCGCCGGCAAAGGCCAAGACCATCAGCCGGTTTCTGGGCAGCCGATATCAGGTCAAGGCATCGATGGGACATGTGCGGGATTTGCCCAAAAGCCAGTTTGGGGTGGATGTGGAACAGGGGTTTCAGCCCCGGTATATTACCATTCGCGGCAAGGGCGGGTTGGTCAAGGAATTGAAGGACGCCGCCAAAAAGACCGATCGGGTATACTTAGCGACTGACCCTGACCGCGAAGGGGAAGCCATCGCTTGGCACCTGGGCGAGGCTCTCGGGATTAAACCCGACGACGCCCAGCGCATTGAGTTCCACGAAATTACCAAGGATGCCGTTACGGATGCCATTCGGCATGCCCGCCCTATCGATATGCATCTGGTGGATGCCCAGCAGGCCCGCCGGGTGCTGGATCGCGTGGTGGGCTATCAGCTCTCGCCGCTTTTGTGGCGCAAGGTGCGCCCAGGTTTGTCGGCCGGACGCGTGCAGTCGGCCGCATTAAAATTGATTGTTGATCGGGAGCGGGAGATCCAAGCCTTTACGCCCGAGGAATACTACACCATTGAGCTTAGCGCTGATTCCAAGCCCGCCTTAAAGGCCGACTATGCCGGCCCGCTGGGCCAAAAGGGACGGATCAGCCAGGAAGAGGCGGGCCGCGTCACGGATGTTGTGCGCCCTGGTCAGAACGTTGAGGTGGTGTCGGTCAAGACCCGGGAGCGCCGTCGGTTCCCGGCATCCCCGTTCACGACCTCCACGCTGCAGCAGGAGGCTTCCCGGCGCCTGGGCTTTTCCGTCAAGAGGACGATGAGCTTGGCGCAGCAGCTCTATGAAGGGCTGGAGGTGGCGGGAGAGGGCACCGTGGGTCTCGTCACGTATATCCGAACGGACTCGACCCGAGTCGCCGATGTCGCGGTGACTGACGCGCGTGCCTACATTGAAAGTACCTATGGATCACAATTCTGGAAGGGCACGGGACCGAAGCGCCAAGAAAAGGAAAAGCCGGGCGTGCAGGGCGCTCACGAAGCCATCCGCCCGACCGTGGTGATGCGCCATCCCGACTCGCTCAAGAACTCGCTCAGCCGAGACCAACTGCGTCTTTACCGGCTGATTTGGGAGCGTTTTGTGGCCAGCCAAATGGCCCCTATGGTGTACGACGCTACCACCATTGAGTTAAGAGGTGAGGGCCAGCACATTTTTCGGGCGCACGGGGCCGTGGTGAAGTTTGCCGGTTACGCCACGCTGTATCAGGAGACGCGCGAAGACGGCACGGATGAAGCGGGCCAGGGGCCGCTTCCGTTGGTTAAGGAAGGTCAGATCCTCACCATATTGGAGGTGACCCCAAGCCAGCACTTCACGGAGCCGCCGCCGCGATTTACGGAAGCGAGTCTGGTGAAGACGTTGGAAGAATTGGGCATTGGGCGTCCGTCGACCTATGCTCCCATCATCGACACCTTGCTCCAGCGCGACTATGCGCGCCGCGAGCAAAAGAAACTGACCCCGACCGATCTCGGCGGCGTGGTGGTCGACTTGCTGGAGAAGTACTTTCCCGAAATTGTCGACATCTCCTTTACGGCTGCCGTTGAGGACCAGCTGGACCGAGTCGAGGAGGCGGAACTGGGTTGGCGCCAAGTCCTGAACGACTTCTATCGGCCATTTGCGGAAGAGTTGGCCAAGGCGGATGCCGATATTGAGAAGGTTGCCGTGCCGTCCGAAGTCACCGATGAGGTGTGCGCCGTATGCGGCAAGCCCATGGTGGTGAAGTATGGGCGATTTGGCAAGTTTCTGGCCTGTTCGGGTTATCCCGAGTGCACCAATACCCAAGCCTTGGTGGAAAAGACCGGCGGCATGTGCCCGAAGTGCGGCAGCGATTTGGTGGTGCGCCGCAGCAAGCGGGGCCGTACCTTCTACGGGTGCCGGGCCTATCCCGAATGTGACTTTGTTACCTGGTGGCGTCCCACAGAAAAGAACTGTCCGCGTTGCGGATCGTCTATGGCGATGCGGCGCAAAGGACGGCAGGATACCTTGGTCTGTCTCAAGGAGGGATGCGGTTTTGAAGAAGAAGCCCAATGAGCGCGTGACCGTCGTGGGGGGCGGTCTGGCGGGCTCGGAAGCCGCCTATCAGCTGGCCCAGCGCGATATCCCGGTTGATTTATACGAGATGCGGCCAGTGACCATGACACCCGCCCACCACACCGAACGGTTCGCGGAACTCGTCTGTTCCAACTCGTTTGGGGGCGATCAAGGCCTGTCTCCAGCCGCCCTGCTGAAGGCGGAAATGCGGATGTTTGACTCGCTGGTCTTAAAGGCCGGGCTTGAGGCGCGGGTTGACGCCGGTTCCGCCTTAGCGGTGGACCGCGACGTGTTCAGTGAAAAAGTAACTGAGGCCATTACCCAACATCCCTTGATTACCGTGCACCGCGAGGTTGTGGAACGGGTTCCCGAGGGACCTGCCATCATCGCCACAGGCCCATTGACCCACGAGTCCTTGAGTCAAAACCTTATCGACACATTGGGAGACAATCCCTTGTCCTTCTTTGATGCAGCGGCCCCCATTCTGTTTGGCGATACGATTGACATGGCGTACGCGTTCATGGGATCGCGGGAAGGCAGCGACGACTACATTAACTGTCCGCTTACCAAAGATGAATATGAAGTGTTTTATGAGGCTTTGACTGCGGCCGAACAACACGAACGGCATGACTTCGAGGAAGCGTCCTTCTTCGAGGGGTGTCTTCCGATCGAAGAGTTGGCGCGGCGTGGAAAGCGCACCCCGCTGTTTGGACCCATGAAGCCCATGGGTCTTTCGAATCCTCTGGAGGGCGGACGCCGCCCCTATGCGGTGGTGCAGCTCCGGCGCGACAATGCCGCCGGATCCCTGTGGAGCATGGTGGGGTTTCAGACCAATCTCCGTTGGGGCGAACAAAAGCGGGTCTTCCAGCTCATTCCGGCACTCAAACAAGCAGAGTTTGCCCGATATGGCGTCATGCACCGCAACACCTATTTGAAGAGCCCAAAAATCTTAGATGCCAGCCTCAACACCCGGGTGCGCCCGGACTTGTGGCTGGCTGGGCAGATGATTGGGGTTGAAGGGTATGTGGAATCGGCGGCTTCGGGGATTTTGGCGGCAGTCAACGCGGCGCGCTGGGTGCAGGGAGAGGACCCTCTGGAATTGCCGCGGGAGACCATGATGGGTTCCTTGTTTTACTATGTCAGCCACGCCGATCCGGAGAGCTTCCAGCCCATGAACGCGACGTTCGGGCTCTTCGAGGTGCCCGAGGCGGTGCGCGAGTTGAAAGACAAGCGGGAGCGGCGGCAATGGCTGAAGGACCGGGCGCTGGCCTCCATGCAAAAGGTGTTGGAACTGACCGTTCAGCGTTATGCGTAAGGGCGGGCATCCGGATGTGGCCGCGTACTTGCGCCACTTGGACACGGTGGAGGAAGTCTCGCCCAATACGTTAAAGGCGTACCAGATAGATTTGGCCCAGTTTGTGGAGTTTTTGGGCGGCGAGGTGCGGGCGGCAGACCCAAGGGCCATCCGCCGATATGTCGCGCACTTGGGCGCGGCGGGGATCTCGCCGCGCAGTGCGGCCCGCAAATTAGCGGTGATCCGGAGCCTGTACCGCTATATGGAACGGGAGGGGCGCATCGCCGTCAATCCGGCCAAGCGGGTGCTGGCGCCGCGCTTTCGGCGCGGGTTGCCCCGCGTGCTGACGGTGGACGAGATGCGCCAATTTATCGAGGCCGCCATGCGGGACCAGGGGCCGCTGGGACTCCGCAACTGGACTCTCATTGAGATGATGTACGGTGGAGGATTGCGGAGTCAGGAAGCGGTTGATCTGAATGTCGACGGCGTTGACCGGGCCCAGGGAATGGTGCGGGTGACTGGAAAGGGCCGCAAGCAGCGTATCGTTCCGGTGGGGCGGTATGCGTTGACGGCTCTGGATCGATATCTGAAAGAGGGGCGCCCCAAATTGGCTTCGAGCCAGGAGAAGGCGCTCTTTGTCAATGCCCGCGGGGGGCGGCTGACGACCCGCAGTGTGCGGCGCATCATTAAGGCAACGCTCTTAAAGAGCGCTTTGCACCGCAACATCAGCCCCCACTGGTTGCGGCATTCCTATGCCACCCATCTTTTGATGGGCGGTGCCGATTTGCGGGTGGTGCAGGAACTGTTGGGACACGAGAGTCTGCGGACCACCCAGATTTACACCTATGTATCTCAGGAGCAGCTGGGCCGGATATATCAGAATGCCCACCCGCGCGCATAGAATTGATTGGGGGGATCGATGTGAGCGAGTTTCATGGAACCACCATATTGGCGGTGGTGAGGGATGGCCGGGCCGTATTGGGCGGGGACGGACAAGTCACCTTTGGCCAAAATACTATTATGAAACATACCGCCAAGAAAGTGCGCCGTTTATACCACGGTGAAATTTTGGCTGGGTTCGCGGGTGCTGTGGCGGATGCCTTGACGCTGTTTGAGCGTTTTGAGGGCAAGCTGGAGGAGTCTCACGGCAATTTGCCGCGGGCGGCGGTGGGACTCAGTCGGGAATGGCGCACAGACCGCATGTTGGGAAAACTGGAGGCCTTGTTGTTGGTGGCCGACCGTCAGAACTTATTCTTGCTGTCGGGCACGGGAGAAGTGATTGAACCGGATGACGGGATTGCCGCGGTAGGCTCGGGCGGAAGTTATGCTTTAGCCGCCGCACGGGCGTTGGCATCTGTGGAGAGCGGGATTGAGCCCGCGGAAATTGTGCGTCGGTCGCTTGAGATCGCGGCGGACATTTGCATTTACACCAACCACCATCTCACCATCGAGACGTTGGACTAGTTGTACGAAGGGGAGGACCCGCATGGATGAATCGGTTATGACCCCAGCCCGAATTGTCGAGGAACTGGACCGGTATATTGTTGGACAGAAGGAAGCCAAGCGTGCGGTCGCGGTGGCGCTCCGGCACCGCTGGCGCCGAAGCCGCCTGGATCCGGAACTGCAGGAAGAGATTACCCCGAAGAACATCTTGATGATAGGCCCCACGGGTGTGGGCAAGACCGAGGTGGCACGGCGGCTGGCCCGCTTGTTGCGGGTGCCCTTTATGAAGGTCGAGGCGACCAAGTTCACGGAAGTCGGCTATGTGGGCCGGGACGTGGATGCCATGGTGCGGGATTTGGTGGAGACCTCCATCCGCATGGTCAAGGAAGAGCGCAGTCAGCAGGTCAAGGAGCGGGCGGAACGGATGGCTGAGGACCGGATTGTGGAAGCCATGGCCCCGTATCCTGATGATGGCCAGTCGGGCATGAAAAACCCCTTCGAAATGTTCTTCGGCGGCAGTTCCAATCCCAATGCCGCGCGCCCGATTGATTCGGAGGAGCGGCGTCGGATTGAGGATGAGCGGCGCAAGATTCGCGAGAAGATTCGCATGAAGGCCATGGAGCACGAAGTGATTGAGGTGGAGGTGGAGGACCAGACCCCTGCTTTCCCTATGATGAACAACATGCCGGGCATGGAGAACCAGATGAACATCGGGGAGATGTTTCAGGGGATTCTCCCCAAGCGCACCAAGCGGCGTAAAATGACGGTCGCTGAGGCGAGAAAGGTGCTGACCCAGGAGGAAGCCGACAAGCTGATTGATGCCGACGCGGTAACGGCGGACGCGGTCTGGCGGGCTGAGCAGCAGGGCATCATCTTCATCGATGAGTTCGACAAAATCGCGGGCGGCGGCGACGGACGCGGTCCGGATGTGTCCCGGGAGGGTGTGCAGCGGGATATCCTGCCCATCGTGGAGGGTTCCACCATCCAAACCAAGTACGGCCCTGTAAAGACCGACCATATTCTCTTTATTGCCGCGGGGGCCTTCCATGTGTCGAAACCCAGCGACTTGATTCCGGAACTGCAGGGTCGCTTTCCGATCCGCGTGGAGTTTGACGCGCTGACGGAAGACGATTTTTATCGTATTTTGACGGAACCCAAGCACTCGCTGATATTCCAATATCAGGCTCTTTTGGGGGCGGAAGGCGTCGAGGTGACGTTTGATGAAAGCGCGCTCCGGCAAATGGCGCATTACGCCTATCAGGTCAATCGCGACAGCGAAAACATTGGCGCACGGCGTCTGCACACCATTTTGGAGAAGGTATTGGAGGAACTGAGTTTCAGCGCCTCGGAACTCACCGGGCAGACCATCACCATCACCGATAACTATGTCGACGAGCGGCTGGGACGGATCGCGGAAAACATTGACATCAATAGATATATACTCTGAATTTTTGTTTTCGTTACGACCTTTCCGCACTTCGTCGTGATATAATTATCTGGTGAAAAAAATTTGGTCCTGTCGAAGTGAGGGAGACGATGTCGTTGGAAAAGCTTCTAGACAAGACCCGGCGTATTAACCGGCTCTTGCAGCGCTCGGCTGGCCATCCAGTTAATTTCGAGGAAATGGCCAAGATCCTGAGTGAGCTCATCCAGTCGAACGTGTACGTGGTGAGTCGGCGAGGAAAGATTTTGGGATACTCGCTGTTGGATTCTTTTGAGTGTGATGTGATGGTTCGTGAAGTGCTGGGACCGGAAGTTTTTCCGCAATCGTATAACCAAGGGTTGCTGAAGGTGGATGAGACCCACCCCAATGTCTCCCAGGAAAAGCGGCAGTGTGTATTCTTCCACGACACGCCGTGCATCTACGAAAACAAGATTACCACCATTGTTCCGGTCAACGGCGGCGGAGATCGCCTGGGTACGCTGGTGATCTCCCGTTTCGGCCGCGAGTTCGATGATGAAGATCTGATTTTGGCAGAGTTCGGCGCCACCGTGGCGGCGATGGAGATTCTGCGCTCCAAATCGGACGAGCTGGAGATGGAAGCCCGCAAGAAGGCGGCCGTGAAGGTGGCCATAGACACGCTGTCCTATTCAGAATTGGAAGCCGTTCAGCATATCTTCGAGGAGTTGGGGGGCCCGGAAGGACTCTTGGTTGCCTCGAAGATTGCGGACCGGGTGGGCATTACCCGCTCGGTCATCGTGAACGCGCTGCGCAAGTTTGAATCGGCTGGCGTGATTGAATCGCGGTCATTGGGTATGAAGGGCACCCATATCCGGGTCTTGAATGACCGGTTGTTGGGAGAGCTGAAGAAGCTGCAGCGCTAAACAGTGCCGCATGCAAAAGAGGCCTGGGAAACCCTGGGCCTCTTTTGTATTTCTTGCCCTATTGGTACCAATAGGGGGCAAGCTTCCAGCCTTCCCGATCGACTTGATGGGGATCGTGGCTGAAAAAGGGCCGCGCGCCGTCTTCGGCCAATTGCAACAGGCGGGTGACGGATCCGCGGGCGAGTTCCATATTCTTCGATGCTCCAATGTGGTCGACAGAGAAGTGGCCGCGGGTGTAGACGGCATCGGACGTAATCAATACGGGGCCGTCGTTCAGTTCGAGAAGCAGCGACTGATGGCCCAAGGTGTGCCCTGGAGTGGAGATTAAGGTGACCCCGGGGGCCAGCTCGGTGTCGCCCTCAAATAAGGTGATGCGCGCCGCAGAGCCCGGTCGGAAGGCCGGATCCGGATAGGTGTGGGAATCGGTCTGAGCGGCTTCCCATTCAGCCCGCTGGATGCCGAACTGGTTGGTGGGGAACGCCTCGTTTCCCCCGGCGTGGTCGAAGTGCAGATGGGAATTGGCCACCAAATCTACGTCTTGCGGTTGGACGCCGATCTTCTCCAACTGGGTCTGGATGTGATCCTGCGGGGCCAAATCAGGGGTCAAAAAGGGAACCGTATCCGCTCCCAGGAGGCCCGCGGGATCGGTGCGGCACTGATGGGAGCAGCCGGTATCGAATAAGACTAGACCGTTGTTGGTCTTTATCAAGTAGGTGTATACGGGAATGCGAAACCGCTGCCCGGTCGGGACGTCGGGTGACAGCACGGACACATCCGAATCGAAGTGCCCGACGGGAATAATCATAAGTTCTGGCATGGCGTTGACCCCTTTCTGTCCTCTCAGTTCGCCGCGCAGACGCGAATTCCTCCTGCATTGGATGGAGACCGGCGGAGCATGCTAACCGCGACTTCGCGTCAAAAGGGGGATTGAACAGGAATGCGCCTGGCAAGTTTTCTGCTGGCGACGCTGTTTTCGTGGTTCCCATTTCACCATGCAGTGGTCACCCGGCCAGCGCCCATCATTAAGCAAGTCCTCACCACCCAGAAAGTTGCGGCCCTGACATTTGACGACGGTCCTACTCGTTCGTGGACTCCCAAGGTTCTTCAAGTCTTGGAGGATAACCACGTACCGGCGACGTTTTTCGTCATTGGCAGCCATGCGATCCAGCGTCCCGAGCTCTTAAAATCCGAGGTGGACGCCAAGATGGAGATTGGCAGCCATGGCTACCAACACATCATTCTCCGCAATAAGGATGCGAACGCGGTGAAACAGGAGATTCAGCAGAATGAGGCCCTGTTTACCTCGCTGGGGGTCCCTAAACCGACCGTCTACCGCCTGCCTGCCGGGGCGTCGGATACCACGGCCTTGCGGGTCTTGGGCGAGATGGGTTACAAAGTGATTGGCTGGTCCATTGATACGCGCGACTGGCGCCGCAAGTACTCAGGCCAGGAGATGGCCGACAAGGTCATGAAGCAGATTCAGCCCGGCTCCATCATCATCTTCCACGATGGTCCCAATTCCTCCCAAGCAACGGTGGATGCCGTCAAGACCATCGTTCCGGAATTGAAGAAACAGGGATACAAGTTCGACACCGTCTCGCAAATGCTCAAACTGGAGAAGTTTTCCTCCCATCGCTGAGACAGGCACACATCGGCATTCCCGGCCATAAGCTGTGGAGGGGGATGTCGATGCGTGTGGGACGGGCAGTCGGAATCGGCGGGACCGCTCTGGGCGCAGCCATGGCCACCAACCGCCCGACCGAGTGGTGGCCATGGGCCGCGCTGGGTCTGGCGGTTCTTTGTGCATCGGCACTGATGTGGGGAGAGTTGCAATTCTCTGCGGCCGGCCCGGCCCGCTGGCAGGGCGAAGGCGGGCGCGTGTGGACCTGGTTTTCCATATGGCGTCCTCTCGGGCGTTTGCTGGCGCCGGCCTGGCTCTTGGGGCTGATTTTTCACGCCGGATGGCATAGCGTGGGGCCCTCGAGGATTGTGAGTTCCGCTCTTGTGCTCCTGCTGGCCGTCGGGGCATTCCTCCCGAATCGACGGTGGAGTTGGGGGCTGGGCAGCGCCGGAACAGCGGGGTTTTTGGTGCTGTGGTGGGGATGGGGGGCGCTTGGGAGCCCGCCGCCCGCTGTGGGACTGGCAGGCATCGCCCTGGTCATCTTGAGTTGGCCGGAGTTTTTGCCCCATCCCGAGCGAAGCGGGACTCGACTGGTGTGGCCGCTGGTCTGTCTCGGGGCGGGATTGATTTTGGGGGTAGGTTGGCGTGTGGCGCTGCCAGCATTTCTTCCAGATCATCGGGTGCTCATCGCATCCGCCCTGTGGCTCTGGGGATGGGCTGTGTCAGGGCCATTCCAGGTAAAACCGCGTGGTCGCATTGCGGCCGTCATTTTGGCGTTTTTCATGGCCCTGGTGCCGGGGACAGCGCTCGTTTTCGGTGTGTCGGTGTGGGTGTTGGGGCAGACGGCCGGCCTCTTCGTGCTGTGGGCATGGCTGCGTCGATCCCAACTGTACATGTTTCGCCCCTGGGGCTGGGGTTCGAAATGCTTAGCGGGCATGTTGGCGCTTGCCATTTCTGCGGCGGCTTTTGGCTTGCTCCGCGACCGATGGGTGGCGGGATTTGCCATTTGGTTCCTCATTCCACCGCTCATTGATGCTTATGTAAAAAGCCGTTTTCCATTTCGCCAAGCCGGATTTCCCGATTCTGGATCCTTAGCCGAGTGATGTCTCGCTGCAGCCACTCTGGGGGCTGTTGGCGTAATAACCTATGTGGACGGCGGTGCCAGCCCGAGCGGTGCGCTGAGAGGTGTACAATCACGCAGTGAAAAAAATAGAACGGGGTGATGGAGGGGCCACCCGGTATGCATGGTGCTGTCCTGCAGAAACCAGACTCTGGGCGAGGTGCTTAAGGCCATATTCAGTCAGGAGACGCGTGGGGCGTCATGGTGTGAATCCCCATGGCGCACACACCCCTCTCCCTGCCTTGAGGCGCCCGAGCAATCAGGGCGCTGTCGCTGAGGGAGCGTTGCTTACCCATTGCTCCAACTGCGCTATCTGTTGCAGCACCGCCCGGCGCGCTGTCCCGAACGGTTGGCGGCGCTGCTCCACCAGCGCTACCGGTGTCAGCGCGTTAAGCCAGACATAGGGAATATCGGGCGCGAGTGAGACCCAGATATTCTCCGGCACAGCGTCGAAGCCTTCGTAACCCGCTTGCAGCAGTTCACGCACCAACCCTCCGACCCGATGGTGGGCTTGGCGAAAGGGGATGCCCGTCTGTGCCAATCGATCGGCGAGATCGGTGGCGTTGCTGTAATGTGCGGCAGCCTGCGCTAAAAGACGCTCCTCGTTAAACGTCAGATGCTCGAGAAGTCCGGGCAGGATGTCCAGAACCGCCTCGACCGTATCAACGGTGTCAAAGACCGCCTCTTTGTCTTCCTGCATATCGGAGTTGTACGCCAGCGGCAGCCCTTTCATGACCGTCAAGAGCCCCATCAAGTGGCCAAACACGCGGCCGCTCTTGCCCCGCAGGAGTTCCGCAGTGTCGGGGTTTTTCTTCTGCGGCATGATGGATGAGCCGGTGCTGTAGCCGTCGCCTAGGCTTAAAAAGCCGAACTCGCGGCTTGACCACAGCACCAGTTCTTCGCTGAGCCGACTGACGTGAACCATGAAGATGCTGGCCCAGGCCAGATATTCCAAACAATAGTCGCGATCCGAGACGGCATCGATGGAGTTGGCATAAAGCCGCGAAAAGCCCAACAGTGTGCGGGGCGTTTCCGGATCGGTGGGATAGGGGGTGCCCGCCAGGGCTCCCGCCCCTAGTGGCGACATGTCAACCCTTTTCCGCGCGTCGTGCAGCCGTTCCAGGTCCCGCTGGAACATGGCGGCGTAAGCCATCCAATGGTGGGCCATGCGTACCGGCTGAGCAGGCTGCAAGTGCGTATAGCCGGGCATCATGACATCGAGGGTCCGGCGGGCGAGACTCGCCAGGGTCTGGAGCAGCTCGCCGAGTTTATCCGCCATGACCTGCTCGTGGCGGCGGAGGTAGAGGTGCATATCCAGGGCGACTTGGTCGTTCCGACTGCGAGCCGTGTGCAAAAAACCCGCCTCAGGTCCCAAAATCTGGTGAAGGCGCCCTTCGACATTCATGTGCACGTCTTCCCACAGGCTGTCAGGCTTGAATTGGCCCGCTTCCCACTCCGCTCGAACTTGGGCCAGCGCCTGCTGCAGTGGTTCCGCTAAACCCGGCTCGATGATGCCGGCCTCGGACAACATCTGCACGTGAGCCAGCGAACCGGCCACATCGTCGCCAAGGAGCCGCCAATCAAACCCGGCAGAGGCGAGGAACTGTTGCACTTCGGGCCGCAAGCCGCCCTCAAACCGTTTACCGCGGGCCATACCGCTCATGACGTCACCGTTTGCCGGGAAACCTGGCCATGGATCTGGCTGGAGAGGCCCCACAAGCGGATGAAGCCGCCCGCATCTTGATGGTCGAACTGACTGGTTTCGAAGGTAGCCAGTTCTGGCGAGTAGAGAGACTGGGGCACGTCGTGTACGGCGGTCGCCTCGGCCTGACCCTTGTACAGTTTAACGGTGACTGTGCCGGACACCGAAGCATTGGCCACAGCGGCCGCTTGGGTGAGGGTGGCCCGAAGCGGTGAGAACCAGAGCCCATCATAGACCAGGCGGGCTAAACGGTTTCCCAGATCGCGCATGAAGGCCGCCAGTTCACGATCCCACGTCAAGGTGGTGAGCGCGTGATGGGCTGCATAGAGAATGGTGCCGCCGGGTGTTTCATAGACGCCTCGCGATTTAATCCCCACCAGACGGTTTTCCACCAAGGTCAGGCGCCCCACCCCGTGCCGTGCGCCGGCCTCATTCAAAGCCGAGACTAACTGCGGAGCATCCATGGGTGTGCCATTCAGACTGACGGGGCGCCCTTTGTCGAAGGTGACGTGGACCTGTTCGGCATCGTCTGGCGCCTTTTCAGGCGACGCCGTCCAGGTGTAGACATCGTCTGGGACGGGCGCCGTTGGATCCTCAAGGATGCCGCCTTCGTGGCTCACATGCCACAGGTTTTCGTCGCGCGAATAGGGGGAGGCGGGCGTGGAATCGACGGGCACGCCGTGTTCGGCCGCGTAGCGCATTTCGTCTAAGCGCCCCTTTAAGTCCCAGAGACGCCAGGGGGCAATAATGGCCAACGACGGATTGAGGGCCATCACCCCGACTTCAAATCGCACCTGGTCGTTGCCTTTGCCGGTCGCGCCATGGGCGACGGCGTCCGCTTGATACCGGGATGCTCCCTCCACCAGCTTGGAAGCGATGAGCGGGCGGGCGATGGCGGTGCCCAGGAGATATGTGCCTTCGTAGCGCGCTTGTGCCTGCACCATGGGGAACGCGTACTCTTCCAAAAACTCCTGGCGGCAGTCGGGGATCCAGACGTCGTCGGCCCCCGACCGAAGCGCCTTGTCACGCAGCCGAAGAAAATCATCCGCCTGGCCCACATTGACTGCCACAGCCAGAACTTTGGCCTGATACCGTTCTTTCAGCCAGGGAATGATCACCGAGGTGTCTAATCCCCCGGAATATGCCAGTGCAATCCGCATGGTTCAGCCTCCCAATACGGCCGACGTATCGGCCAAGACGTGATACAAAACACTTTTCTGCACCCAGAGGCGATTCTCAGCCTCGTCAAATACGGCCGATTGGGGCCCTTCCAACACCTCTTCGGCCACTTCTTCCCCGCGATGGGCGGGCAGACAATGGAGAAAGATGGCGTTCGGCTTGGCGCGGGACATCAGCTCGGGCGTGACTTGAAAGGGCGCCATTTGCTGGTGCTTGAGCTGATTGAGCTCCGGGTCGTCAGCCATCGACAGGAACACGTCGGTTACGACGACATCGGCCTGGTGGACTGCCTCCAGGGGATCGGCGGTCAGATGGATGCGTCCCCCCGTGAGCTGCGCCTCTTGCTCTGCCCATGTGACGACATCGCGAGCCGGCTGAAAGGCGGGGGGCGTGGCGATCCACACGTCAAATCCCAATTTGGCGCCCAATACCAAATAGGAGTTCGCCATGTTGTTGCCGTCCCCCAGGTAGGCGATCTTAAGCCCTGCCATGTGGCCGAAGCGCTCCCAAATGGTCATGACATCCGCCAGCACCTGGAACGGATGCATCCGGTTGGTGAGCGCGTTGAATACCGGACTTCGGCTCCAACGGCGCCATTCCTGCAGGGTTTCGTGCTCCCGCACCCGCGCTACGACACCCGATACATAGCGAGACAAGACGCGGGCGGTGTCCCGAATGGGCTCCCCCCGCCCCAATTGGCTTTGGTTCCAGTCCAAGACTACAGCCGAAGCGCCAAGACTTTGAATGGCGACTTGGAAGGAGATGCGGGTACGGGTGGAGGGAAGCTCAAACAACAGGGCCACATGCTGGCCTTCCAAGGCATGGCGGAATGCCGGAGAGTGGGGTTCTTGCTTCATCACCCGGGCCGTGTACAGCACACGCTGAATTTCTGCCGGAGACCATTCCATCAACGACAACACCGATCGATTCTTTAATGTTTCGTTATAGGCTAAAGTTTGCACCATGTTCACATTCGCCTCCCATAGTGGATGCGAAAGAATATACAATATAAAGAATAAATATGCAAACGAAATGTAAAATAGGGGGATGAGGCTGCCGCCACGGGGCAATAGAGCGGAACCGCCGTCGTTCATGGAGACGTCTAAGAGCGCTGATCCTATGGTTTTGAAGGCCTAACGGCCGGATAGATACACGTGCGATCAGTGCCGCAAGGTGCCTTCGAATCGCCCTG
>JAJZAN010000145.1 GCA_021799435.1 Bacillota bacterium | reverse complement strand
CGGGTATACTGTTCCATGAGACACCAGTCCTTTCGGAAATGTTTTCCAGATACCCGTAGTGTACCCACTACGGATCCGGGAGCTCGACTGGTGTCATCATTCTATCTATAGGTATCTCAGTGTGGGTGGTGGCACGTTTGAGCTATGAGAATGAAATTGACGCGGTTCGCAAGGACCTGCTAAACAAAGCGCTTAAGACCATGGAACCTGCGTTGACCCGCATCCTGTCAAAACAAGGGGCCCCTTTTTCGAGGGATCAGGTGCGGGCTGTACAGCAATACATGGTATCCGAGGGCCATGTTTCGTCGGTCGATATGAACTACCTGCAACAGCAATTACTTCTCTTAGAGCGTCGGATTCTACCGGCGGACCAGCAACGGCCTCAGGCACATGAGCCCCAGACACCCATGAACTTTGAGCGTGAAATGAGCGCGGTACGTTTGACCCTGGGCGACCAGGCATGGAGCAAGCTTGAACCCCAGCTTGGCCAGGTCTTGACAACCCAAGGCCGGCCCCTCACGCCGGAACAAGTTCGGGCCGTGAAAGAATGGATCGCGCACGAAGGGTACAGCCGGCATTTAACCGCCGAGTCACTGGAGAAAAGAATACATTCCTTGGAATCACGCATCCTGCGCTCATCGCCAAAGTCTCATTCGGTGCCATCGGAAAACATCGCGGACTATCTATTGACGTTGCAGTCCCAGGAAACTCGTCACCAGTCGTTATGGGACGATTGTGACACGGGGGCGGACTTTGAAGCTTGGGTGGCGGACGTCTTTGCAAGAACTGGGTTTTCGGTCGAAAGGACTCGAGCGACACGAGATCACGGTGCGGACTTGCTGTTATCAGGTATGGGCGTGCGCGTTGCCGTACAGGTAAAGTTTTGGACGAGTGCGGTAGGCAATCACGCGGTTCAAGAGGTGGTTGCGGCCAAAGCGCTTTACAAAACAGACGCGGCATGGGTGGTGACGAATTCTACCTTTACCCTACAAGCCATCGTTCTGGCCAAGGCTAACGGTGTGCGGTTGATCGAAGGAAACGAGCTAAAAAGCATGGCCAAGAAGACCTGAAAAATTGAAGTCCTAGCTCCCATCTTTTCGTCTAGCAATAATATTGGTCGCGAATAACCTGGATACGGGGGCGAGAGCGCAGTAAGAAATACGGCGCGGTCTTGTCTGGGTGAACGGGCAGACTATAATAGTCGTAGATAGGGAAAGGGGGCCGGGACGGTGCTTGCTCCCGTGGTTCAACGGCACTTGCCGGATATTTCGCGGATCTGTCAGCAGGAAGGCATCGAGTCGTTGGCGGTGTTCGGTTCGGCCACCCGTAACGACTTCGCGGAGGCGAGCGACATCGACCTGGTCGTACAATTCGCTCCGGGTCAGCGCGTGGGCTTTGTGCGGTTGTTGGCCATTCAAGACCGCTTGTCGGAGGTGTTTGAAGGCCGTACCGTCGACATGCACACCCTCCGGGAACTCCACCCGGTGATCCGCGGCCAAGTGCAACAGCAGATGGTGCCGATTTTCCCACCGGGGACCTCAGCGTAATGGCGGAAAAGAACCCGGCTGTCTACCTGGCCGATATGGTGGGCGCATGCGAGAAAATCCTCCGGTACTGCGAAAATCGGACGGTCACCGAGTTCATCGACGACACGCTGTTATTTGATGCCGTCCTGCGGAATCTCACCGTCTTGGGGGAAGCCGCCGGGCGCCTCGACCGACCATGGACCGCTCGGTATCCCGATGTTCCATGGGCCGCCATCACGGGCATTCGCCATCGGGTCGTGCATGACTATGGTCAGGTGGATCCCGACATTGTCTGGGACACGGTGCAAGAGGATGTCCCAGCCATCCTCAGTCAGCTCAAGCAAATCCTCTCTGACATGGGTTCGGACGCGCACTAATGCCCTGGCACCAGCCTCCATGGAGCCATCGGCCAGAGGCATCGGCCCAACCTCGCGATTGGCAATCATATGGAGTGCGAATCAGTAACTTTCGGGGGCGAGTGTTCCACAAGGAATCGCTTGGCTAATAGCGAACTATTAAGGCACGAAGCTTGTCGGATCGGTTCCGCCCCCATTTGCATGACACTAGCGATCTCTTTCGCGTCGTGCCGCCGCGATTTGGCGTTTTACGCCCTCACCGGCGTCCACTGGTCTAGCCCGGCGGCCACGCGTGCTGCCATCTCGAGGGTCTCTTTGAGGTCTTCGTAAAGCACTTCACGTGGCGACAAATAGGATCGAGAGGGCAAAACCCGCATGGAGTGCGCCGGTAGGACCGTGAAGCGATTCCTGAATAGCGGAACACGGAAGGCGCACACGGAGGAGGAAACAAATTTATGGAAAAGAGGCTCAGCGATGTAAAATGGCATATCACGCCGATCGTTTCGATGTCCATGCCGTCGGGCCGGTGTTCACTGTGGCGGGTGCTGTCGGCGACGCCTGCTTGCGCAGGTGCGGAAATGGATGGCCATGAATCGCATCAGGTTGATCAGCGCGAGGCGGCCGGATGGGCCGTGCCCATCGGCTGGGATGGAACGGTCACCGGCCTGCCCCGCGGATACTATGATGGTTCTGTATGCCGATCCCGCTTTCCAGCCTAGGTTGGCCCCGCGAACCGGTTCCTCAACTCGTGCTTCAATACTTTCCCGGTGGCATTGCGGGGTAGTGCGTCGACAACGTGCAGCCGAGTCGGTATCTTGTACTCGGCCAACATCCGTTGACAAAATCCTTGGAGATCCGGGAGACTTAGCGTTTTTCCTGGTTTGGGCACTGCGATGACCGCGGGGGTCTGTCCGAGGCTTTCGTGAGGCACACCAATGACGGCTGCATCAGCAATGTCGGGATGCTGCAAGAGTACGGCTTCCACTTCAGAGGGATAGATGTTGGACGCGCTGGCAATGATCATGTCCTTCTTCCGGTCAACGATGTAATAGAAACCGTCCTCGTCCTGCCGGGCCACGTCTCCCGTGTGAAACCATCCGTCCCGTATGGCCGCTGCGGTCTCGTCCGGGCGTCCCCAGTATCCTGCCATCATGTGTGGGCCTCGCAGCAGGAGTTCTCCCATTTCGCCATCCGCGACGTCGCAGCCGTTCTCATCGACCAAGCGCACGGCCGTGTGCATCATCGGAATGCCTGCGGCTCCCACTTTTGACCAAGAATCCCGCGGCGGAACCCTAAGAGCTGGACCACCGGCTTCGGTCAATCCATATGTCGTTGAAAACGCGATATGGCGTTTCAGAAAGAAGTCATAAATGTGGCGCGGGCAAGGTCCGCCTCCCGTGAGACAGCGCTCAAGAGAGCCCAGGTCATACTGGTCAAAATCGGGCAGTTGCATTACCGCCTGCCACATGGCTGGCGCCATAAATGCGTACGTAACGCGGTGTTTTTCGATGGCCTCAAGTGCGGCGACCGGATGAAAGGTTGGATGCAGGACAGCTGTGGCTCCGTAATACAATCCCCAAAGCAAAAGGGTCAACCCTCCCACGTGGAACAGGGGCGTAGTATGTAAAAACACCTGATTTTGGGCCGCGAGGTCGGAACTTGCGTTCAGGACGTTCCAAAGCTCGTTGGAGTGGGTGATTGCCGCCGCTTTAGGGCCGCCGGTGGTACCAGATGTATACACCAGGAGGAGCAGATCCTCTTCTCGGGGTTGATAGGTGATCTGGGCATGGCGCTCAGCCAACCAGTCTTCGTAGCGGTCCGCCTGTTCGTTGATTGCGCCGCCAATTTCAACGGCAATGGACGGGGCAGGCTTGTCGATAAGCGCCGCGAGTGCTGCATGAGCCCGGTCCCTTTGCGATGCATCCCAGATGAACACTTTGGGTTGCGAGTCCTCGAGCATGTATGCGATTTCTTCCGGAGCCAACCGGAGGTTGAGTGGAACGCAAACGGCCCCGATGAGACTGCATCCCAACAACAGTTCCACAAATTCCGGCCGATTGGGCAACAGCGTCGCGACCCGGTCACCCTGGCAGACGCCGGCATGATGCAACGCCGCCATCGCCCGACGGGCGCGTCGATTCAGTTCCTCGTAACTAATATTCGTATCGTCAAATATCAAAGCAGTCTTGGTCGGAATCAGCCTACTTTGCATTTGCACCCATTCGCCCGGAGTATACCGGGCAGCCGTTTGCCATTCTGTCACGTGTAGCTCCCTTCGATATTCATGGATACGCCCGGTAACTCGGACGCAAGTTTGACGTCGTTCAGCGGAGGAGAGCAATCAACTGCTGCGCGCCGTGGCCGTACCGCAGGCGCCTGAGACCGAAGACTGTGTCTTGGCTCATGGGTTCCGCTAGGGGCAAGTATTCGCATGATGACGGATGAAATCCTGCTGGGGTTTGGAAAAAATATCCATTTCCACCCGGCTCATCCCCACCGGGGCGGAAACCTGGCAAGCCTCCGGCAGGCTGGATATAGGGCATTTCTGCTTGACATCTCATGAGCGGATTAATCCGTTGACCCCATGAAGTGGTTCGATCCACAATCGAAAGAGATGTTCCGGCCGCATTCTCTGCGAACTCCAAGGAGGTCTGACTTATGCCGTTCATCATCAACGGACTCGTCCGTCGCTCATTCCAGGTCTGGGGGGATCCCCTGCACGCTCTCAATATTGCGCGCATCGAAGAATTTGTGTGGCCCGATCAGGCTTGGTCAGGGTATCCATTGGACCGACTCATCGAGCTCGCCGATCCGGACCCCGATGCCCGCTATGTCGAGGTGGCTTCAGGGGACTTCGTCGCCGTATTGCCATTGGCGCAGCTGTCCAGCGCATTCTTAGCGAACTGGCTGAACGGTCAACCCAGTCGCGACGGATGGCGCTTGGTTGCGCCTGGCCCCTGTTATCATCGGGTGAAAAACGTCGATCGCGTAACGGTTGTCGCGGATTGCGGCGGTGAATCGGCCGGTGATCTCGCACGATTACGGATGGACGCTCAGCCCTCATCAGACGGAACCCAGGCGACAACCCCAGACGGAGTAATCATCGTCTGAGGTTGCAGCATAGTTGCGGAGTTCTGCTGACGACGGCCTTGCTTTTCGTTAACCCGTGACCTTGATGGTTACGGTAACCGGTGCATTGCCCGTTACCGTGCTGCTGGGCACAATGGCAAACCGCCAAGTGCCGGCAAGCGGAAGTTTGTACGACCAACCATGAACGAGATCTCCCAACGCGATCGGGACTTGGCCGGCGGGCACGCTATTGCCAAGGAACTCCCCTCCATAAAGCGTGAGGTCGCCCTTGTTGACGAGTGCAGATGTGGCCGCGTTCCCGGGGGAAAAGACCACCGTCGTGCCTTGCTGCACTGTCAGCGTCGAGGTTCCAGCTTGGATGCGGTTGCCACTGGCCGTGAAATGCACAAAGGCGTCCGACGGAGACGTGGTTTCCGCGGCCATTGGCGCGACCATACCCTGAGGCCACTGCACGTCCACGTGGTTGACGGTCGAGGCCGACCCAGAAAACACCCAGAGCAATCGATATTGCCCGCGGTTATAGGTGTCAATCACGGATCCCGCCGACTGGGTGACTGCATCGGGCTTGCCGAGTACCGCCTCGATGTCGGCCAGGGTAATCTGACTCAAGTCCGGGTTGTATGACCGCACATCGACCAGCTGAACACCTTCATTGACCCCGACGACGGCGTCATGAGCGGCGTATGTTACGTAGGTGGTGCCGTTGACCCCGGTCCCATTGCTTCCCTGCCCCCAGGCCTTTTCCAGCGCGTAGTAGCTTTGCTGGTCACCGTAAGGAATGCCGAGGGCCCGTCCGTTCAGCGATGCCTGGGCCCATTCGCGGACCAACGACTGGGCCGTGCTGCGCCCTGATGGGGCAGGACTTTGCGCCGGCGCAGTGGTTGGGGTTGACGCGGATGCTGGAGGAGTGATTGCCCCTTGTGGCGTACTTGTGGTTTTCAACGGGGTAGCCGCGGCAATGGTGTGGTGGTGTGTCCGATGAGATGGGGAGGCGGTGGGGTGGCTGGAAATGCCGCATCCTGCTAGAACCGCTGATGAACCAAGAACAAGTGCCGAGATGCTGAGAAATTTTTTTGTCATGTTGTCCTCCAAGGTTCGCTGCGTAATTTTGTGTGGCGGCTCCATGGCGCCGTGCTGTGTCACATCGTGGATAACGGCACGGAGTCTGAAGAGGTTACACATTGTCCCTGAACCATGCACCGGAAATTTTATTGCGAAGAGAGAATGGGCGTCTATGGGAAGCGCGTAGGTGTGTCAACAGCGTACGATAGGGACCGCGGGATAGGGGGAAACACCGGCAGGGCATGGTGGCCGCCGTTTTTAAGACCAAAAAAAGTCTGCCCGCGTTCGAGCAGATAATATGCGCTATTGATGGGGTCGCTCAAACAAAGGCCTCGGACCCCGCCCTTCAATTATTAGTGTAAACCATCGGAAAATATCAGTCTACCCTTGTTGGAGAATTTCACTTAAGATAGGCAAACCCGGCCGGGAAACCACCACACGGGGTCCATATCCATGATGAAGTCGTTATTCACTCGGGGCGCCTTTGCGGCCCCGCAATTTCGCTGGTTCTATATGGGTCGCACCATATCCTTGCTGGGCAGCGGCATGACGCCGGTCGCGCTGGCGTTCGCCATTCTTCAGGCCCATCACGGCCAACAACTGCTGGGGTATATTATGACGGCGGAAATCCTGCCGCATATCGTCATGCTGCTCATTGGCGGAAGTGTCGCCGACCGGTATCGTCGGGATCGGTTGATCCAATTGGCCAGCGTGGGCGCTGGCTGTGCTCAAGCCGGCATCGCTGCGATCGTGCTAACTGGCGGCAATCCATATGGGCTGTTTCCATTGGCTGTGCTAAATGGGGTCATCGGCGCCTTTACGGCCCCGGCGACCCGGGGAATTATCCCAGAGCTTGTCCATCGGGAGGCTGTCCAGCAAGCCAACGCCTATCTGGAGACATCCCGCAGCGTCGCCAAAATTGTGGGGCCGGCCTTAGCGGGAATTCTGGCGGCGACCGTCGGCGGGGGGTGGAGCATCGCCATGGATTCCTTGAGTTTCCTTGTCGCTGCCGCTTTTCTTACCCGCGTGAAGACCCCATCCCATCCAGCACCTTCCCAACGCTCGCTGCTCCACGAGATGCGGGAGGGATGGACTTATTTTGTCCGAAGACCGTGGATTTGGTCCATCACCATGGCGTTTACCGTCATGAATCCGGTGCAAATGGGAGCGTGGCGCGTACTTGGGCCGATCATTGCCAAGCATAGTGTTGGGGCAGCGGGATGGGGCCTGATACTCAGCCTGCAAGCGGTAGGGCTATTGGCCGCCAGCCTCTTGATGATGCGGCTGCACTTCGCGCGGCCTCTGAGGGCGGCTATGATGGGCGCAGTTTTAGTGGGCTTGCCAATGTTCGCGCTGGGACTGGGACTGAGCTTTCCGTGGCTCATGGCGTCCGCGGCAGCGGCGGGGATGGGCTCCACCGTTTCCGGCATCGCCTGGAGCACGTCCTTGCAGCAGGGTGTGCCGAAAGACAAGCTGTCCCGAGTCATGGCGTTCGACGACTTCGGCTCGTTCGTGGCCATTCCCCTGGGACTAGTGGCGGCGGTACCCGTCGCAGAACGGTTCGGATTCAGAACTATCGAGGCACTTGGGGGATTGGTCTGGATGCTCGTGGCGCTGCTCCCTCTTTCCCTGCGAGGGGTGCGCCAAATGACGGTCACCGACATTCAAGCTCAAGGGGTAGAATGTCAGGACACGCTTTTGGGATAGCCGGGGATGACGCGGAAAGGGTGCGGCTGCTGCGTTCAGGCACGAGCACGTCGTGCAGGTTACGTCACGGCAAGCCTACCATGCGCTAGCCGAGGTACGCCTAGGACTCCCGGGTTCCACGTCGTTCGGTAAAACTGTACCAATTCCCCGAATTGTCGCGGATGACCGCTTCTACCCCATAGGGACGCTCAGCGGGTTCGCTGATCGGA
>JAJZAN010000144.1 GCA_021799435.1 Bacillota bacterium | reverse complement strand
CTGACGCTGCTTTGGCAGCGGATTCGAGGAAAGGATCGCCCCGGTTCCCATGTGTGGTGGGGCGCTCTGGTGTCCTTTGCCGGGGTCGGGTTTTTGGCAGGGGCTTCTGTGGAAGGGGGATTTGCCGGGGACCTGGTGGCATTCCTGGCCGCAGCCTCGTGGAGCGCATTTGCTTTGGTGACCGAGCACTTCAAAGTGCGAGTGCGGGGCCTGGCGCAGACAGGGTGGATAAGTCTGGTGGGGGCCATCGGCATGGTGCCTTTTGTGCACTTGGGGCCGGTCTGGCAGATGGGCTTCGGGACTTGGGGGCCTTTGCTGTACACCATTCTGTTTGTGACCATGCTGGGCTTGTCGTTTTGGCAAGGGGCGGTGGAACGGGTGGGAGCAGGGCGGGCTAGTCTCGCCCTATACGGGATTCCCTTGGTAGCGGCGGTGGCGGGATGGGTGTTCCTGGGCGAGTCGCTGTCTCTGTTGCAGGGAGTGGGGGCAGTGGCCATCGTGGTGGGCGTGGCGCTTGCCGATGGTCGGTTTCGGCGCCGCATGCCGCCCGCCGCTCCGGAGGTGGCATAATGCCCGAGAGCTTGCTTGGGCGCATGGGCTGGATCGTGCGCCCGATGTCACTTCAGGACGCTCGCCAGGTTATCACGTGGCAATATCCGGAGCCCTATGACGTCTATAACTTGGCCCACACTGACGAGGTCGTCGAGGAACTCACCGCCGGCTCTTATCGAGCGGCAGCCGATGGCAAGACGGTTTGCGGATTTTTTTGTACGGGACAAGACGCGCGGGTCCCGGGCGGAAACTATTCCGACCCGGCCCTGGATGTCGGGTTAGGGTTGCGCCCCGATTTGACGGGACAGGGACGCGGCGAAGCGTTCGTGGCCGATATCTTGGATTACCTTCAGCCCACGGTTCCGGTGCGGCTGACCGTGGCGTCCTTTAACCAGCGCGCTCAGCGCTGTTACGGGGCGCTGGGATTTGAGACGGTGGGGAGCTTTCGCGCCCCGCACGGAGATTTTGTGCTGATGCGTGCGGCATGGCAGACCGGCAGGCCCAAGGCTTAGCTGCGGCGGCGTTTAAGCCATCCGCCAACCAGCGCAATAGCGCCCGCCGCCAGCAAAATGCGACCCAGCCACAGGTGCTGCGATAATGCCAGCACGCCCGCCAGCACGAATCCCACGCTGTAGATGCTGGCCGCAATGCCTTGGGTGTGCTTTCTTACTTGTTGGAGTTCCTGACTGCCTTTAGTCCACTGAATTTGCGTCTCGAGCTCGCCTTGTTGGAGTGTGTGCAGCATTTGGGCGGCGGCGATGGGAAGTTCCGCGACGGTCCGGACATATTTCTGGGCTTGTCGGGACACATAGCCGGCGGGACCGCCCGCCTCTTCGGTGACAAATCGTTGGGCATAGGGCGCGAACAGGTCCACCAGATTAATCTCGGGATAGATGGCGGTTGCGAGTCCCACTAAGATGGCGATGGCCCGGCCTAAAAAGGCAAAGTAACCCGGAACCTGGATGGCTTGGTCGCGGAGGATCGCTTCAAAGTCCCGGATTAGCTGCGGAATGTCGAGCTGTCCCAACTGGTCCAGAGTCTCTGCATAATATCGGTCCAAGAGATAGCTGATGCGGCGGCGCAATGGCGTCAGCTCGGCATCGGGCCGAATCATGCCCAAGGCGGACATGGCGGCCAGCAGGTTTCCCGGGTTGCGCTCCGAAACGGCGACAAACAAATGGCGGATGTTGCGCTTCGTTGCCATGTCAAGACTACCCACCATGCCATAGTCCAAGAGAATAAGGGATCCGTCTGCGGCTACCAGAATGTTGCCGGCATGGGGATCGGCATGGTAGACGCCCGACTCCAAGACCATGTGCAAGTAAAGGCGGATGACGTTTTCCGCCACACTGGCGGGGGCAATGTCGGCTGATCGGAGTTCATCCACACGGTCAATCTTGATGCCGCGGAAGAACTCCATGACGAGTACCCGGCCAGTGGACATGTGGGGATAGGTCTTGGGCACGATGACCGTCGGATAGTTGGCCAAATCCTGACGCAGATGTTCGGTATTGTCGAGCTCCCGGTGGTAGTCGAGTTCTTCGAACACCATGCGGCGAAATTCGCGCAGCACGGTGCGAAGATCAAACGTCTTTCCGAATTGAGTGAGGCGGGTCGCCAGCGAGACCACCCATTGCAGAGCCTTTAAGTCGGCTTCAACGATGGCGGTGATGCCGGGCCGCTGCACCTTTACCGCCACCCGCTGCCCGTCTGCCAGCACGGCTTCGTAGACCTGGCCCAGCGAGGCGGCTGCCAAGGGCGTCTCGTGGAACCAAAGAAACGATTCCGCTAGAGGCCCTAGTTCCTGTTCCAAGCTCCGGCGGATGGCCGGCCAGGGGACGGCTCGCACGTTGTCCTGAAGTTTGGCCAGTTCATCTAGATAGGGTTTTGGCAGCAAATCGACGCGGCTGGACAAGAACTGGCCGACTTTAATCAGAAGGCCGCCCATTTGCTCCGCTTCACTGCGGAAGCGCAGCGCCTGACGACGGTAAAGCGCGTCCAGATGCGGTTCCGCCACATCGGGCGGCTGGTTCCTGAGTGTCAGTGCATACCATAGCAGTTCGGCCATGATGGAGACAAACAGGAAGGTAATGCGGTAGCTGCGCCACAACACGGACGTCGTGCTGGCAGCACGTCTGGTTTGCTTGCGCTTGCCCTCTGCGGCCATAGTCTCCCCCCCGGATCTCTCTCAGATCCAGTCTAGCACAAGAGAAATCACGGCCTTTATTCGTGGAAACATGGCGGGAGAGGACAACTGTGGTAACCTAAGATCGGAATCCTATACACGGGTGATACGGCTTGGCGGCATTTGTGGCGTTTGTGGCAAATATGTCGCCGTTGTCGTGGTTCATATCCTTGGTGGATGTGGCCATCGTCTCATACGGCGTCTATCGGTTGTTTCTCCTGGTTCGCGGCACCCGGGCGGTGCAGTTAATCAAGGGCATTGTTTTGCTGCTGTTGGCGGTGCCGGTCAGCAACTGGCTCCGGCTCAGCGCAACCCACATGGTTTTGAAGGACATTCAGACCATGTTAATTGTCGCGCTGCCGATTGTTTTTCAGCCGGAGCTGCGCCGGGCCTTGGAACAGTTGGGGCAGGGCCGGTTTTTCTCGGAGACGCTGCAGGGGAGGTTTTTCTCTGACACCCTGTTAAGTCACGAGGAAGTGGACATCAATCGCATGATTGATGAGGTGGCGCGTGCAGCGGATCGCCTGTCGCGCAGCCGAACAGGAGCGTTAATTGTGCTGGAGCGCCAAACAGGCCTGGGTGAGTATATCGCCACCGGCACGCCGATTGATGCCGTGGTCTCCTCTGCACTTTTGGAAAACATATTTGTTCCTAACACGCCGCTCCACGACGGGGCCTGCATCATTCGTGGGGACCGGGTGGTGGCCGCAGCGGCGTTTCTGCCGCTCACGGACAGTGCTCAGCCGGGATCGGAGCTGGGCAGCCGCCATCGGGCCGCGATTGGCATTAGCGAACAGTCGGATGCCATTTCCGTGGCGGTCTCGGAAGAGACCGGATGGGTGTCGGTGGCTGCCGAAGGCCGACTGTACCGGCGACTGGAGGACCGAGCGCTCCGGGAAATGCTCGCCCGATACCTGAAGACGCGGCCGCACACGCCGCTAAGACTCTGGCATCGAGGTACGCAATCATGATGGACAGGCTGCTTGAGAACAATACAGTACTCAAAATTCTTTCGGTGATTGTGGCGATTTTTATCTGGATTCAGGCCACGAGCAATCAGGCGACGAGCACGAACCGCACGATGGCGCCCGTTCCGGTTTCCTATCCGTCCATCAATCCGCATTTGACGGTGATGTCCGTGACGCCCACCAGTGTTTCGGTGGAGATAAAAGGACAGCCATCTGCGGTGGGGGCTGTGTCTTTGTCGCAGGTGCAAGCGTTTGTCAATTTGTCGCAGTTGAAGGGGCCCGGCACCCGGTCGATTAAGGTCTCAGTGGCCGTCCCCGCCAATGTGGGCGTGTACCGTGTGACACCGGCTCGGGTCGACGTCACGGTGGCCAAAATTGTGCAGCAGAAGCTTCCTGTGACACTGAAGGTGGCCGGCTTGCCGGCCGCGGGATCGGAGATGTCTGGGTACACGGGCAGTTTGAAGCAGGCGACCATTTCTGGACCGACCGGGGCGTTGAAAGAAGTAACGTCAGTCACGGGAACGGTAAACCTAGGCAACCGCAGTCACAGCTTTACGGCCGACGTGGTGCTGCATGCCCTCAATGCGGTGGGCAAAGTCGTTCCGAGGGTGCAGGTTAATCCCCCTACCGACGGGGTGGATGTGACCATTAAGCCCAAGCCGCCTCAGAAGGTGTTGCCGGTCATTACGCAGTTGACGGGCCAGGTGGCGTCAGGCTATAAGATTTCGCAGATTGCGGTATACCCGTCGAGCGTCACGCTGTCTGGCTCTGTCAAGGCGCTGGCGGGACTAAGACGGATAGACACGATCCCCATCAATGTCACTGGGGCGTCCAAGTCCATCACGGAAGCGGTTCCGGTGGTGCTGCCGAAGGGAACATCGCTAGTAAATTCTGGCGAAGTGCAAGTGACTATCACCATTGTCGGCACGAGTTAATAGGGTATTTCTGCGCATCATAACCCAAGACAGAAGGGGTGGACGGCTTGGCATTATTCGGCACAGACGGAGCGCGCGGAGTAGCCAACCAGACGTTGACGGTGGGGCTGGCGATGGATATTGCACGGGGCGCGGCACGGGAATTAGGACGGCCGGCCCGTGTTCTGATCGGTCGTGACACGCGTGTGTCCGGGTCGATGCTCGAAGCGGCTCTGGCGGCTGGGCTGACGGAGTCAGGCATTGATGTGCTGCTGGCTGGCATGGTGCCCACTCCGGCCTTGGCCTATTTAATTGGGGCCATGGGGGCCAATGCTGGAATTATGATTTCCGCGTCCCACAATCCGCCAGAATACAACGGCATTAAGCTCATTGACCAACAGGGCAAGAAGTGGGAGCCGGAATTGGAGGCCCGGGTTGAGGACGCGATTCGGTCACGTGATTGGCCTGATCCGGATCCGGCCCAGGTGGGCCGCATTTTTCATTACGAGGAGGTGGCGGTCGCCCAGTATCGGCGTCACCTGTTGTCCATCTTTGCAGGGCGCATCCCAGCCTGGCCGATTGTCCTGGATGTGGCTCATGGGGCGGCCAGTGCCACAGCGCCGCAGGTGTTTGAGGCCTTGGGGGTGCCGGTAACCGTCCTGCATCCCGAGCCACTGGGCGAACTGATTAACGTGCAATGCGGGGCTACCCATCCTGAGGCTTTGCGCGAGGCGGTATTGAGCCGCGGCGCTCGGTTGGGTCTGGCCTTCGATGGCGACGCTGATCGGGTCATTGCCGTCGACGGGTCAGGACGGATCGTGGACGGCGATGAGATTCTCTTCGTGCTGGCCACCCAGTTGAAGGCAGCCGGCCACTTGGCCGATGACCGCGTGGTCGCCACCGTCATGTCCAACCTCGGCCTGGAACGAGCCTTGGAGCGGTCGGGCATTCGCTTGGAACGAACCCCTGTGGGCGACCGGTGGGTGGCGAAGGCGATGCGGGAACAGGAGGCGGTTTTAGGGGGAGAGCAGTCGGGCCACGTCATCCTCAAGCAGTGGACGGAAACTGGTGACGGAGTGCTGACCGGACTAGCCCTGGTTGCCGCGGTGGCGGAGGCGGGCCTGACTCTGGAAGAGGCAGTGGCCCCAGTCGAACGGTACCCGCAGATATTGCGTAACGTACGACTGGAAGCACCGGTCAGCGACTGGAAGGTTATCGCCGGGCTTGCGGAAGCCGTGAAAGAGGCGGAGGCCGCTTTAGGGGAGGAGGGCCGGGTTTTGATTCGCCCGTCGGGCACGGAGCCTCTACTTAGGATAATGTTGGAAGGGAGGGATGTGGACCTCATCAATCAGTGGGCTCACCGGCTGGAAACGGGAGTGCGTGAAGCCTTGGAGTCGGCTGAGGCCTAGACGCAGTGGCGAGCGCCGGAACCCCGTAATGCAAAGTGGGGTTGACGAGGAGAGGGATCTCGAAGCATTCGGCGGGTGACCTCCGGCTACCCAGCAGCCGATAAATCACGGACAAAGGCCGTTCGCGAGGACGACACAAAACCGTGCGGCTGGGACCGACTCACTTTCGTATGGAGGCGAGTCAATATGTGCGGCATTGTGGGTTTCGTCGGGCGTGACGGCGATGCTCTTCCTTTCATATTCAATGGGCTCAAGCGGCTGGAGTACCGCGGGTACGATTCAGCCGGCATTGCCCTGGCGTCAGAGGGTCGAGTGTTGGTCAAGAAGGCTCAAGGCAAGCTAGACGTATTAGGTGGGGTCATCGGTACTCTGCCGCAAGGAATCCCCTGCGGCATTGGCCACACCCGCTGGGCCACGCATGGCCGGCCCACGAACGAAAACGCTCATCCGCATACCGATTGTCGTGGGGAAATCGCCACGGTGCACAACGGTATCATCGAGAACTTTCACGAGCTCAAAGAAGAACTAGAGTCGCTGGGACATCGCTTCACCTCGGATACTGATACGGAAGTCATTCCGCACCTGCTGGAGGAATATGGCGGCCGTGACGACTTAGTGGAGGCAGTGAAGCGGGCCGAGGCGCGCCTGAGTGGGGCATACGCCTTTTTAGCCATCTCTGCCACCAATCCAGACCACATCGTGGCGGTGCGCCGATCCAGTCCCTTGGTGATTGGACTGGGTGCAGGCGAGAACTACGTGGCGTCCGATTTCAGCGCCTTTTTGGCGGCCACCCGCAAAGCGCTGGTTCTGGAGAACGGCGACATGGCGGTGGTGACCCCCGAATCGGTACAAGTCACCGACATGCAGGGAATCCCGAGGGACCGATCCATTATCGATGTGACGTGGGATATTCGGCAGGCAGAGCGTGGTGGGTACACCCACTTCATGCTGAAGGAGATTATGGAGCAGCCGGAAGTGTGGGCGGACTGCCTTTTAGGACGTACCAACAACGGTGCGATAGTACTGGAGGAACTAGGGATCACACGGGAACAGCTGGAGTCGATTCAGCGAATCCAGATCGTCGCTGCCGGTACCGCCTACCACGCCGGACTAATTGGCAAGTCTCTCATCGAACGACTGGCACGGATCCCGGTGGACGTATCGGTGGCATCGGAGTTTCGCTATCAGGATCCGGTCTTGGAGCCGGGTACGCTGGTGATGGCGATTTCCCAATCAGGAGAGACGGCAGACACCTTGGCATGCATCAATTTGGTGCGGGAGCAGCACATGCCCACCTATGCCATCGTCAACACAGTCGGGTCAACCTTGGCGCGGGAATCGGACTCGGTCGCTTACACGCACGCTGGACCGGAAATCGCGGTGGCGTCCACCAAAGCGTATACTACGCAGATCTTAGTGCTAACGCTGCTGGCTCTGGCATTGGCGGCGGAGAAGGGTCGGGCACGGCCCGATCTGGTACGGGGGCTGTCGTCATTGCCTGCATTAGGCGAGGGTATTCTGGGCGATCTGGAAAATATTCAAGAGATGGCACAGAGGCTTTCTAAGAAGCCAGATGTGTTTTATATTGGGCGCGGACTGGACTATGCCTTGGCGATGGAAGGGCAGCTGAAGATTAAGGAAATCGCCTACATCCATGCTGAAGCTTACGCCGCTGGAGAGTTGAAGCACGGAACATTGGCGCTCATCGAAGAGGGCACCCCGGTGGTGTCCATCGTGACCGAACATCACCTGGCAGAAAAGAGCATCTCCAACATTCTGGAGGTGAAGGCGCGGGGGGCGGAGGTGTGGGCCATTGTAGACGAAAGGCTTCAGAAGCGGTTGCCGGTAGATCATGTTCTTGCCATTCCAGTGCCAGATCCATACCTGAGCCCCGTATTGGCTGCGCTGCCACTCCAACTGTTGGCCTATTGG
>JAJZAN010000024.1 GCA_021799435.1 Bacillota bacterium | reverse complement strand
GAATCGGCGTGCGCATGGACCAGAGCCGCTTCCGGAACTAACGCCAACGCCAACGCGGCGCCGGCCACGGTGACCGTGCGCTGCACGAACTTCATTAGGCAACGTCCCCTTCTCGAATATTCCGGTCTCCCATTGCGGGAGTGGAACTCGCATGTTCGAGTGAGGCATTTCGATACTACAGTACCGTTGGCTGGGCCTCTTCGAAGGCGCGCCACCCCTCGTCCTGCAAAATATGTTCCAAAATGTCCACGACGGCCAGGCAGTCGCGAAAGCGCGACGTGCTTGGAGCCGGAGCCAGCCGAATTATGTCGGGGAAACGAAAGTCAGGGACGACTCCCGCTGCCCGGAGCGCGAGACTGAGGGCGCGTCCCTCCGGATGGGACAAGGCAATGTGTCCGCCGCGTTCCCGCTGTGGAGTCACGACGTCGACGCCATAGCGCGTCAAGCGCTCCCGGACTAGGGTGTCCAAAAACGCGGTCAGCGATTGCGACCGGTCCCAGAGGGCTTCAATGCCAGCTTCCGCCAACAAATCCACGCTGCCAGCCAAAGCGGCCAGTGACAAGATGCTGGGGGTTCCCATTTGCAGAGCGTGCGCATCGGACGCCCCATGGAAATCGAAGGTCATGTGAAATTGCTGTTCGTTGGCCGATCCCCACCATCCCGCCAGGCCGGGCGAAAGCGGCCACAGGCTTTGGTGCACAAACGCGCCGGCCGGCGCGCCGGGACCGCCGTTGAGATACTTGTACGTGCAAAAGACCGCCAGGTCAATGTCATCATGCAGGCGATGCGGAACGAGACCAGCCGTATGGCACAGATCCCAAATCACCCGCACCCCGCGGGTGCGCAGTGCGGCTGTGATGTCGGCCATGGGCAGCATTTGCCCGGTGGAAAACACGACTGAGGGCAAGACCACCAGCCCCACCTGCTCGTCGACGGCCGCCAGCAATTCGTCGATGGCCAGCAGACGGTTGTCCGTTCGGCTTGGGACCACCACCATATCCGAGTCGGGGCGCCGCCCGTGACCACGAAGAAAGCTTGCTGCTGCGTATCGGTCGGTGGGAAAGGCCATGCCGTCGATGAGGATTTTGGGGCGCTCATGGCCGGGCCAGAACGTGGCCAGCATTTGGTGCAGCATGGCCGTGGTTGAGGCGCCGAGGGTGACTTCTCCCCTGTGGGCGCCTAGAAGTGAGGACACGGTTCCGGCAATCTCTTCCACCCAGGTGAACCAGGGCTGAGGGGCCTCGTTCCAACCCAGCACGCCCAGTTGCGCCCACTGGTCCAGCGCTGCTTCCACGCGCTGCCGGGCACGCCGGCTCTGGAGGCCGAGCGAATTGCCGTCAAAGTACCAGAGTTCCGGCGGATGCAGGTATTCATCGGGGAGCCAGCTTAAGGGGTCCGTTCGGTCCAAGGTTTCGGCGTCGTGCGTCCAGTGGCTGTCCAGCATGGAAGGCCTCCCTAATTAAAAGTGCTGAGAAGTTCTCGTTGGCCCTTAGAAAATCCTGTCCGGAGGCAGGATTCGTCGGGTGTGGATGAGAAGATATGGGGAAAAGGGACGGGCACGTCAGAAAGAAGGGGCAGAATGTTTCAGAGCGAGTGGACGGCCGCTGATGATGTTGCGGCCCCCGTACTGGTGAGGTTGGCGACGGAGGATCAGAGTTTGGATCGGCCTTGGGTTGAACGCCAGGCGGGTCAGACAACGGTGATGGTTCCCCGGCGGACCACACTGCGGAAAACCCAAAAGGCTTTCAGGGAGGCCCTGAAGCTTGCCGCGGGGTTGAGCCCCGCCCATATAGGACTGGACATCCGGGAATTGGAGCCGGCCTCCCGGCGATCTGCGCTCTGGGGCGCGGGCCAGGGCGTGTATCGGTTCCGGTTGACCGATCAAAAGGTGACCGGGCCTAAGGTTTCGGTTTTGGATTATCCGGGGGTGGATCTCGACCTAGCCATTCTTCAGGGGCAGTCGCGAGTCCGCGACTGGATTAATCTGCCGTCCAACGTCAAGCCGCCGGAACACTTGGCGGAACTTATGCAAGCGGATTCAAGCGCCAACATTCAATGGACCGCCTATCACCAGGACGGGCTCCGGGACATGGGAGCCGGAGGAATCCTGGGCGTGGGTCAAGGCAGTCATCGGCCGCCGGTGCTATTGGTGGGTCGTTATGAAGGCAAACCAGGCAGCCCCTGGATAGCACTGGTTGGCAAGGGCATTACGTTTGACAGCGGTGGCATCAGTCTCAAGCCTGGAGACGGCATGGGGCGGATGAAAGGCGACATGGGCGGGGCCGCGGCCGTTGCCGCTGCGTTCCGCACGGCCGCTGAAATAGGTCTTCTCGTCAATGTTATGGCGGTGCTGCCCTTAGCGGAAAATCTGCCCGGAGGGGGCGCTTTTCGACCAGGCGATGTGTTGACGATGATGGACGGCACTCTCGTGGAAGTCATTTCAACCGACGCGGAGGGCCGCTTGGTATTGGGTGACGGCGTGACCTGGGCAATTCGGCATGGGGCCAGCGCTGTGGTCGACATGGCCACGTTGACGGGCGCGAACGTGGTCGCCCTGGGAGGTATTCGGAGCGCTCTGATTGCCAATCATGACGGTCTGGCAGGGTTGGTTCGTGACGCCGCCGAGCGGGCGGCCGAACCCACCTGGGAGATGCCGCACGATGAGGACTACGCGGATCTCAACAAGACCTCCGCTGCTGATATCAAAAACTCCGGCGGCCGCCCGGCGGGGACCGTGACGGCCGGCCTATTTATTGGCCATTTCGCCAAGGACGTCGCGTGGGCGCACCTGGACATCGCCGGATTGTCGTTTGAAAGCGATGGCAGCGGCGTCGGTGCGGGGGCGACAGGCTATGGTGCAGCCACTCTCGTAGAAGTGCTGAAGTCCTTTGGCGAGCGCCCGCCGCTATAACGCCGAAGGCCTAATGGCCGATGATGTAAACCACTTTGACACTGACGGATTGGGTCGATTGACCGGGCATCAGGGGCGTTCGGGCGGCGGCTGCCCCGGTCACCGACATGGCGTACGGCATGGGGGTCGTGTTCTGGTTGACGGATGCTACGGACTTTACCCCTAAGACCTTCTCGCCCATGCTGCCGGCAATGGCGGATGCTTGACTCTGGGCATTCGCCATCGCCGCTTTGTAGGCCGTGCGGTAGACGATGTTGTTCGGGACGGTAAAGTTGATGCCATTCACCTGATTGGCGCCTGCTTGAACCGCGGCATCGACCGCCTTGCCGGCGCCCGCTGCTGTGGTGGTGATGTTAAGCGTATCCGTGACTTGGTACCCCGTGATTTGGGTGCCGTTCTGGTTGTACTCTGGATTGATGTTGAGGCCTGCGGTGGCAATGGCCGATTTGGCGACCCCTTGATGTTCCTCGGCCTGAATGACGTGGTTGGCCGTGGCGTTGTTGCTGTTGAGGGCCTCTTGAGCGGTGGACCCTTGGTTGTTCACGCTGACGCTGATTTGTGCGGTGGTCGGTGCGACAGACACCGATCCGTTCCCGTATACGGAGACGAGGCTCGGGGTGGTTGCGGCGGCTTGCACCGCAGATCCTCCTGAATTCAATACCGCGACCACACCAAAAGCGGCCGCCAGTGCTGTTGCGGCCCCCACACCCAGCACGGATTTCTTCATCTGTGACTTCCTCCTACCTCTGTTCCTTTGTTCCTTACATCGGCAATTGGCATCCGCCATAACGGACGCGCGCGGTGGAATGTTTCGGGATAATCGCCACACAAGCCCCTCTCATAATCGCTCGGTTTTTCGGTGGACGGACAATCATCGCTGGACCCCATATGTGACATCATCGTGATATCAACCGAAGAGAAGGTGCTCTCATGGTTCGCCCGCGGGAAACCCAAGCTTGGCGCCTGCCGGGCTTTCTCATGATTCTGCTGGAGGCCGTACTGTTTGTGGGGATTATATGGACACATCAAAACGGCATGGGACATGGGTTGCTCGTCTTTGTCATCGCATTCCTCCTCGTGGCCCGCGGGTTCTTCGTGGTTCAGCCCAATGAGAGCCGCGTGCTGACCATGTTCGGCCAGTACGTCTGCACCGTTTCCCTCAGCGGATGGCGTTGGACAAATCCGTTTACGATGCGACGGCGCATATCGCTGCGGGTTCGCAATTTCACCAGCGAAAAGCTCAAAGTGAACGACGCCGACGGAAATCCCGTGGAAATTGCAGCGGTGGTGGTCTGGCGCGTGCGAGACACGGCTCAGGCCATGTTTGACGTGGATGACGTGGTGTCGTTCGTGAAAATGCAGGCGGAAAACGCCATTCGAGCTTTGGCTGGCACCCATCCCTATGATGCGGCACCGGGCCGGGTTACGCTTTTGGGGAATCAGGAAATCTCAGGATTTGGCTCGTGAGCTGCAAGAGCGCTTGGAGGTCGCCGGTGTGGAGGTCATTGAGGCCAGGCTGGCCCACTTGGCGTACACGGCTGAGATCGCCCAGGCGATGTTGCGCCAACAGCAGGCCCAGGCCATTGTCGCGGCTCGCCAGACCATTGTGGATGGCGCGTTGGGTATGGTGCACATGGCGCTTGACAACCTGGTCCAGAGTGGCTTAGTGGATTTGGATGAAGAGCGCAAGGCCTCGATGGTGAACAACTTAATGGTGGTATTAGCGTCAGATCAAGCAGCCCATCCCGTGGTCAACACCGGGACGCTTTACACGTAGTGGCTGACAAAAAACGGTTTCTTCTGCGGCTGGATCCCGAACTCTACGATGCTTTGGAACGTTGGGCTGCGGACGAGCTGCGTAGTGTAAACGGGCAAATCAAATTTCTCATGGTTGAGGCACTGAAGCGCGCTGGGCGGCTTTCGCGCGGCAAGTCGCAAACGGCCAGCCAAGAAAAGCCGCCGGAGGCCTGAACGGGAGGTTGTACCATGGAAAGTCAGGCTGTAGAATGCCGCGGGTTGTCGCGGCGTTTCGGGAATCGTTTGGCCGTGTCGGACCTTCGGGTTTCTGGGTCCCAACGGCGCAGGGAAAACGACCACCGTCCGGATGATGGTCGGGATGCTGCGTTCCTCCGCGGGGGAGATCCGCGTACTGGGAGTCGACCCCATTTCTGAAGGCCAGGCGGTACGCTCGCGATGCGGGGTGATGCTGGACAACGTGGGCTTGTATGATCGCCTGTCGGCGATTCAGAACCTGCAGTTTGCGGGACGGATCGCACACATGGATTCTGGCGACCGGAGGGACCGGGTTGAGGCCGCGCTGCGACGGGTCGACCTGTGGGACGGGCGTGATGATCACGTGTCCGGCTTTAGTAAAGGCATGCGGCAGAAGCTGGGTCTGGCACGGGCCCTCATGACGGATCCGGACCTTCTCATTTTGCATGAGCCGACCGCGGGTCTGGATCCCGCCAGCATTGTTATGGTGCGCGAGCTGCTGGTGTCCCTGGCACAAGAGTCGGGTCGGACAATCTTTCTCTGTACACACCTGTTGGCGGAAGCCCAGCGAATGTGTGACAAGGTGGCCATTATCCAATCGGGTCGATTGGTGGCCATCGGCGATCCCAACAACCTTGGGCAGACCGGCGTCAACACGGTGCGTCTTACACTGTCTGGTCTAGTGCCAGAAAAAGTCGGTGCGCGGTCGCTTCCTCGCGGAGTGGAACTGATCTCACTGGGCGGGAGCGAGTGGCGCGCGGCCATAAGTCAGCCCGAAGACGTTGAGCCCCTTGTGGCGGCTTTGGTTCAAGGGCACATCGGGGTTCGGGCCGTGGTGCCGGAGCAGGTGTCGTTGGAAGAGGAGTACCTGCGGTTGGTGGGAGGCGGCGAGGGAAATGAGTGACTTGGGCACAATGCTGTGGAAAGAGGTCACGGAACTCTTCGGGAATCGCCGCTTTCTTCGAGTGTTTGTTTTGGTGGTTCTGGCATTCGGCATCCTGCCGAGTATATCAGCGGCTCATCAACATGGCGCATCGCCGCAGGCTGCAGCATTGGTCGCGCTCTTGCGCTCGATTTTTGTGCTCTTCGCGGTGATGGTCGTCGTGGCCCAAACGGCCCCGGATCTCGTCCTGCATGAACGGGTAGGTCATACTTTGGAGTATCTCTTGACCACCCGTCTCCCAGACTGGGCCATTTTCGGCGCCAAGGTCCTCACGGCTTCCGCCGTAGGCTATGCCACCGCTTTACTGTCCATGGGGATTCAGTTGGTGGTGGTCGGCATCCTGAGCGGGCAGGACTGCATTGGCTGTTTCTTGCCTCGGCAGGCGCGGCCGCATCATCGTGCTGGGGATGACCGCTGAACTGGCCTTGTATACGTCGGTCGTGGGCACGTTTGTGGCACTCCGGGTGGGAGATCAGCGAGGGGCTTATTTGGTGACAGTGTTTGCGGTAGGCATTCTGATTGTGCCGTTCCTGTTGGGGTGGATTCACGTGTCGTTGACAACAGCATGGTTGGGTCGGGCGGCTGAAGTGCTCGGCGCATTCGTCCTCGTTCTGGGATTCATCGGCCTGCGGTTGTTCCGGCGCCATATGCTGGTTTTGTATCTGCAAGAATAGATCGCGGGATTAGCGCTCAGGTCGGAAAGGAACGGCGACGCGACAGTTGCCGCCGCTCGTTTCCCACGCCGGAGGGGGATCGTTTAAAACGATTGTCTCGTGGATTGGCGACGTTTCAAACCGCGGCGATGCGTTTAGGGCAGGGCACCACTTGCCGCACGCATCGTTTTTTTGTGTCGTCACCGAGGCGTCCGGCGTGCCATTCAAGTCAAATCGTGCCAAGCGTTCCATCAGAATTGACTTGGCAATCTTCTGCCAATCCTCAAAGATGGAGATAGGACAAGTACTTCGAGTGAATCCCTTGATACGCTTCCACAAGACCTTGCAAAAGGAGCGACGGGCGACGTGCTGCAACTAAACGGCGTTAGCAAAATTTATCACGGCCGCGTCACGACGACGGCGTTGTCGTGCATCGATCTGACCGTCCCGGAGGGAGAGTTTCTGGCTATCGTGGGGCCCTCTGGTTCGGGCAAGTCGACTTTAATGAACATCATCGGACTCTTGGACCGGCCCACCACCGGACAATATTGGATTGACGGGCTGGAGGTGGGTCGGTGGTCGGACGCGCATCTGGCCGGGCTGCGCAACCGTACGATTGGTTTTGTTTTTCAGTCATTCAATTTAGTGCCCACGCTATCGGCGCGGGAAAACGTGGAATTGCCGCTCGTGTATCGGTCTTTGGCGCCACGGGTGCGTCGGCAGTCGGCTGAGGCCTGGCTCAAGCGTCTGGGCCTCGGGCATCGTATGGATTATCGGCCGCACGAATTGTCCGGGGGCCAGCAGCAGCGGGTCGCTGTGGCCAGGGCCTTGGCTGGATCACCGAAGATTCTTTTGGCAGACGAACCTACCGGAAACTTAGATGATGCCAGTCGGCGGGACGTCACCAAGATTTTTGAGGAACTCCGAGGCAGTGGACAAACCATCGTCCTCATCACCCACGATGCCCAATTCGCAGCCGTGGCTGATCGTCGTCTGCGTCTTGCGGACGGTATTTTAGAAATGGAAGCGAGGGCGGCCAGTCATGCGAATTGATGATGTGGTGCGGCAAGCGTGGCGCCCGCTTCGCGTCTATAAACTACGGACCGTCTTAAGCCTCCTCGGCATCTTAATTGGGGTGGCTGCTGTAATTGCGTTGACGACGCTCATGCATTCGGCCTCAAACAGTGTGGACACCCGGGTGGAAAGCCTCGGCACCAACTTGATAGTGGCCACGATGAACCCGCTGGTGGGAGCGAGCAACAACCAGCACGACATGACGCTCGGGCAAGCGCAAAAATTGGGCAGCTTGCCGGGTGTGAAGGACGCGGCTCCCGTGGACTACGAGACCACGGCGGTCAGCGCGGGATCGCACAATGCCCCGGTCACGCTTTATGGCACGACCCCGCACCTGGCCGATATCTTGCAATATCATTTGGCGTTTGGCCGGTATTTAACCTCTGCGGACGTGGCGTCCCATTTAAACGTGACGGTGCTCGGCGCACAAACCAGCCGTCAACTGTTCGGACACGTCGATCCGGTGGGACGTCAGGTGATGATTGACCATGAACCATATACGGTGGTGGGCGTGTTTGCCGCCAAGGGGGCGTTCTTGACCGTGAACCAGGACGCTGTCGTTATGACGCCCATTACCACCTACCAGGATTTCAGCCAAATTGCGTCCATTGATTCCGTCTACATTCAAGCGCGTCAAACCACCCATCTCTCCCAGGCCTTGAGCGCGGTAAACCGCCAATTGAACACCTGGTTCGGCGGCTCAGGTCGGTATACTCTCTTAACCCAATCAGCCATTTTGAGCGTGACCCAGCAGATTACGAGTCTCTTGACGCAAGTGTTGGTCGGGGTGGCAGCCATTTCGGTGCTGGTGGGTGGTATCGGGATGCTGAACGTCATGCTTATTTCCGTATCGGAGCGGGTTCGTGAAATTGGGCTCCGTAAAAGTTTGGGGGCTAAGCGGCGGGACTTGCTCGTGCAATTCTTGGCCGAATCCGTGATCATTTCCTTGAGCGGCGGCATCTTGGGGGTCGCAACAGGCATTGGAGCATCCGTAGCGCTCACCAGCCGCTTCCATATTGGCGCTGCCATTAATCCGACCGTGCCGGTTCTTGCGTTGGCGGCGTGCGTGGCGCTCGGAATTCTTTTTGGCATCTATCCAGCCGCCCGGGCGGCGCGGTTGGCCCCGGCGGAGGCATTGCGATGCGAATAGGACGACACTATTGGGTGCTGGGTGCAGTCTGTGCGGGACTCGGACTCTCGGCCTGTGGAACCCCACCAACGGCAGGCACAGCGTCGGTGCGATGGCAGTCGGTGACCGTGGGCCCCTTAACCGTGAGCCGCTCAGCGACGGGGGTGGTCACGGACGTGATGCCGACCCCCGTAGTCTATCACGGTTCGGCGGCCTTGGTGGCGCGGAGTTTGGCAGCTCCCGGAAAACAGGTGCCCCAGGGGGCTCCGTTGCTTGTTTTGAGCAACGGTGAGACAGTCACGGCACCCGCTTCGGGAACTGTCACCCAGGTGATGCCGGCTGGGGCGTCCGTGGGCGGCCTCCGAAGCTCCACGACGGTGGCAGCCCTGCGGCCCAATACGCCGCGCACCGTGTTGGTATCGGTACCAGCAGCTGATGTGCGTGATTGGTTGGTGGGGACGGCCGTCTCCGCTGTTGATGCCGGGCCGGGCTCGGTACGCGATCTCACCAGCGCCGCAGAGGGTGTGTATCAAGCGTCGGTGGTGTTTGCGAACGATAACCGTCTTAAGGCCGGAAGCCGCATCGTTGTGACTAGTGCCAGTGAACGCTGGGCTCATGTCTACCGGGTTCCGGCGGGGGCCATTCTTAACGGTCCTCACGGAGGTTATGCCGTACGTACCAAGGAGGATGGACGCGTGGCGGTCAAAATATTAGGGGTGGCACCGATGACCGTGGCTGTTCAGGGCAACCTCTACAATCACGAGGCGGTCTGGGTTCCGCCAGTGGCTGGCACTCGTGGATTGGTGCAATCCTCTTCCTTCCTGCCGTAACTACGACAAGAGGCCGGGAAATTGGCAAAATTCCACAAGTTATGGTAAAACCCTGATAAGATGCCCTCGCAGGTTTGTGGAGTTGCGGGGGCCCATTTTTCCGGATTTAGGAGAGTACCTAGGAGGAACCTTACAATGGCGGAACGCCCCCCATATCGGCTGCCTGACACGGTGGTACCCAAGCGCTACACATTGGAGATTGTCCCAGACCTGGACAGCGGCACCTTTGCGGGCCGCGCAACGATTGAGATTGAGGTGCGCGAGCCTCTCGATCAGTTTTCTCTCAACGCGGTCAACTTGACGTTTCGCGCGGTGAGTCTGAACGGTGCCGTGGGACTCCGTGAGCCTTCCGAAGTGGGGTGGCGCCCGGAAGACGAACAGGTGGATCTTAAGTGGCCGTCAGTCGTGGAGAGCGGCCCCTATACCTTGGAAATCGCGTATGACGGGATTTTAGGGGCAGATTTGCGTGGATTTTACCGCACGACCGTGACCGGCGACGACGGTCAACCGGTAGTCCTGGCATCCACTCAATGTGAAGCCACCGATGCCCGCCGGGTATTCCCCGGATGGGATGAGCCGGCCTTTAAGGCGACCTTTGCCATTACTCTGGTGGTTGATCCTCGCCTCACGGCGTTATCCAACGGACCAGAGATTTCCACCAGCATGGATTCGGATGGCCGACGCCGGGTCGTGTTTCAAGAGACCATGCCGATGTCCACTTATTTGGTGGCTTTGGCGGTAGGCCCATTCGTACTAACCAAGCCGGTCATGATGGGCGACATTCCCATACGGATTGCGGCCCGACCGGGATTCGAGAGCATGACCCAATTGGCGGAGACGGCCGCACGCGATACCCTCTCCTTCTTTCAAGATTACTTCGGCATTCCCTATCCGGCGGCCAAGCTGGATCACATTGCCATCCCCGAATTTGCGGCGGGAGCCATGGAAAACCTGGGACTTGTCACCTATCGGGAGGAGGCATTGCTGGCCGATCCAGTGCACTCCTCACCCATGGAACAGATGGAGATTGTCAGTGTTATCGCGCATGAGACAGCGCACATGTGGTTTGGAGATTTGGTCACCATGCGCTGGTGGAATGGCATATGGCTTAACGAGGCTTTCGCCACCTTTATGCAGCAGCTGGCGACCGATGCCTTGCATCCGGAATGGGACATCTGGACCATCTTTGGCCATGGCCGATCACAAGCGATGAATGTTGACGGACTCGAGTCGACGCGTCCCATTGAGTATCCCGTCGGGCCGCCGGTCGAGTCATGGGGCATGTTTGACGCCTTGACCTATCAGAAGGGCGGGGCCATTTTACGTATGCTGGAGCAGTATCTGAGTCCGGAAGTATTTCGACAGGGAATCAGCGCCTACCTTCTCAAGCATCGTTACGGCAACACCGAGACGGGCGACCTGTGGGATGCATTAGAAGAGGCGTCCGGACAGCCGGTCCGCAGCATCATGGATTCATGGGTTTTTCAGGCTGGCTACCCGTTGGTTCGAGCAGAATGGGATTCTGCCAGCCATCGGTTGACACTGACTCAGCAGATGTTTCGATATCAGGGAGGCGGCGACTCCCTGTGGAAGGTGCCGGTTGTCCTCACCCTCTATCGGGCTCATGGCCCCGAGCCCCGTTCTGTCCTGCTGGACTCCACTTCTGCGACGGTCGAGCTGCCATCGGACACCGTGTCAGTGCTGATAAACCATGGTGGCTGGGGATTCTATCGGACGGCGTATGATGGCGCGTTATGGGAGTCGTTGATGGGGCAATGGGACACCATGACAGACCTAGAGCGGTTGAGCTTGGTGGATGATGTGTGGGCAGGGGTGTTGGCCAATTTGGTGCCGTTGAGTCAAGCGGTCAGCCTGTGGCGTCGCATGACCGCTGAGCGCGGAGCCGACGTTTGGAGCAGTGTGGCACGCCAACTAGGTTCCCTGGAGAATCTCAGCGACGACGTCGGGCGTGCCGCATTGGCGTCTTTCGTGCGGAACATCACCTCGCCGGTTTTGGCCGATCTAGGCTGGGAGCCAGCATCGGGTGAAGATGTGGGGCGCGGACGCCTGCGGGCGACAGTGGTGCGGCTCTTGGGCACCATTGGAGAAGACGAGTCTGTCCGTCAATCGGCTCGGGACCGGTTCATGGCCCATGTGCGCAAGGAGTCCTTAATCTCTCCCGACCTCTTGACGGCGGTGGTCGATGTCGTGGCGGCTGCTGGAGGTCTCGACCAGTGGGATATGGTCCGCACTCAATATCAGAGTGCGGCCACTCCGCAGGACATCACCCGCTACCTCTACGCATTGGCTGACTTTCAAGAGCCGGAACTCGTGCAGAAGACCTTGGCACTATACAATTCACCCGATGTGCGGGTGCAAGACGGCGCCTTTGCGATTGGCCGCCTCTTGGCTAACCGGCGGGCTCGGTGGGTGACGTGGGATTACATTCAGAGCAACTGGGAGAACTTGACCGCCAAGTTCCCCCCATTTATGCAATATCCCATGTTGGCCCCCGTCTCACGGATGACGGAGGAGCCTCTCGCGGATGAGGCGGTGGCATGGCTCGAGGCGCACCCTATTCCCGAAGCGGCTCGTTCGATTAGCCAGGCGATTGAGTTCCAGCACGTCAATCGGGCGTTCGCGAAGCGTATTCACGGGCATGTGGCGGAGAGTCTCGCATAAGTGAGTCCGTGACCGTGGAGCCCCCGCCGATGCGGGGGCTCCTTTTGGCAGTTGGACGGGTTTTGACGTGCGCAAACTGTTTCCAGCACAGGCTCAGCCGTCGTGGATGCGACGTGACAGCTACCTCGGCAATGTCACGCGCGTCCAGTGGGTGCCGCCGTCAACCGTTTTCCATAGGCTGCTGCTGGAGCCGTTGAATTGAGATAGGTAGGCTGCGTTCGCGGAAACCAAGTCCAACAGGGGTGGGTTGGAGGTTCCCTGGCCTGGCGTGACACGAGGGGCCCATGTGCCGTGGTTCCAATGGTAGACTTCGTAAGGGCTGTTGATGGAGCCGGCCACGACCCATCCGGTGGCTGGATTGACGTAGGAGAGACCCGTAATGAGGTCAGGGAGACCGTTAACCGACAGCTTTTGGGTCTTCCAACGCAAGCCGCCGTCCCGCGTGGTCATTATTTGCAGCGACGGGCGGGTCTTTTGATAGCCGTTGCTGGCAACCACCATATATCCCGATGTTAGCGACGAAAAGTGCATGTCCAGAGCTGAAGGCGAGGGCACGGGGCCGGGAACTTGCGCCCATGTAGACCAGGATCTGCCGTTGTCGGTGGTTTTGGCTAGAAGCGTGTACGCCCCCGCAAAAGAACCATTGCCCAACCACCCAGTGGCTCCGTTGCCAGGAAAACTGAGGCTAATCGGACCGTTTGAGCCAACGAGGATCTGGCGGGTTTCGAGTTTCCAATGGCGCCCGCCGTCATTGGTGTAAAGCACGCCGAACGCCGCTTGCCCTGTCCCGACGCCCAGGAATTCCACCGCGTGGCCTAAATGGCGGTTCTGGAAGCTGAGGCGGGTGATGGGCGGGATGCCCGGGGTCGATTGTTCGGGCGCCGGTAATGGGTGGCGACTATCCCATGTGGCTATCGGAGACCATGTCTTTCCCCCATCGACTGTGCGATAGACTGTCTCGGTCGACAGTTGCCCGTTGGCGTTCATGGGCGCGCCAACGACCCAGCCCACTTTGGGGGAGATGAAATCGACAGCAGAGATGTGCAGAGATGTCGCCTTGGGATGTGGACTCTTTGCCCGGACCGCTACGTGAGCGGGTGGCGCAGACTGATTTAGGGATTGAGCGACTTGGCGATGAATGTGATGTTGGGCCAGAAGTGTGCCTCCGGACACGATGGCGGCCGCTAGAATCCAATGTTTGAGCACAGGGCACCCTCCATTTCGTAATTCCTGCTGTGACTATAACGTGCGCGAACCGCGAAAGTTACAGTCCTTCTTCGTTATAGGCGCCTGGGGGGTGATACCAGAAGGTCTTAGACGGCACACTATGCATCAGCACACCGAGTGGCCGGGTGGTTAACCCCCAGGACGGGACTCCTTCGCGTCCTCTACGGACGTCAGGGCCGGTATGACCCCCAAGACCAGGCAACCGGCAGCCACGTCAATCGCAAGGGATAGTCCATGCCATTGGGCAATGGCCCCGACACCCCATGCTCCGAAGGCGCCAACCGTATTGCCTAAACCCATGGTGAGTCCCGAGCCCAACCCTAATTTGTCGGGGAACATGGACTGGCCATAGACAAGCATCGCGGCTCCCGCTCCATTGACGGTGAAGCCCCAGATGGCCACGGCGATCCAAAACGCCCAACCGGTTCCCGTCGTGGTCATCCCACCGACCGCGGCAGAGATGCCGGCCCCGACCAAGGATCCCACTAAAACCCACCGCACACCCCATTTGTCGGAGAGCGAGCCGCCGATGAGATTGCCAATCATCCCTGCGGCGTAGACCACGGCCAGCAGGGTGCCCGCTTGGGTTGGGCTGCCGCCTCGCTGGTGCCAGACGAGCGGCAGCAGAGTCAGAAGGCTGGCCGCCCCCAAGTTGCGCAACACAATAATCGCACCGAACCCTTGGCTGCGCTCCCACACCTTGCGCCAGGGAATGGGGGATCGACGGTGGGAAAGCGGGGGTCGCGGAATCGTACGCGCGGAACCTATAGAGTGCGCCGGCCGCCAGCACTCCAGGCACTGCCAGGCTGGCCACCCCCCACGATCCCCAGTTGTGCCATAGAGCCACAACGGCCAAGGGCGCCAAACTATGTCCAATCATGCCGCTGACCATCCAACCGCCCAGGGACCGACCACGGTGAGTTTCTTCATTCCGGCTCACCAGGGCTGCCATGTGCGGATGAAATGCGGCGTTGCCGACACCACCCAGCATCAACGCCACGGCAAATACGGCGTAAGTAGGTGCCCAGGCCAGGCCCAGGGCGTTGCCCGCACTACTATGACGAGGCCGCCAACAATGAACCAAGGCCCTCCCCGGCGATCCGCCCAGGCCCCGAGAAGCGGTTGCAAGGCTTGTGTCGTGAGGGCCAACAAACCAGCCAAGAGGCCGGCCTGGCTGGGGGTGAAGTGCCATCGGTACATCAACACCGGCAACAGCGGCAAATACAGAGTGGGATAACCATCATTGATCGCATGGGCGACCGCCCAGACCGCGGATTCGGTCCACGAGGACCGCACATGGGTTCCGGTGGTTGTCATGACGACCGACTCATCGGGGTCGGTCGGGGTGGATTCGGAGTATATCCAGGCTGCGCAATCGACACGTAACTGTAGCTATGGAAGAGCAACACCACGGACGTCAATGAACCTCCTCCGGGGGATTCGCAACGCCGCTGCACAGGAGACGGCATGCGTTGCCCGACATACCCAACCTATTGGGCGGTATCATACCCTTCCCATAACTAAAAAAACCGGCACCAGTCCCTCTGACCCGCAACGTGACGCGTGGATATTCGGAGACGTGCCTGTCCATCCTATGTGGCAGATTGTGGCTCCGTCGGTATGGCGATGGTGCCACCGTCGGGTGACTTGATCGGAGGAGGACAGAGTATGGACCAGGAAACGCAGCACGTCGTGGACATGCTGAATGACGATTTGTTTGGCGAGCACGAAGCCATCGTTTACTACCTTACACATGCGTGGACGGTGGCTCGCCAATACGGCCGTGAGGTGCTCGAAATCGCGTATGACGAAATGCGGCATTTCAAGTGGCTCGGACATACCATTGCCCAGCTTGGCGGGGTCCCCAATCTCAAGACTCCGGAGATTGGCTCGGTATCGACCATTCAGTCCGCCTTGCAGAAGGATATTGAAGTGGAAATCAAGGCCATTGAACAATACGACAAACACATCGATGTCATCCCCCAGGACTCCATTAAAGCGTTGCTCAGACGCATCAACGCGGATGAATTCGACCACTTGCGGCAGTTTCGGGAGATGCTCGACCAATCCCACGGCGAACCGCAGTCGATCAAGCGTCCGGATGCCGAAGTGCAGCACATCGCCCGTACGCTGCAGGCGACCGTCGGGATTGAGTACCAACAGATGTTAGCGTATCTGATGCGGTCCTTTATGGAGGACCACGGACGACAGATGGGGCTCGACATGGAGGAGCGATCCATCGACGAGATGCGGCACATGGGATGGATCGGCAAGAGTATGGGTAAAATGGGCCTTCAGGCGCAGTTCCCACAGGTGGAATCGGACGACATTGCTGAAGGAGAGCAACGTGAAGCGGCGGTATACCGGGACGTCCGGCAATGGGCCGAGGAGTCCATGCCAGCCTTGGTGCCGACTATTGATCGCATTTTGGCACATGAGGACTACCATTTGGTTCAATAACGCACCCTGCCCGCGCGGCTGTCACCCCCGCCTGCTGTCACAAGGCCGCGACGGGAAGTGCAGCCTGGGCTAGCACGCTTTAGGCCGGGATTCGACCAACCCAAAACGCAAAGCCAGCCACTCGCCAAGCATCAAAGTATTTTGGTTACGCGGTTGGGACCGGCACCATCTTAACAGCTTGGGAGATGGCGAGTCCCGCGGCTCCTAGGGCCACTGCCGTCGGTTCCGCCACGACGATGCGGGTCCCCTTGTTGGCGTCCATGGAGCGATGGCGGATCACCCGATGCATCTCGCCCAGCACCAAGGATTGGGCTTCAGCTACCGTCCCGCCTAAGTAGGCGACTTCGGGATTCAACACTTGCAGGACATTAGATAGTCCAATTCCCAACGATTCGCCAAGTTTTTGGAAAGCATGGCGGAAGGCGGGGTCTCCGGACTGGGCCAGGTGGACGCTGTCGGTCACAAAATGCGGCCCAATGTCTGCTTCAACGCCGAATTCTCTCAGATAACGGGCTAGACCACGTTCTGACGCATATTCTTCCCAACATCCATAATTTCCGCACGAGCACAGAAGACCATTGGCAGCGATGGTGGTATGCCCCGATTCTCCAGCGATGCCGTCCCGACCGCGGTACAGGGCTCCATTGATAATAATTCCAGAACCTATTCCGACTCCCGCATTGACGAAGACCAGGTTGTTAATGCGTCGGGTCAGATATTCGCTCCAAGCCCCACAATTCGCATCGTTGTCTACGACAAAGGGGTAAGGGAACCATTGCGATAATTCCTCAACAATGCCCCAGTCGGCGAGCCCAAGGTTGGGAAGATAGATGACGCGCCCCGCGGTGTGGTTAATGAGGCCTGGCAGGGCGATGCCCACGCCCAAGACCCCGTGGGGCGACGCGGGCATGGCGGCAATCACGGCTTGTATTTCTTGGCGTAAGATGGCGAGCAGCCAATCTGTGGTGTAGTGCTCCTGATTGGCCTCCAGTTCGAGCCGCTGATAATGAACGACGTCGCGGGCTGCGTTGGTCAACACACTGGTCACATGGGTAATCTGGACGTCAACGCCCACGGCATAGCCCGCTCGAGCATTAAAGCGCAGCAAAATGGGCTTGCGTCCGCCGGTTGAACTTCCCAGGCCAATTTCTTCAACGAATTCTTCGGCGATCAGTTCGTCGACCAAGGACGACACGGTGGCGCGATTGAGGCCGGTTTCTTCAGAAATTGCGACGCGGGACGTGACCGATTTTTGATAGATCAGGCTTAAGACGGTCTGCTTGTTCACTTGCCGCATGACCGACGCATCTACAGTGCGATACATGCCGTTAGTCCTCTCGAAGTCGTTTTAGAGACAATTGTCGCGATTATCGAACATGGTCTAAACGATTGCACTTCTCAGATATTTAGTTTAACATACATACGAAATACCATGCTAGGAAGGAATGCCCTAATATGGGGGATTTTTCCGCATAAAGACGGGAAATAGAGGCCGATGGTTGGTCTGTTAAACGATGTATGTTTACCACCGTTCCCCTGCGGCATTGCTGTCCGAGATAAAGAAGGAGAGGAATAGCATGACGATTCGCAAGAGCACAACTATTGCGTTGACTGCCGTGATGGCATTGGGCGCCGTAGGCGCCATGGGTGCCCATGGGAGCACGGCCACGCCTGCCACGTCCCATGTTTCCGCTGCCAAAAGCAAAACGCAACTGCAAATTTTCAGCTGGTGGACGGGAGTGGCTAGCAGCAAGGCGCTGAAGTCGCTTATCGGTGTGTTTAACCAGCAATACCCTCATGTTAACGTCATTAATGAAGCCGTAGCTGGTGGCGCGGGGTCTAATGCGAAAGCGGTATTGGCCAGTCGCATGGAGGCGAACAACCCGCCCGGAACCTTCCAGGTTCACGCGGGCCGCGGTACCCTGTTGTCCTGGATCGCAGCGGGCGACATGGCTCCTTTGAATTCCCTATACAAGCAAGAGGGCTGGTACAAGGCGTTCCCGAAGAGCCTTCTCAACATGCTGGCGGTGAAAGGCAAGATTTATGCGGTGCCCGTCGACATGCAGCGTGACAACGTCCTGTGGTATAACCCCGCCATTTTTAAGAAGTACCACCTGACGGCGCCCCACACCTTCGCGCAATTCTTTGCCGACGCCAAGGTTCTGAAGTCGCATGGCATTACCCCGTTGGCATTGGCGAATCATGGGAACTGGGAAAGCACCTTGCTGTACTCCGACGTGTTGCTGGGAGAGGTCGGCCCCGTTCAATATGACAAACTGTTGTATGGGAAGGCGTCGTGGAATTCTGCCGGCGTCAAGAAGGCGACTCAGATGTTCTTGAAGATGATGCAGTACACCAATAGCGATGCCAATGCTCTGCACTGGCAGCAGGCGGACCAGTTGGTGGCGCAAGGCAAGGCAGCCATGAACGTTCAAGGCGACTGGGCACAAGGTTACTTCACGACGGACCTGCATTTGACCCCTGGAAAGGGCTTTGGATGGGTTCCGACTCCGGGTACCAAAGGCACCTTTGCCATGGTTTCAGATGCGTTTGGTCTTCCTTCCAAGTTGTCCAACAAGGCCGCTAAGACAGCGACCATGGATTTCTTGAAGGTGCTGGGCTCTCAAAAGGGACAGGACACGTTTAACCCCTTGAAGGGAACCTTCTCCCCGCGTCTTGATGCCAAGAAGACTCTCTATGACGCCTATTCCCGGTCAGCCATGGCATCCTTTAAGAAGGACAAACTGGTGCTGACGATTGGGCAGGGAGGGGCTAACCCCGGGTTCACGCAGGCCTTTGAAAACGCGATGGTGACGTTGATTAGCACGAAGAACGTCTCGAGCTTTGTCAGCGCGGTTCAAAGTGCTGCTCAGACCAATCCTTTGTCCAAATAGCAATCGGTATGACAGGGGGTCCCCGCCATGTTGCGGGGACCCATCTGGTGACATTTGACATCGACGGAGAAGAGGGATTCACATGGCCAATCCGGTCACGCCAGCCAAGGCCACCCGAAAGATGACCGCGCGCAGGCCCGCTGGTCGGATTCGTGGATGGGACAACCGCATGGCGTTTTTCACGCTTATTCCCTCCTTGATCCTATTAGGCGTGTTTGTTTACGGATTCATCGCGTGGTCCGGCTACGTTTCGTTGACGAATTGGAACAGTTTTATTCCGACCCTGACGTGGGCAGGGCTGCGCAATTATACAGCCATTTTTTCGTCATTTCGGTTTCAATCCGACTTGCGCAATCTCGTGATATTCACGGTGCTCTTCATTGCTGGCGACCTCGTGGTCGGTATGATCCTGGCTCTGCTGGTTGACCAAAAGATCCGAGCGGAAGGATTGTTTCGCAGTATCTTCATCTATCCCATGGCCATTTCCATGGTCGTGACCGGGGTTATTTGGTCGTGGATTCTGAATCCGACGACCGGTATCAATTTGTTTTTTCATGCCTTGGGCTTTAAACATGTCCCGGCTTGGTTTTTAAGTACCCGTTTCGCCCCGTCCATTCACCTAGGACAGATAGACATCGGGATCCCCGTGGCGCTGCTGGCGGTCGTGATCGCAGCGGTATGGCAAATGTCGGGGTTTGCCATGGCCGTCTACCTGGGGGGACTGCGGTCAGTGCCCGAGGAACTGAAAGAAGCTTCTCGAATTGACGGCGCCGGACCCTGGCGGATGTTTTGGTCCGTTGTGCTGCCCCAATTGAAAGGCACTACGGCGACTATTGTGGTGATTCAAGCCGCGGCCTCCTTAAAGGTGTTTGGTTTAATCTATGCCATGACGGGTTCCGGCCAGGACTTCTCCACCGATATGCCGAATCTCAATATGTTTCAAACTACCTTTCAAGGCGATGCGTTCGCGCAAGGCGCGGCCATCGCGATCGTCTTGCTGCTCTTAATGGCGGCGTTTACGGTTCCCTATGTCTTATCCATGCTAAGGGGGGAGCGCTAGTGGCAGTCCGCCGGTTTAATCAAACACTTATCTACATAGTTCTAATCATCGCGGCCATTTTATATCTCCTGCCGGTCTATGTTGTGTTGGTGACGAGTTTGAAATCCAATGCGACGGTCAGCTTGGCACAGATGTGGAATTTGCCCTCGCATCCGGGATTTGCCAGTATTCGCGCGGCTTGGGCGCAATTGGGCCAGAACTTCGGAAACAGCTTCTACTTGGCAATTCCGGCGACTCTTTTGTCCAGTGCTCTAGGCGCTGTCAATGGCTATGCGTTGTCAAAGTGGCGGTTTCGAGGAGCCAACGTGCTCTTTTTCATCGTCTTAATGGGGCTCTTTATTCCTTATCAAAGCGTGTTGATTCCACTTTTGCGCGTCATGGACACCATCGGGCTCTACAATTCGATTCCGGGGCTCATCCTAGTCCACACCGTGTATGGCATTCCCATTACGACCCTCATTTTCCGAAACTTTTATGCGAACATTCCGGACGATGTGTTGGAAGCGGCTAAGATTGACGGAACCGGGTATTGGGGAATCTTCCGCTATGTGATGTTGCCATTGTCGGTATCCGGCTTCGTCGTGTCGGCGATTTGGCAGTTTACGCAGATCTGGAACAATTTCCTGTTCGCGGTTGCTCTGACCAATCCGCCGCATCAACCGGTGACGGTAGCTCTGGTCAACATTGCAGGCAGTCAAACCATTCAATGGAATGTGCAAATGGCCAGCGCATTGCTCGTGTCCATCCCCACGCTCGTCGTCTACATCGTATTAGGGAAGTTCTTTGTCCGGGGTTTGTTGGCCGGCGCCGTGAAAGGCTAGCGGGGAAGGAGAGGGCAGCTGTCCCCGAGCTTCGGGTTAGGCGGTTATGGATTAGAAAGCATAGGATTCATGTTGTTAACAGGGCGGCACCATCGCGGGAGCCGCCCGCTGTCGTTCCCGATTGCAGAGGAATCCGTGAGCTTGGCTGGACGGCAAAACGGCCTGGCTGTGTCGCCGATACGTGAGGATCCCATCCGAATCCAGGCTTTTCCCGTGAAACTCGAGGCGACCCTTGGGCGTTTTTGGGTTCAAACCCGGGATAATCTTTTCCCATTTCGTCAGTTGTCACTTAGAATCTGTTTCAGACGGCAAAGGCAAGACGTGTCCGAATGGCGATGACGTGGCTGGGATGCGCTAGTCTTGCCTTTCAATAAAGCCGAGGAGCGCGGTATAGCCACACTGACACTCATATAAGGGGGACTTTCAGCGGAGCTTCCAGTTACCAGACTGGAAGCTTTGGGGCTGTGACAATCGATGACCATTTAAAAAGGCTTCCGACGTGTAGGGCTGGCGACGACGATAGCATTCTGTGGGGTGCTCTTCACAACCTTCCAGGCGGTTAAGGCCACAGGCCAGTGGCCCATCGTGAACGGTTGGGTGCAAGTGTCTTCGGCAGCGCAGTTGGAATATATCGACCAGAATCAAAGCGCATACCTGAATGACAAGATTGAATTAATGAATAGTGTGAATCTGACGGGGTACCCGTGGGTGCCGCTGGGGAACAGTTCAGCCTTTCAGGGCACGTTTAATGGCCAAGGGCATACGGTGTCGGGGGTATCCATCACGGACGCCACGGATTCCAGGGTGGGGTTTTTTGGGTGGAGTGACGGAACAATAGAAAATGTCGGGGTCCAAGTGGCGGTCTCTGGCAATGCCGTCAGTCCGGCGTGGATCGGCGGGCTGGTGGGGCTGCTGGATGGCAATATTACGAACAGCTTTGCGATCGGTACCGTGACAAGCGCCGGGGCGAGCGACAATGGGGGACTTGTGGGTGGGCAGACCGGCGGCAGCATCACGACCAGCTATGCGATTGGGCCGGTCTTGGGCGGGCAGTACCAGGGGGGCTGGTCGGCGTTCAATTTAGCGGGACCATCCGCAATTCCTACTTTAACACCGCGACCACCAAGCAAACGCAAGGAGTCGGCGCAGGGTCCCAAGCCGGGGCAACCGGGGAAACGACGGCGCTTATGCAGGCCGCGTCGACCTATGTAAACTGGGACTTCACCAACACATGGGGCCTTTCTCCCGCGTACAACGCCGCGTATCCCTACCTGCTCTGGCAGCCGACCAATCCGGTTATCGTCACGGCCAGTCTTCCCGACGCCACCCAAGGAATGGCCTACACCGAGACGCTCGAGGCCGGCGGAGATGTGGCCCCGTACACGTGGCGCGAGGCTTCGGGGACCCTGCCCGTTGATCTGACTCTGTCCACCTGGGGGGTGATTAGTGGCACCCCAATCAGCACCGGGACAACCAGTGTGATCGTCACGGTCACTGATGCCCTGGGTCACACGGCGCAACAAACGTTGCGACTAACCATTGGGACGCCATCAACTCCGCCCATCGGGACACCATCCACTCCGCCCAGTGGGACGCCATCAACCCCGCCCGCTCCAGTCTGGACGCTGCCCGTGTTAAAGCCGGAAGCCGTGACCATTGATGACATCCCGAGCACGGTGATTGGCAACCTGGGATATAATCCCCAGTCGGCCATTCAAGACGGGATGTCGATGGGTTATGTGGAAGAACGCGCCGCGGTTCAGGCCGGCGCGATATTTTCGGGTGAGGGAACAGAGTCCAGCTACCTGTCGGCCATCTTGGATGGATCGGGGGTCGGAAAGTCATCCCACGTGTCTGAGGTGCAACATGGCCAGTTTGCGGCGCTCTATCAACATCTCGGGATTATCCCCACGTGGACCGACAATGTTGTGAGAATTCCACAGGGGGTCACCGCTCTTCTGAAGACCGGTGCGTCGACACTGGCTATTGAAAACTATCTCGTGCAATTGGATGGGGTTTCATGGTCGGCTGCCCAAGCCCAAGCCGCCGACGGCTTCCCCATCCAGTCGGCGAAATAAGACCATGCGGCCGGGAGCCGTGTCGATGAGGAGGATGGAACGGCCCAGGTGGCCACAGTATGACGGCAGCGCAACTATTTCGTGTCGTTAACCAGGCGTTCGATGCGTGAGAGCGGGGGCAAAAACCATACGGGTTGAAGAAGGGGCCATCGTTCAAGATGGTTGAGGGCATGCTAATGCCGACCCCATCGCGGGCAGCATGAGTAATCCCCGCCGTTGATAGAGTTGTCGTGAGTGGATACTCCTCATCGTCACGGGGATTAACTAGTCGCCTGGGGGCCCCCATAACGTTTCGTCACATGTTCAAGAACAATGGCTGATACCTGCATATGAGCCCGCGTATAGCGCTTTAATTTGCCAGTCCAAGTCGTGCTCCTCGCCCTGACGTTAACCGGTAGACGCGGCACTCGTATGGCCGCAGTGTGAAATGGCCTTGCGATAGGGACTGGGAAGCATCCTCGGGGTAGTTGCTAATAATCAGTTCCGGAGGATCCTCAGGTAAATCGGTGGCACCGTAAAGCAAGTCAATGGGCAACTCGAATACTGGCGTATTGGCAAAGAAGTTACACACGACCAGCCAAACCTCTGAGCCGAGGGTTCGCGTGTAAGCGTAAATTTCCGGATGATCGGCCAGGATCAAATCGTATTTGCCATAAACCATAATGGGATGCTTTTTACGCAACGCGATGAGTTTACGGTAGTAGTGCCATACCGAATTGTCATCCGTAAGAGATCGCTGGACGTTAACCTGTGGATAGTTCGGATTGACCTTAATCCATGGCACTCCCCGGGTGAATCCGGCATGCGCGCTGTCGTCCCACTGCATCGGGGTACGCGCGTTGTCGCGGGCCTTCAGGCTAATGGCGTGCATCAGGCGGCCCAAATCGGTCTCGCCGGTTTCCGCGCGATCCCGCCACAAATTGAAGATCTCCACATCACGGTAGTCGACCAGATTGTCAAAAATCATATTGGTCATGCCGATTTCTTCACCCTGGTAAATGAATGGGGTTCCCTGTTGCAAGTGTAGAAAGGTAGCCAGCATCTTCGCGGATTCCACAGGATAATTCCTGTCGTCGCCGAAACGGGACAGAGCACGCGGTTGGTCGTGGTTGGTGAGGTATAGACTATTCCACGCGACCCCATACAGGTCGTTCTGCCATTGGCTCATAACCTTTTTCAGTTCCAGGAGGCTCCACGGCTTGCAGTCCCATTTGTCTTCGCCGCCGTCCAGTCCCATGTGCTCAAATTGAAAGACCATGGATAATTCATTGCGATCCTCGCCGGCATAAAGTTTGGCGTGTTCCGTCGTGACGAATCCCGTCTCTCCGACGGTCATGATGTCGTACTTGGAGAGCACGCGTCTATGCATCTCCTGAAGGTAATCGTGAACTCGCGGCACGTTTAGAAAGAATTCCCCGCCCCACACATACCGCCGCTGACCGTGCGACGGTGCATCAGGCAAGCCCGGCGCCTTGGCAAGGCCATTGATGACATCCATCCGAAAGCCGTCGATCCCTTTGTCCAGCCACCATGTCATCATGTCGTAAATTTCGTCGCGCACCTTGGGGTTCTCCCAATTCAAGTCGGGCTGATGGCGGGTGAATAGGTGAAGGTAATATTCGTCGGTCATATCGTCATATTCCCAGGCCGAGCAGCTGAAATACGACTGCCAATTGTTTGGCTCTTGACCGTTCTTGCCGGGACGCCAGATGTAATAATCGCGGTAAGGATTGTCCTTGGATGATCGCGACTGGAGAAACCACGGGTGTTGGTCAGACGTGTGGTTGACCACGAGATCCATCAGCAATTTCATGCCCCGTCGATGGACTCCCGCCAACAACTCGTCAAAGTCGTCCATGGTTCCAAACTCGTCGGCAATAGCGCGGTAATTGCTGACGTCGTATCCGTTATCCGCGTTGGGTGATGGATAAACGGGGCTTAGCCACAGCACATCGACCCCAAGGTCTTTGAGGTAGTCGAGTCGAGAAATGATGCCTTTTAGATCACCGATGCCATCGCCATTACTGTCCATGAAACTGCGTGGATAGACCTGATACACCACGGCTTCTTTCCACCACTGACGTTTCGCAGGATCGTTGTTTTCGGGCTGGTCACGAAGAAAAGTCTGAAGCATGTGGACACCCATTTCCTCTGGAGTAATTTGTCACGCCAAACGTCCACTTTGACACACAGCCGGTCGACAGACGCCCGATACCAGACGTCCTTAGGTCCCAAGATTGGACCCCGTCGCTTATCCCTTCACAGCACCAGCGGTTAGCCCCGATTCAATCCGCCGCTGCAATAAGACAACGATGAGAGCAATGGGAACCGACGCGACCACAACCCCGGCATCAATCTGGCCGTACTGAATATAGAAGGCATTACGAAAGTTCACCAAAGCCATCGGCACGGTGTACATGTTGGGCGTCTGGATGAACGAGATGGCGAATAAAATGTCATTCCACGACAAGAGAAATCCTAAAATGCCCGCTGTGAAAATGCCCGGCATGGCCAGGGGTACAAAGCAGTCCCAGATGGTGCGCAAAATACTTGCGCCATCCACCATGGCTGCTTCCTCAATCTCCGCAGGAATCTGTGAAAAAAACGCTGTGAGTATCCATGTGACGATGGGCAAACACAAAATCAGGTAGGGAAAAATCAAACTCTGGTAGGTGTTGATCCACTGGATTTTCTTAAAAACTAAAAACAGCGGCCCGATCATTCCCACTTGCGGGAAAAACGAGATCAGCAGCACGCCGCCCAACACCAGGGCTCTCCCCTTTACCGGTAGGCGCGCCAGAGCGTAAGCTGCGAACGCACCCAACACCACTGCGATGAGGGTGGCACATCCTGCAATAAACAGGCTGTTCAAGAGTGGGCGCAGGAAGTCCTGGTTCGCGAACAGCCCGTGATATTGAGTCAAGGTCAGCGCCGAGGGCAAAAAGCTGTTGGTGGCCTGTGCCAGTTCTTTGTTGGACTCCAGCGACGAGCGCAGAATCCACAAAAAGGGCAAGAGAGAGTATACGAGAATCGCGGTAACCAGAGCCACGAATCCAATCTTCGTCCACAGATTCTTCACCGAAACAAGCCTCCCTGCCGGACTGTGGCCCGCACGTAGAGAAACGCCATCAACATCGCCACTGCCGTAATGACCACCGAAATGGCGGCTCCGTATCCATAATTGAGCGCGGTAAAGAACTGATACCAGTTGTAATACGCCACTACCGTGGTGGCGGTGCCCGGTCCCCCGCCGGTCATGACGAACACCGTGTCAAACACGAGCAACGCACTTAACGTGCGGAAAATCAGCGCGACCAAAATCACCGGCTGCATCAAGGGAATGGTGACCCGCCAAAACGCCTGCCAGGAACCCGCTCCGTCTATCCGGGCGCTCTCATAGAGCTCTTTAGGAATTGACTGCAGACCAGCCATCAAAAGAAGCGCCATAAATGGCGTGTTCTTCCACATGTCGCTGAGGATGATGGGTATCCACGCAAAAAACGCCGAATTGAACCACACCAAGTGGCTTCCCGGCAGCCCAACCCTTCCTAAAAAGAAGTCCACAAACCCGGTGCGCGGATCAAAAAACATAGCCCACAACATGGCCGAGACCGCCGTGGGAATAGCCCACGGGATGAGAATCGACACCCGCACCATCGCCCGAGCACGAAACTCTTTGGACATGACCAACGCCAGCACCATACCCAGCACCAGCTCGACAAAGACCGAAATGCCGGTGAACATGAGTGTGCGCAGGAGGTCATGCCAAAACTGGGTGTCCTGAGCCAGGGCCACATAATTGGCCAGCCCCACCGCATGATTTTCAAACGGCAGCGTCAAGATCCGCTGCTGCACCGACAGCCACACATTGTATCCTAGGGGAAAGAGGGTCAGAGCAGCTAAGACAATAACGGCAGGAGCTATAAAACCATAGCCGACATAACTGCGCCGGGCGGAGAGCCCGGACCGCGGTCGAAACGCGCGGCCCGGGATCCTGACCTCTGGCCTAACCCCCATGAGTTTGCCCCATCAACTTTACGACTTCTGACTGAGCCTGATCCAAGGCAGCCTTGGGCGACATCTGTCCCGAGTACACCGACGACAAGGCGGTCTGAATGTACGCGGAGATTTGCGGATAGAGCGGCGTCACCGGTCGTGGCGTCGCATACTTGTAGACCGTTTTTTCCTGTTTAAACCACGGCGCCTGCTTATAGAGCGCCGGAGTGTAAGAGTCGCTTCGCGACGGGGGGTCACCCGCCAGCACCGCACGCTGTGTCTGAATGGCCTTGCTGGTGAGAAACTTCACGAACATGACCGCCTGTTTCGGATATTTGGTGTGTTTGTTAATAACCAGGTCGGTTCCCCCGAGAGACGCTACCGGACTGTGGGACCCACTCACCGGTGGGGCTATGAATCCGGTGTGGCCCTTGGTTGGCGTACCCTTGGCTTCTGCCAGCGGATACAGGTAGGGCCAGTTAAACCCGAACACGGCCTGTCCGGAGGTAAATGCCTGTTGCACATTACCTTCCTGCCAGCCGGTGACGGAAGCTGGGGAGACTTTGCTCTTGATGAGGCTGTTCAGCCAAGTGAGCGCCCTAATGTCCGCCGCGGAATTAAGGACCGGCTTTCCCTTCGCGTTTAAGAAGGATCCCCCGAACCCGCCGGCGATGTCTTGAAAGACGGTGACCGCTCCCTCATATTTCTGGGCTTCGAAGGCCACGCCAATCATCTTGGGATGGGACTTCAGCACGCGCTTGGCGTCCGCCAGCACCTGGGCAAAGGTCTTGGGCGGGGTTTTCACTAAGTCCGTACGGTAGTACAGCCCTTCAACATTGATAAACCACGGGATGGCGTACAATTTGCCGCGATATTCGCCCGATTTCACCATGCCAGGGTAGAAGGTTTTGAGATTAAATCCGTATTTGTTCAGCGGTAAAATCCAGTGGGATGCGGCAAACGTTGCCGGATAAGTGACGTCCGCCGAAATCACATCGGGCGTCGCAGACCCGGACGACAGATTAGTGACCAGCGTTTGATACGCCTGGGTCGAGTTAGCCGATTCGACGATGACTTTAATATGAATGTTGGGATGCAGTTTCTCGAACTCCTTGACCGCGACGTTCGTAGATGACAGCTCGGTGCCCAGTCCGTCGTTGGCGAATACCAACGTGATCGGCTTTGCGGACGCATAAGCTTTGGCAGGACTGGCCGCTCCCGAGACAACTGCCATTGCACCAATGGACAGCACTGCTAAACCAGCCATAACCAACTTGCCCTTCTTCTGACTCAATGCAAACCCTCCTTCAACTATCGTGGGATGACGATTTCGCGGACCGATTCTCGTTCCACTATCTGATGCGGATGAAAGTACACGCCATTCGCCCCAGGATTGGGTTGTTTCATCAGATCAACCAGCGCATTGACCGCCCGAGCAGCAATTTCTTTGAATGGCTGCCGGATGGTCGTGAGCCGCGGCGTTACCATGCTGGCGATACCAAGATCGTCGTACCCGACAACGGAAATGTCCTCCGGAACGCGAAAGCCGTTATCATGCAAGCAACGTACGGCTCCGATGGCCATCTCGTCGCCGGCTGTGACTACGGCCGTCAATTGAATGTCTGACTGAACTTGAAGCATCTGTTTCATAGCCGCATAGCCATCATTGAAGCGATACCCTCCGACCACCACATAACGATGGTCAAAGGGCAAATTATAATGGCGTACGGCGGCTTTATAACCCTCAAACCGTTGTAGTCCAGTGGCTTCATCATCCATCCCGGTACTCAGCATGCCGATTTTACGATGCCCCCGGCTGACCAGGTAGGCCACAGCATCAAAAACTCCCTGGATGTCATCAACCTTAAATGACAACAAGGGAGTCTTGGCCATCGATTGTGTCAACATAAGCACAACCGGAATTCCCAGCCGTTCCAGCACAGCGTCGTAGTCTTCGGTAACCAATTTACTGGTATAAATGATGCCATCCACTTGGTGCTGCTTGAGAAACGTAAACGCTTCCAACACTCGGTGACGGCTGTGCTCCGTATCATAAACGAGCACCTTCATCCCTAGATCGCGCGTGGTTTGTTCGATGCCTGCATAAATTTCATTAAAGTAGAAGTCGGTGATGCCCGGCACGACCAAACCAATTGTTCCGGTCTGGTTGGTACTAAGCCCGCGAGCTAACGCATTCGGACGAAAATCCAACTCTTCCATTGCATCGCGCACCCTGACCCGTGTGTTCGCGTCCACAAGTTCGGGCCGATTCAGCACCCGCGAAACGGTAGTGGGAGAGACACCAGCCTTTTGAGCTACAGTGCGAATGGTGACTTTCATGCTCTCTTCCCAACCTCCCGACAAAAGCGCGTCTTACAACACTTCCAGACCGAGACTTGCCAAGCGATCCAGTCGATGAAACAGTTTCACGAAACGCTTTCATACGTTTCGTACTACATTCTAAGTATCCTTAATTTGGAGATCAATATTTAGTTCATCGATTTTTAGCGGTTCTTGGGAAACTTTGTATCGTTCCGAAAATTTGATTGGGGTTTACAGCCGGTGAGAGCCATGGCCCGAGAGGTGCCAACATGACATCCGCCAAACAGAAGCCCCTCGCGCTGGTGGTCAAATACCCGGCGCTCAGGCGGAGCGTGCCCCAGGAGGATTTTCGCGGGATTCTGGTCGGAACAACGTGACGGCGAGCGGCATCGCCCATTCGTGGTGCCGTTCGCCGTCTGGGCCGGATTGGCCCCTCATTGCCACGACTGCTGACTCGACTCGCGGGTCTCACGTCCCGGATGCTATCGGGAATCCTGCAGCGGCTTGCGCTTCGGTTGCGCTCCACGAATACCCGTCGAATTGGACGAGATAAATCTCGATGGCCAACGTCGGGGCCCCCGCTTTGTACCGCCGGTATTGCCGTTGCCACTATAGCTCACGGTATGCGGACCGACCACCGTCACCACATCAAGTCCCTGACAGCTTGTTGATTGCCAAGGAGTGAGCTTGGAGCAGGTTGGCAGTGATGGTCGTCGAGCGTTCTGAGGGTAGTGTCCGATGTAAATTTTTCTCGTGCTCGACCAACTTCCCTCGGGGGTGTAAGCGCATCAACGCTACGGGGACGCCGTAGACTGTTGCGGTGGTGTCGCACGACTGCGCTGGACACCGATGTGGATGTTGCGATAATGAATCCGATAAGAAAGGAGTGGTGGCCATGAGGTCGAAGGAGGAACTGCGACGCTTAATTGACCACATGGACGACCGGTGGGTCGATGAGGTGGTGGATTATATCCGATGGCTTCAGCGCGATGCGGACACGCTAACGCCCGACGAGTGGCAGCGGGTCCAACGCGGTGAGCGCGAGCTCGCGCAGGGCGATGGGGGTACCTCAAGGATTGGCGCCACCAACACGATGTATGAGATCATTCTCTCGCGGCACGCGGCACGTTATTTGGCGCGTCTCGATCGGATGGCCCAGCTACGAATTGTGGACCGTCTAGAACAACTGACCGAAAACCCCCTTGGGTCGTTTACCAAACCGCTCACGAATGCTGAAGGCCCGCGGTCGGGCCGGGTGGGTAGTTAGTGTATCGTCTATCGAATCGATGAGCTGACACACGAAGTTCTGGTCAGCGACATCGCGCCGCGGGGCGAGGTGTACCGTCGGCTTTAGCCCGACGAAACTTTGCGCTTGTTCCATTCCTTCATATTCCTAATCATGCACTTGGGGTCATAACGCACTAAGTCGCATGGGCCTGAGAGATGCCTGCCATCTGTCGAAGAGTGTGCCCCCTACTCAAGTCTTCGATCCGCTATGGACACCGAAGGGCCAAAAGTGGGTGATCCTCCGCGTGAGGATTTTGCGCCTGCCGTGGGCATCAAACTCCTTGTGTTGTTCTAAATCCGGGGACGAATAGATCGTGTATCCTAGGCCGTGGATTTCTGGGGTCCGTGTGCGAGGACGCTTGCGCGACATGGAGCTTGTCAATTCATCATTATAAGTATATACTAATATAGTGATGGGTGTGGATCGGCGTGTACGCCGTGACGGCCAGGACTGCAGCGTCCCGCCGCGTTCCGAGAACGACCAGCGACCATGGCATCGGATGGGCGACCGCGCTCGATGATTCACCTCCAGCCCTCCGCCGCCGCTGTGAGTACGAGAGGATTTCTCAATCGAGGAGTGACAATGGATGGCCAACATGGCGATTGTGATTTTGTCCGGGCAAGATAACCCGAGCCGAGCCAGTGCGGGATTGCACGTGGCGAAGCGCATTTACGACGCCCGGAAAGAGAATGGCATTGAGAGCGTGGAAGTGTTTTTGTTTACCGAGGGCCTGAAGGTGCTCGGTGAGACCGACACGGAACTCCGCCAACTCATCCAGGATCTCGTGGATGCCGGGATTCTTGTGGGCGGGTGTACCAATCAACTCAACAATTGGAACTTGGCCGATCAGGCCCGGGCCGCGGGCGTGCGGGCGGAATTTGCCCGGGATGCCTTTTCGCGCTATGCCCGGGACGGGTATACCGTCCTGACGTTTTAACATGGCCGCGCAAGAGACCCCGGCCCAGACCGGCGATAACGGGGTGTCCTGGTATTGGCCCGTGTGGGCCGCCGAGGCCGATCTCCCCACCTTTCGCGTGCGAGATACGGAGTCGAGTCATGGACGCTGCGCGCGGGAGACCAAGACCATCCTCGTGAAGGACCTGGTGAAATTTCATGGGCATGCCTGCGACGGATTATTCCGGGGGGTTCTCGCCCTCTCCTTAGCGCTGGATGCGCTGTTTTCGGATGGGATTGTGGACCGCACCGATTTACGGGTGCTGTCGCGCAATAGTCCCTGTCTCGGGGATGTGGCGGCGTATCTCACCGGGGGCCGGGTGCGCTTCGATACGCAGGACGTGCGCAATGAGCCCGGCGTGTGGTTTGTGGTGCAACGGATCACCACGGGCGAAACGGTCCGGGTGACCGAAAACCCCGACATCTATCCGTCGCACCGTCCTGCTAGCGACGCCGGGGACCACCTTGTATACGGTGACGTCGGTGCCCCACTTTCGCTGGGAGCCTGTCCCATACGATCATGCGGGCCGGAGGACCGACGTGCTCTTTCGCGGCATTCTGCGCCAAGGGTAAACGCTGTCAGGGAGGCAGTACCGCCCGGCCCGCTATACAGGGATTGGCGTTGGGGGCTTTAGGATCCCGACTTCCGCCGTCTCATCACTGCATGCTAATATGCTCAATGGAAAGAGGGGGGATCACCATGTACGAAGAGTGGGCCGAACGGTGGCGGGCTCTAGGGGATCCGACGCGATTGCATATTCTTCGGTTGCTCAGCGTACGGGATGCCTGCGTGTGTGAATTGGTGGAACTGCTGCCTATCAGCCAGTCGGCGGTATCGCAGCATCTGCGGAAGCTCAAGTATGCAGGATTTGTTCGGGATTATCGCGAGAAGTCGTGGATTTTTTATGCATTGCGGCCGGACATTCCGCCGATGGTCACCAGTTTACTTCAGGAGTTGCCGGTCCCGGACACTGAGGCGACCTGGCTTCGAAGCCACCAGGTGGGAGCCTCGTGCTCCGTCCTCGGGGCCGTAGAGGACGATTCCCTGAAGGTGTCGGAATAATGGGGTTGCGGCGTCCAAGACCCCTTATCGGTGCGGAGGAACGGGCATGGCGATAGGGCTGGCCGTTGGCCTGTTCTTGGTGGTGTTGGTTCTAATCATTGTCCAGCCGCGCGGTCTCTCGATCGGATGGACCGCCCTGGGCGGGGCCGTGGTGGCGCTCCTGCTGGGGATTGTGTCATGGTCGAATGTGGGCACGGTGGTCGGCATCGTGTGGGATGCGACGCTGACCTTTGTCGCGGTCATTCTCATTTCTTTGATTCTCGATGCGGTGGGCTTCTTTGAATGGTCGGCCCTGCACATGATTCGCTGGGCCGGTGGGCGCGGTCTCCGGCTGTTTCTGCTGTTAGGGGTCCTCGGGGCGCTGGTTGCCATGTTTTTTGCCAATGATGGGGCGGCGCTCATTCTGACACCGATCGTGTATGAACAAGCGAAAGCGCTCAAACTGGATCCCAAGGCGACCGTGGCGCTCATCATGGCGAGCGGCTTCATTGCCGATACCACGTCGTTGCCGTTGGTTGTCTCCAACTTGGTCAATATTGTGTCGGCCGGCTATTTCCACCTGGGGTTCGGATCCTATGCCCTTCGCATGGTCCCGGTGGACGTGGTGGCGCTGGCGGCGAGCTTGGGGGTGTTATACCTCTTTTATCGGCGCGCCATCCCCGCGACGGTGACTACCACCGCGCTGCGATCGCCCGCATCGGCGATTAAGGATCCCCAGGTCTTTCGGGCGGCGTGGGTGGTGTTGGCCCTCTTGCTCCTCGGCTATTTCGCCAGTCAGTTTTTGCATTGGCCTGTGGCGATTTTCGCGGGGGCTGCGGCGGTGGGACTGCTGGTCATCGCGTATCGGAGCCCGGTGGTGCCCATCCCGTCGTTAATTCGGAACGCGCCCTGGAAAGTGGTCGTGTTTTCGATTGGCATGTATGTCGTGGTCTTTGGCCTGCGGAACGTGGGCCTGACGCATTTGTTGGGCACGGTGTTGACGGCCCTGGCGACCCATGGTGCCGTCGCCGGCATTGTGGGGACGGGGTTTGTAGCGGCCGCGCTCTCGTCGGTGATGAACAATATGCCGACCGTGCTGATCAATGCCTTGGCGATTCATGACGCCACGGTCGGTTCCGCTCTGCACACGGCGATGGCGTACGCGAACGTGGTGGGCTGTGATTTGGGTCCCAAGTTCACGCCCATTGGCTCCCTCGCGACGCTCCTTTGGCTGCACGTGTTGGAGCAGCGGGGTGTGCGCATCACCTGGGGCTACTATATGCGCGTGGGCGTGACACTCACCATTCCGGTGCTGGTGGTCACGCTGCTGGCCCTGTGGGGTTGGTCCACGGTGATTGGATAGGAGGATCGACGATGCAAACGTACGAGGTCCAGATGCGCCGAGAGAGTGCGCAGCAGGTGATCGCCAGCACTCGCGACCTGTCGTTGACGCTGGGGGCGAAGCGCGGCGACCCGGAGGCCGGATTCAATCCGGTGGAAACCCTGTTGTCGGCCCTGGGGGCGTGCTTGCTGACCGCGCTCCAAATGGTGGCCGAGCTGTCGCGGGTGCCGGTCACGGGCATGGCCATTCACCTGACCGGGGTGCGCCAAGACCAACCGCCCCAACTGGTCTCGGTGACCTATGCATTGCGCGTGCATACCGACGTGGCCGAGGATCGGCTGACACGCTTGGTGGAGACGGCGCAGCGCAACAGCACCGTCTATCAAACCCTGGCGTTGGCGATCCCAGTGTCCGGCACCGTGGTGCGGGACGACGGAACGGCGCCCATCTAAGGAGGTTATTCCACATGGCTCAGATTTTAGTCATCGGTGGCAGTGACGCCGGTATCAGCGCCGCATTGCGCGCCCGGGAGGTGGATCCCACCACCACCGTGACGATGCTGGTCGCGGATGCGTTTCCCAACTATAGCATCTGCGGGCTGCCCTTCTATCTCAGTGGCGAGGTCGCCGATTGGCACCAACTCGCGCATCGCTCGCTTGGGGACATTGAATCGACCGGCATTCGGGTGCGGTTGAACACCCGGGCTCTCGCCATCGATCCGACGTCGCATACCGTGCAAGTGCAGACGGAAGGCCAGCCCTCGGAGACAGTGCCGTATGACAAGCTGGTGGTCGGCACCGGTGCGGAACCCATTCGGCCGCCCATTTTGGGGGTGGATCAGCCGGGGGTCTTCCTGCTCCATAGTATGGAGGATAGTTTCCGCGTGGCGGCCTATCTGGACACCCATCGGCCGCAGCGCGCGCTGATTATTGGCGCGGGCTACATCGGGCTCGAAATGGCCGATGCCTTGCGGCACCGCGGGCTGGCGGTGACGGTCGCCGAACAGGCGCCGGCCGTCTTGCCAACCGTGGATCCGGCCTGGGGCGTGCGCCTGGGGGATCATCTCACCGCCCACAGTATTGCGGTCCGCACGGGGGTCCGGATCGAGGGTATTGCGCGAACCGGAAACTCATTGCACGTTACCGGGTCTCCCCGCTTCGCGGAGGACACCGACCTGGTGTTGGTGGTGGTGGGAGTCCAGCCGGTTACGGACTTGGCGCGCGAGGCGGGTTTGGCCCTCGGCCTGAAAGGCGCCATTCCGGTCGACCGGACGATGGCCACGGCGCTTCCCGACATTTACGCGGCCGGCGACTGTGTCGAAACCTATCATCGTCTGCTGGGCGCCCCCACCTATTTGCCGCTCGGGACGACCGCCCATAAGCAAGGACGGGTCGCGGGCGAAAATGCGGCCGGCGGTGACGCGCACTTCGCGGGATCGCTCGGGACCCAGGTGGTCAAAGTGTTCGACTGGGCGATTGCCCGCACAGGCTTTCGCGATCACGAGGCCGCGGCGGCTGGCTATCAGCCGCAAACGGTCGAATTCACGGCATGGGATCACAAAGCCTATTATCCCGGCGCCCACGAACTCACAGTGCGCATTACCGGGGACCGTGCAACCGGTCGCCTCTTAGGTGCCCAGATGATGGGGCACTGGCAAGCAGCGGTGGCCAAGCGCATCGATTTCTTTGCCATGGCGCTGTATCACCAGATGACCGTGGCCCAATGCTTGGAGGTCGATCTCAGCTACACCCCGCCTTTGGGAAGTCCCTGGGATGCGGTGCAAATGGCGGCGGACCATTGGCTCCGCGTCGTACGGTCCGGCCGTGCCTAGGCAGCCTGCGGGGGTTCAAGCTTTAGTGAAGGCCAACGCAGCCACCTTGGCGATTGAGAACTATTTGGTTCAATTGGACGGTTTTTCATGGGCGGTGGCGCAAGCGCAGGTCCGGGCCGGGTTTCCAATACGACACAGCTAACTCCGGGGACGCAGAGACAGAGGGTCGTACGTCGCTCAGCAGACGACAGCCATGTGGTCCTCCGCACGGAGCCATGAGGAAATGGCATTCCAGCCTAGTGTGGGTGGTTGTTGTGGCGTTTGGACTTAACGCCGTGTTTCCGGGTTTGAAGTTCACCACAGACTTGGCAATCGGGGTACCCGTGGGGGTGGTTGTGGGATTCTTCTTTGGGCAACTCATGGCCTTTGTCTTAACGCCCAAGTCTGTCCGTGACGAAGAACGCAAACCGCAGTCTCGTTGAATGTGCGATCCGGCGAACCGAGCGTTGACACCGCAACGGCTCTCTATTCGTGTGCCGGAGCATCCACTGTTGGGGACCATCGGGCATCCATGTCGAGCCACACCGTGACCAATTTCTGAGCGTAACCGACAGGCGGTTGGTGGTGTCGACTACCCGTGTCCCGTGACGCCACCGAATTTAGTGGTGGTGCCACCCTGAGGCCACGCGACGTGGAACTGTTGGATCGCCCGGTCAGCCTGAGCTTGATAACGTCCGTGTAACCCGTGTGTGCCATGGGGAATCAGCACAAACTCGGCCTGCTTGTGGGCGTGCTGCAGGCCGCGATAGAAGGCTGCGACGGTTTGCCAGACCACTTCGGTGTCGCCGGTTCCCTGCAATAGCAGGACTGGGGCGGACATGCGGGTGATGTCCGGCGATCGTCGCCGAAAGGTAGGGGCCTCGGGGTTGGTCGAATGGTAGACCGTGGTCGCTGTTCGCCAGTGGGACACAGCGAGGGCGTTGCCCGGGTGATTGACGGTCCAGCGCCCCCATGTGGTCCACCCGACAAACGGGCTGGTTGCCACCACGTACGCGATGTCGCGCCGCATGCCATTCAGCATCAACACCACCCCTCCGCCCATCGAGGTGCCGAAGAGCCCAATCTTGCCATTCCGAACTCGTGGAAGCGTGAGGGATGCCACAATGGCGTTGTTGGCATCTTGGGTATCGCCTAGAATGCCTCGTACCGTCCCCTGACTGTCCG
>JAJZAN010000143.1 GCA_021799435.1 Bacillota bacterium | reverse complement strand
CGCTGATGGGCGGAGGCTTTTCCATCAATAATCCCAACGCTGTGGCATCGTGCGGCTGTGGACATTCGTTCCGGACCAAAGATCAGCAAGGCTCACCCGCAGCGTGTAGCCACTAGACCGATGAATATCCCCCGCCGAAAGGCGGGGCTTTTTTTGCTATTTGCAATCTAGGGGGCTCGTGCCTCATCTCAAGTGATTCGGCCTGTTTTTCACAAAGTCTGGTTGATTGGGCCGCCGGAATAATCCGCTGTATTGTGCCAAACATGGTTGGAACGGAGAGTCGAGTGAATTTGCGCGCCTCCCTGTCGCAGGCGAAATCCCTTAATATCTTTGAAATAAGCGGGACATACGAGGCGAAAATTGACCCCAAGACGGGCGCATTCGTGTGGATCCAAGTTATGGTCGGGCAGCCTACGCCGTCAATCACGTGGCAGCTGTCTAACCCCCGCGTGTCCATTCGTAGCCCATGGGTTTTTAATGTCGCCATTCCGCGGTCGCTGGCCAACCCGTAAGGAGCGTACGGCGTCAGACATCCCATGCTTAAGCTACTTGAGCCAATCTACAGGATCAGCGGAGGCTTTCGTGCACTCGCGCCTGCCCTCAACCCATCGTTATGACCCACGATTAGCAGGTGCGCCATCCGAGCCGTCCGCTTGATTTTCCAACCCGCGAGGCATGAAAATCCTCGCAGCACGGAGCGTCCGCTGAACCTGGGCGAGATTGCCGAAGAGAGCGGCTTGGATCTTATTCCCCGACCGCAAGAACCAAACACTTTAAGTAGCGAGACTCCGGCAATGCCGGCAGAATCGGATGGTCCGGGCCCTGGCCGCGAATTTCCACGATGCGGACAGCCCGTCGGGCATCATAAGCCGCCGCTTGCACAACACCGATAAAGTCCGCCTCGGAAAGATGATACGAACAGCTGGACGTCACGAGAAATCCTCCCGGCTTGATAAGCTTGATGCCGCGGAGGTTAATCTCTTTGTAGCCTTTGATAGCCTGTGGCACGCTTTGCTTGGATTTGGTAAAGGCCGGCGGGTCCAAAATCCCCAACTCATACTGCGGCCCCCGGTCGCTCTCCCGGCGCAGCCAGTCGAAAGCGTTTTCCGCCACGAACTCGCTGGCAGCGCCAACCTGGTTAATCTCCGCATTCTGACGCGCCCGTTCCACCGCATCTGGATCAATGTCGATGCCCACCACCGATTGAGCCCCATGCACAGCGGCCGCCAATCCGAATGCCCCTGTATGGCAAAAGGCATCGAACGTACGCCGTCCCGGGGCAAGTTCGCCCACACGACCGCGGTTCGCGTACTGATCCAAAAAATGCCCGGTTTTCTGACCGCCCAGTAAGTCGACGGCCATCCGCACTCCGTTCTCGTGAATCTCCACGGATGGGATTAACGTCCCCCACAGCAACCGATCTTCCCGTGGCAGACCTTCGCGGTCGCGGACTGAGAGGTTGCCCTGTTCATAAATTCCTTCGGGATTTAGCGTCTCACGCAGCGCATCAAGGATATCCTCCATGAACGGGACTAGTCCCAGGCTGGTCACTTGCACCATCAACATCGGCCCATATTTGTCCACGATGAGTCCCGGAATTCGATCCGCTTCCGAATGAATGGCCCGGAAGGCATCCCGTCCCGACGCCAGTTCCCGGCGCCAGGCCACGGCCTCTGCCACGCGCTGGCGAAATAGGGCACCGTCAATCACCGCACTGGCACCCCATGACACAATGCGCACAGTAATCATCGATCGCGGGTTATAGAAGCCGGATCCCAGCACCCGGCCTTCGCGTGTTTTTACGGCCACCACCGACCCGGGCGGAGCCGCACTAGGCTCCAACTCGGTTCGGTAAACCCACGGCGACCCTTTCAAAACGCGATGTGGACCTGCCTTCAACGTAACGGTATCCAGTCTGTCGTCCTCCAGCGGGAGAGCATCCCCTTTTCTTGTCATTGTAACCGTTCTGCCTGACTTCTCTGCGTAATATCGCCATCCACTTGTCGCGTCCCATTCCTCCCGTTCCTCTCGCACGGGGGAATCGACACCTGGTCGCAACGCCACCAGCAGACCTGCGAAGAATTTTGAAAAACCCGCCTGGCTCAATCACCCTTCGCGCGCCCACACCGTACGATGCCGTAGAAAGTGAGCCTAGGGAAAGTCTTTCGGTCGGCTCTAACAAATCCCCCAGCACCAGGAAGAGGTGTTCCTTCGTGAGCGCATTGCAAAAAGAATCCCGTGCGGAGCTGGCGGCGCGGTCTGCCCTGACATCCCAACGAAAAGGGTTTCGCGCTCTGCTGCCCTTTATCGGGCCGGCCTTCATCGCGGCAGTCGCCTACATTGATCCCGGAAATTACGCCACCAACATCCAAAGTGGATCGGAATTCGGGTATAAGCTGCTGTGGGTCGTCGTGTTAGCCAATCTCATGGCGATGCTCATTCAAAACATGTCTGCCAAACTTGGTATCGCCACGGGCAAGAACCTTCCCGAGCTATGCCGCGAAACATTCGCTCCCTGGGTTTCGATGGTTTTGTGGATTGTCTCGGAAATTGCCGCCATGGCCACCGACATCGCCGAGTTTCTTGGGGCCACGCTCGCGCTGAACCTTCTCTTCGGGGTTCCACTGCTCATTGCCACCCTCATTACCGGAATCGTCACCTACATCATTTTGATGTTGGACCGGTACGGCTTCCGCCCCTTGGAGATTTTCATCAGCGCTTTAGTACTGCTAATCGGCGGCTGTTACGGGACCGAAACCGTGTTGTCGCATCCAGTCTGGGGGCAAGTGCTATACCACAGCGTCGTGCCATGGGTCCATGGACCGAGCGCCATCCTGCTGGTGGTCGGCGTCATTGGGGCCACCGTCATGCCGCACGTCGTCTACCTGCATTCCGGATTGACGCAGCGTCGGATTGTTCCGCGCAACGACGAAGAGCGCAAGAAGATTTACGGGTTCAGCAAGAAGGAAGTTATCATCGCCATGTCGCTGGCGGGGCTGATTAACCTCGCCATGATGTATATGTCGGCTGCCGCATTTCATGCCACCGGCCATTCAGGGGTTGCCGACATTCAACAGGCGTTTCGCACTCTGACCCCCATTCTTGGCCCGGCCGCCGCGGCCGTTTTCCTAACATCCTTGCTGGCGTCTGGAGTGTCCAGCTCCGCAGTAGGCACTATGGCCGGCCAGGTGATTATGCAAGGGTTTGTTGGCTTTAAGATTCCGGTCTGGATTCGCCGTGTGGTCACCATGTTGCCGACGGTGATTATCGTGGCACTGGGCATCAATCCCACCGAGACGCTGGTCTTGAGCCAAGTGCTATTGAGCTTGGTGCTGCCGGTTCCGATCCTGACCCTCATCTACTTCGCCAGCAAGCCTCACATCATGGGGATTCTGGTTAACCGGCGTTACGTGACGTGGACAGCAATAACGTGCGCCGTCGTAATCGTGTTTCTGAATCTCCTGTTGATTTACCAAACCCTTGGGGGGACATTGCCCTAGCCATTGGACCCACGAAGGAAGAAAACCCCGCAGGGAGACGCCCTGTGGGGTTTATCCTGTGCATGAGTTCCCCGACTATACGAGGCCCGCGCGTATCCGCTCGGCGGCCTGACGCAACCGCTCCACGGAAGCTTCCCGTCCGACAAGTTCGACCAGTTCAAAGAGGCCCGGACCTACCGTGCGTCCGGTGACCGCCAATCGAGTCGGATGAATCAGTTCGGCGCGTTTTACCCCAAGCTCCTCGCTTAGTTGGTCGTAGGCTGCCAGTAAGGCATCATGACTCCAGTCATCCTGATGGGCCAAGCGCTCTGCCAGGGCTTCGAGCCGTTCCACAGCTCCCGGACCGAAGTGCTTGGCCACCCCTTTGGCCTCGTAGCTTTCCGGCGCTTCATAGAAAAACCGCATCTGCTCCGCAAGCTGGACCAACGTGAAGGCCCGCTCCCGGGACAGCCCCACCACGGCCAAAAACTCCGGCCCAGTCTCAGTGCTGTAGCTTATGAACGAACGCACCGCGTCCGCGACTTGCTCGACCGGCAAGGCAATCATGTACTCGTGGCTCATCCATTCCAGTTTCTTTTGGTCGTAGATGGCCGCGGTGTGCTGAACCCGCTCCAAAGTAAACTCCTGGGCCGCCTCATCGATGGTCAAAATCTCACGCCCATCCGGAGATGACCAGCCCAAGAGCAACAAATAGTTCGCCAGCGCGCCCAGCAAGATGCCTTGATCCCGGTACTCTTCAACCGATGTGGCCCCGTGCCGCTTGGACAGCTTGGAACGGTCGGGTGCCAAAATCATAGGAAGATGCGCAAAGGCCGGCACCTCGAAACCCAAAGCCTCGTAAATGAAGATCTGCTTGGGGGTATTGGGGAGGTGCTCCTCACCCCGAATCACATGGGTAATCCCCATGTCATGGTCGTCCACTACCACCGCAAAATTGTACACCGGGGTGTAGTCCGGCTTCATAATCACGAAGTCATCAAAGATCCGGTTGTCAAACCGCACGTCGCCGCGAATTAAATCGTGAACCACCGTGTCGCCTTCCATAGGCGCCTTAAACCGCACCACTGACCGCTCACCGGCCCGCGCCCGCACGTCATCTTCCGTGAGGCCGCGGCAGCGGCCGCTGTATCGGGGCGGCAAGCCCTGCGCCTGTCGTTGGGCCCGATCTTGCTCCAACTGTTCCGGAGTACAAAAACACCGATAGGCCTTATGCTCGGCCAACAATCGATCGGCCATGGCTTGATGCCGGTGGAGCCGCTCCGACTGGCGATAGGGACCGTACCCGCCGTCTTGGTCCGGACCCTCGTCCCAGACAATACCGAGACTTTTCAAGCCCCGCATCATAGCCGCTTCCGAGCCCTCGATTTGGCGCGATTGGTCGGTATCTTCAACACGCAGAATAAAGTGTCCGCCCTCATGCCGGGCGAACAAATAATTGAACAGTGCCGTACGGGCACCCCCGATGTGCAGTGTTCCGGTGGGACTTGGCGCATAGCGCACCCTGACCACGCGCATCCTCCTCTCGATACCTTATCTTTGCAAGTGTATCGAAGAGGTTCCTGTGAATCAAGGCATGTTACAGCACCAACACTTTGATAGCCAGCAGCATTAAAAAGCCGGGTGCACCCAAGAGGCCCACGGTGGCGCCTGTGACGGGGTTAAGCCCGATAGTCCACCCATGATGGACGAACAGGTGGTTCCAAACAGCCAGGGCCACCAAGCCCAAGGCCCCGTTGATGACAACGCGCACTGCCCACCGCACCGGGGACTGAAATACCCGAATCACGATGTAGAGCAGCACACCGCCAAAGACAATCGCGAGAAAATTGCGTGGATCCATCCCGTGTCCCCCCACTTTAATCTATGGGCAGTGGGACAACTCTAGACCCGCCCGCCGGGGTTTTTTAGGGGCAAGCGCCGGCACCAGGCCCGGAGCTCCACCACCCGGTCGGCAATGGGTCGGCCTTCATGCCACATCTGGTACACCTGATGCCAGTGGTCCGGGTTCCAACCCGGCGGTTCCCAACCGTCATCCGAGCGCACCCGCAGGCGTGCCGAAAACGGTCTAACGCGCTTCACGGTGATCCTCCTTTCCCGTCGCATTGTTGTGCCAGTTAGCTCCGCCCAGCAGCGATTGCGCTATCTGGCGATCAAGTTCGGTGAGCGGCCGATTCCACTGCCGAGACAGTTCCCCGAGGGCATCGTCGGCAGACATTTGGCCGGATGATTCCAACGCGTACAAGACTTGTAGAAGGGTTTGCTGGCGGTAATGTTCCCGCATCCACCACAGGGTGTCTGTCAAGAGAGCCCGCCTGCGATACACAACCGTCCCCAGTACAACGCCAATGCCCGTCAGACCCAAGTCCAACCATTCCGCAAATACCAATAAAAAGTCCATCTGCCTCACCCATTTACCAATCTATTCCGGGACATCTCAAACCGGACCAGACAAGGTCAGGCAGCCCGCGACATAGTAAAGTAGGAGGGGTTCTTTCGAACCCCGTCCCCTTATCGAACCGGACTTGTGGTTTTCCCACATCCGGCTCTCCGACGATAGTTGCCCTGCATTAAGGGCGAGGAAGTTGCGCCTTGACTTGGCGGCGCATTGCAGCGAGAGATGGTAATCCCATATTGGCAAAGCGGATATTGGGCCACTCAGCATCGAGGGTCGGACTCCGATTCCAGCGTTTGGCCACGAAGGCGCGACATCGCTCGCGAATCCAGGCGTCCAGTCGATAATAATCCCCACGGTGACTAATCGTGAAGTACTGTCCCCAGCCCCGAATCACCGGTGCGAGGTCGTCAATGACCATTTGTAGGTTCATCGGACGGGTACGCCGGGTGAGTTCTCGAACCCGATTCTTAAACCGCTCAATGGCCGCCTGTTTGGGGCCAAACAGAGGGCGACCGGTGCCATCCTTGGATACCACCCAGAAAAAGGTAAATCCTAAGAAATCGAATGTGGTATCCCGGACATCCACAATGCGGGTTTTCTCCGGGTGGAGCGTGAGGAGCAATTCGTCTAGGACCTTCTGGGCGGTCGTTAAGGCCGCTTCGGCCTCCTCTTTGGTGCGCGCCAGCGCGCACCAATCATCCGCATAGCGGATGAATTGGATGCCCGGTACCTGAGCCATGGCTTGGTCAAGAGCATCGAGGTAGATATTGGCCAGCAAGGGACTGATAACCGACCCTTGACTGGTCCCCCGTGGGGTCGCGTGCCATTGCCCGGCGTCCATGACACCGGCTCGGAGCATATCGCGAATCCACCTGAGCACGGTGCCGTCTGAGATCCGCTCGGCCACTTTGTCGATCAGCAGTTGCTGATCAATAGAACCAAAGTAGTCCCGGATGTCCGCATCCACCACCCAGTGATAGCCGCGGGTCAGGTAGTCGAAAATACGGTTGACGGCGTCGTGGGCGCTCCGCCCCGGTCGAAAACCGTAGCTATCCGGGCTGAAGGTCGGTTCCCAGATGGGTTCCATGACTCGGCGCATGGCTTCTTCTGCGACGCGATCCCGGATAGCCGGTACCCCTAGAGGCCGTTGCTTCGTCGTTCCCGGCTTCGGGATCCAGACGCGGCGGACCGGCAGGGGCTGGTAGCGATGCTCTCGCATCGCCTGCCCGAGTCGGTCGAGTTCCTCCCCCAGATGTTCAGCAAATTGGTCGCAACTCTGGTGGTCGACTCCCGCGGCGCCTTGGTTGGCCAAGACCGCCGCCGCAGCCAGTGCCAAGTTTGCCGGGTTCCAGACCTTATCCGCGAGACTATACCACTTTCTCTGTTGTGTCATCCTCGTTTCCTCCATTCGTGCGTCCGGGCGCCCCGGTCGGGGCGCGGCTGTCGCTAGGGTCGAAGCCCAATCTTGCCTTACCAGCCCGCACGGCCATGTTAGAATCCTATCGAAGTGACCGCCCTTCCCATTCCCGCGGGGTTCTGTTGTCCCGCACGGTACTTCGGTACTATGCCGGTCTCCGACTCCCTGTCCCACCCAAGAGTGGGGATTGGCGGTCATCGCGTTGCCCGCTTCACAGTACTCTTGGACCAGACAGGGTCTCACCGGGTTAGTCGCAGTTCTTTCTCTCGGTGCCATCCCTAACCACCCGACGGGGTACGCTGCGGTGCTGCTCGTTCCGTTCTCGCTATCGGGTAGCGATACCCTTATCAACCGCTGCGTTAGTAGGCTTCGCCTACCTTCCGAAGACTCGCCACCCTCGTCAGGCCACCACGGGTTCACAGCTCGTTACGGCCCCGAAATTCGGCTCAGGCCCATCAGATTCTGGGTTACCCCAGACACCCTGCCATTATCGCCTACCCCACTTGAACGAGTGAACTTGCGGGGGTCAGACTTTCACTAACAAGAACTGCGACCTGCCGGTCGCACAAAAGGTCCCCGTCCGAGCGACGGGGACCAAGGAGAGATCATCATGCCAGAACAACTGATACGTCAACAAGTCGTCGATGCGGCTCGACTCTTATCCGA
>JAJZAN010000142.1 GCA_021799435.1 Bacillota bacterium | reverse complement strand
TCATCCGGGTATATATCCGTAAGCGTCTAACTTCACCCACCTTCCGTCCCCCGCGCACATAGGTGCACACTGGGCTCAACCCCAATCACAGGAGTTGAGTAGGATGACTGCACTCGAAGGCGCCAAACTCAAAGAGCTATGGAAGGACCGGGTCGAGAACTTTCGTACCAGCGGGTTGAGTGGCCGCCAGTGGTGTGCGCAACGCGGGCTAAAAGTGAACCAGCTCCATTATTGGAGGCACAAGCTGGAACCGACCGACGCGGTCGCGTCGGAGGCCACGTGGATGACGTTGGACACCACCGCCCCCGCCCATCCGCCAACGGAGACCCTGTTGGTCCAGGTCGGCGCCGCTACCATCACGGTGTACCCAGAATTCGATCCGGCGTTCCTGCAGCGTGTGGTGCAGGTGCTGGTGACATGCTGACCGCAGCGACGGGCCGAACGGTCTATCTCGCCTGTGGGGCGACCGATATGCGCAAGTCCATCGATGCCTTGGCCGCGCTGGTGCAGCTGACCTTTCAACTGGATCCCTGTTCGCCGGCGCTGTTTGTCTTCTGCAATCGGGACCGCACCAAGCTCAAAATCTTGGAATGGGACGAGGCGGGCTTTTGGCTCCACTATCGCCGGTTGGAACGGGGCACCATTCAATGGCCCGCTCGCGGGGAGACGGCGATCCAGCGGATCACGCTGCGGCAACTTCAGTGGCTGTTGGACGGGTTGGCGCTAGACCAGCCGCAGGCGCATCGCCCGCTCCACGGGCGGCGCGTTGTCTGAATACTGGATCTTTGGCCGCCCGCCAGGAATTTGGCCCCCCGATGGCGAAGGATTCCTTATGACACCACCGGATCGCTCGCCCCAAGACTGGGCCACGCTCGTGGCCCGGCAAGAACAGCAAATCGCGTCGCTCACCGCCAAAGTCGAGTGGTATGAAGGTCAGCTGCGGCGGGCCGCCCAGCAGCGCTTTGGGGCCTCCCACGAACGATCGGACGCCCGTCAACTCGCGCTCTTTAACGAAGCGGAAGCGACCGCGACGCCGGCGCTCGCGTCGGCCACGGAGACGATTACCTACGACCGCAAGAAAAAGACCCCCGGGCAACGCGATGCCCAGCTGGCGCACTTGCCGGTGGAACGGCGCGTCTACGACCTACCCGAAGCGGAGCGATCCTGCGACGTCTGTCAGCATCCGCTCCATGTGATGAGTACCGAGGTCCGGCGGGAGCTCGCCGTCGTCCCCGCCCAAGTCAAGGTCATCGAGCATGTCCAACAGGTGTACAGCTGCCGGACGTGTGAGCGCGAAGCGCTCACCACGCCGATCAAGACGGCCCCGATGCCCCGGCCGGTGTATCCGGGGAGCTTGGCCTCGCCATCGTTGCTGGCCGACGTCCTCCACCAAAAGTTCACGGAAGGGTTGCCGCTTTACCGCCAAGAGCAGGAATGGGCGCGGCAAGGGGTGACGCTGTCTCGCCAAACCTTGGCCAACTGGGTCATCTATGCCGCGCATGAGTGGCTGCGACCCCTGTATGGCCAGCTCCAGATGGTGCTCCGGCGCCGGGATATTGTGCACGCCGACGAAACGACGGTGCAAGTGCTCCAGGAAGATGGCCGCACGGCCCAGCAGAAATCCTACATGTGGCTGTATCGGACCGGACGCGAAGCACCCGGGGTGGTCTTGTACGAGTACCAACCCACCCGGAGCGGAACCCATCCCAAAGCGTTTCTCAAGGGCTTCGCGGGTTACCTCCAGGTCGATGGATACCCCGGCTACCACGACGTCCCGGACGTCATCCTCGTCGGTTGTTGGAGCCACGCCCGCCGGAAGTTCACGGATGCCTTGAAATCCTTGCCGGCCGGCCCACGCGATGGTCCGAGTTTAGTCCGCGAAGGCCTCGAATTTTGCAACCGACTGTTCGCCATTGAGCGGGACCTCCGGGACGCCACGTCGGAGGAGCGGGAGCGCGCCCGTCGGGCGCGGAGCCGTCCGGTGCTGGCCCAATTTCTGCGGTGGTTGCGCGCTCAGCGGTCCATTGCCCTCCCCAAGACTCCGTTGGGGCAGGCGGTGACGTATTGCCTCAATCAGTGGCTCCCCTTGACCAACTTTTTAAAGGACGGCCGCTTGGAAATCGACAACAATCGGAGCGAACGCAGCATCAAGCCCTTTGTGATCGGTCGCAAAAACTTCCTGTTTATGAAGACGCCGCGGGGCGCTCAGGCCAGCGCCATCGTGTACAGCATCGTGGAAACCGCCAAAGACAATGGGCTGAATCCGCGCGCGTATCTTCAGTACCTGTTTGAGCAATTGCCCAACCGGGACCTGAAGGATCCGGCCATCTGGGACGACCTGCTGCCCTGGTCGCCAGCCTTGCCGCCTACGCTCAAAACCCCCGTCCCGAAGAAAGTCTAGGCATTGCGAATCCCCGCCGGTAGGTGGGGATTATTTGACGCTCACGATGCAACTGCCAAACGGGAAGACGGTACCGATGTATTCCGACCCCTAGTAGGACTTTCGGGGGCGTATCTGCATTAAGGATTCGGTAAGATTGGGTCGCTGATCGATGACAACCTCGGGTTCGCGAAGTGAAGGCGGCCTGTCCCAGAGGGATTTAGGCCCTTCGCATATGCCGATGAATCCGTCCCGCGCGTAACGCACTGCGCATTCGCTGTTCAGGGATACACTGCATATAGCTATAGATGGCAAATTCTGCGTGAATTTGAGTGATCTGCTGCAGACACCGCTCGCTGAACAACATGCCGGGTATGGGATCCTCGCGGAGGCTGAGGACCACGACAAATTGATAGGTGAGCTGGTAGGTCGTCCGCAAATGTTCCCATGTGTCCATCTTCGACGGGATGTCTAACCGATCCAGAATCTTTAACACCTGGGTATTCACGTCTGTCCATTCCTCGTCGTCCGTTACAATCGCCCAGCGCGCTTCTCTATGTGTTGCAGGGATATGCGGGCGCACCTTGTCGCCTTTCATCCAACAGTGGTCTGGTTTTATGCCAAGCTCCGTCGTTACGACGTGCGGATCAAACTCCGCTCCCCAAATATTGAACTCCACCCTCGCTTGATTTCGTAGCATCGAATTTTCACCTCTTGATCTCGGTGTTTTCCCGGGGCGCTCATTTCTTGTGTCCCCTTGATGTCTCGTTGGCCCTTACCATCCCTCGCTGAACTGGAAGCAAAACGCAGAGGTGCTTCTCCATCGTACAGGTATGCCAACTCGGTTTGGCGAGCCAAATTTTACCGCTCTACCTTACGGAAACTTCACAGGGCTAATGACCTGCACTCGGGGGCGAGTGTCCCGCAAGGAGATTCCCGCACGAGAATGGAATACTGGCACGGATGTTTATTTGAGGAATATGTCTTATCAAAATCGTACGCAGATCTTATATGGAAAAGGAAGTGGGACCATGAGACGATCGGCCATCGTTTGGGGGGCCGTGGGATTCACATTGGTCGGCGCCGTTCTGGGCGGTTGGTTGGGTCGAATGCAGCCCGTCAACCATCTCCGCACCGCGGCACAAATGGATTTTTTGGGAGGCTATGCCTTGTTAAGAATTGCGACGGGTCCCGGGACGGCGAGCCCTGCTGTCCGGAAGGATTGGTATAACCAAGGTCTGGAGGCTCTCGTGTTGTCGCAAGAGCCGTTGACGGAGTCCGGGGTTCACGGCATGTCGTCTGTTGTGAACTATGTGCAAGGAATCGGCTACGTCCTGGTCCAGGGCCACGCATCGGCCCACCAAAAAGCCGTGTTCCATGTGTTTTTGCAATCGTTTGCACCGTTTCGAAATGACAACTTCGGTACCGTTTCTGATGCCGCATTGCAGCAAGCGTTTAACCGCGTCAATCAAGCGATCCACCGGTAGGGAAGAGAGCCTGCTAGTCCGACTGCAGGCGACCGAGCGCAAGTCATTTTTGGGGGCTAAGTCTTTGAAGGAGTCGCCAATCGGAATATCGAACTTCGACACGGAGACGTGATGGACTGACTATGCGAGAAGCACCACGTGACAATTCGACAATGGATAGAAAAGAGATGGCCTAGCAATGAAGGTTCTGACATGGAATATCATGCAAGGCGGGAGCCAGCAACGGCTCGCGAAGATTACCGACACTCTCGTCACCCAGGATCCGGATGTCCTAGTTTTGACGGAGTTCTGGGAAGGGCCGAAGGGAAACTTTATCAAGCAGCGCCTCCGGGAAGCGGGATGGCACGACCAGTACGGTTCGGGTGCTGCCCCCAAAGAGAATGGGCTGTTGATCGTCTCGAAGCGCAGTCTGTCCCTACAGGCGACGGCCATCGTGCCCGCCGAACGGCATCGGTGGCTGGAGGTCGCCGTGCCAGGACTGCGGATTTTGGCCGTCCATATCCCCATGGGTCAGCCCAAACCCCGGTTTTGGGCCAAGGTTCTCGAAAGAGCCCAACAGCTTGTCGCGGGGCCTGCGCTCATCATTGGAGATTTGAACACCGGATTGCCGGTTGACGCGGAAGGTACACCGTTTGAATGTGGGGACAGCTTCGAGCGCCTCCTGACAACGGGATGGCACGATGCCTGGCGTCTCAAGAACGGTAGTCACCAAGAGTTCAGCTGGTACAGCAATGCGAAGAACAAGAAGGGATTTCGCCTGGACCATGCGTTAGTGTCGGACCCCGTCCGGGATCATGTCAGCGCATGTTGGTATTCGCATGGTGAGCGAATCGCCAGATATTCGGATCATTCCCCGCTGGTAGTTCAACTGGATCTGTAGGACGGCCGTTTGGTCTATGGGAGGATGTCGGTGTTGAGCGGGCTGAGCCCATGGAGTCTTGTCCGTGAGTTCGCTATTACCTCTTACGGGACACTCGGGGGCGAGAGTCCCGCAAGTCCAGGAGATGATGACGGGGTTCGTTTGCACATTAGAGGGGCAGTCCGAACCTACGATTGCTCGATCGCCGGAACCCACTTATTTGAACTGTAGACTCCCTGAGTAACGGGTCGTCATGGAATGGCGTTAAATCCTTGGAGGCGATCAGGAATGCGTCGTGCCATTCAAACTTTGGGGCTTAGCGGGATTGCGGTCGCGCTTGTCGCTTGTGGTTCGGACGCGGCGCGACACCATCCTTCCGCCGAACCGGTTTCACCAAAGCTGGTGCGCGGAGCGCTTGTCCCCGGTAAAGTGGCGGCCATGGATTGGGTATCCGGGCACCAAGGTTGGATGATGATAGACCAGCTAAATCTACGCGGTTACGTCACGTCCGTGGTGCTCTACCACACGACCGACCAAGGAAGACAGTGGCAGGCAGCCGCTCGGTATCCGAAACAGGATGCGGCTTTGACCAGCGTCTCCCAGCTTGTGTTCACGGGGGCGGATCACGGGATGGCGTTGGCCGGCCTCGGGGTGGCAGCGGGACACACCACGTATCAACTCTTGCGGACGACCAACGGGGGGCGCAGCTGGAACCCGGTCAAGACCCTGTGGAGGGTGTCCGGTCCCGAGGCCATGGATTTTTCGAGCGCCACCCAGGGTCTCATCGCGGGAGGCACCGGGGCGGGAACGCCCGCCAGTGCGATGAAGACGGAGGATGGCGGCCAGCATTGGACCGCTGTTCCGATGCCAAGGCCTTCGTCGTCACGCATCGACTATCCCTTGAGCGCCACGACCGCCGTCTTTGCTTCAAGCCGCGACGGCTTCCTCGTCAATGCCTACTGGCGGACTAACACGCAGGGGCAACCGAACCCCATACTTCAGGAACTCCGGACGCGCACGGGGGGCCAAACATGGAAGGCGGTGTTGCTACCGAAGCCTCGCGGTGTGGGAACGGTCACGGCCTTGTCCTTCCGTGAGCCGACCGCAGGCTGGGTGGCCTTGTATTCGTTGAAGCACAACCAAACCATTATCGAAAGTACCACAGATGGCGGCCGCCACTGGCGGCAGTTCAGGGGAAAACCGCTTATCGGGATGCTGGGGGTACTCGCGCAGGCTAGCGCGCGGGCCGGATGTATGGCGATGCCGAGCCAAACGCAAATGAACACCCAGCTGTGGTGCACGGTCGATGGTGGGACAACGTGGTTTGCACCGCAACTGTGACTTGCCTGCCACGGCTCATGCCTCATGTGCGGTGCGAATTGCAGGCTGAATCTGTTTGCCGTGGTAGCCGTTCATGCGCCCGATTCGGCCGACGGGTGCAACGCCGAAATCGGGTGTTGCTTTAGCCCGGGTCGTGCTGAAGCAATTGACATATACGTGTATCCTTAAGGAACTCTCGGGGGCGAATCTGCTTCAAGAATGATATGACTCTTGCCCCCGTGTTGTTGTAACGTCGCCCCTCAAGCAGCGTTATACTCAGTGACTTGAACGGCTAGAGGAAGGTTGTCGTTGATGAAGAAACGGGCATTAAGCGGGATCCTGTTGGTGATGGGAGCCGTCATATTGGCCGGATGCGGAAGTGTTGCTACGGTTCCTGGGGGCCGTGCCGCGGGCCGCCAAAACAACTCCCACAAAGTAGGCTCCAATTCGACGGCGTTGGCGGCGTCTACCCGCTCCGCCGGACGACCGGAGCACCGCAAGCCGGCATCCGGGCAGGCCGCTATTGCTGATGCGTTGGCGATCGTCGCCAGGACAACCACGGTTCCGTTGTGGGGGCCTCAGGCCCGTGCCATTCATGCGCCAGACCTTCGCGGACATCATGTGCTGAGCGCAGAAACGATGAGCACACGGAATCAGTATGCGGTCTTCTTCATCGCCACCGTTAAGCCTTACCCTGTCAATAGTCCCTTACTGAAGCTCCCGCCCAACACGGGTCTTGCCCAACTGGTCGGGAATTTTTCGGGGCACCGGTACCGCTCAGTCGTGGCGGCCCAAGGAGCCCTGACGGATGTGCATCCGCCCGTATCACCGCCGCATCGCATGGAAATCACGATGACGATCGAAGCGGACGAGTGGACACAGGAGGGCATGGTCGTGTGGCATCAAGACGGCTGGCTCGTCGAAATGAATGGCTTGGCGGCATCGTCTGTCACCCAAGGTATCTATGAGCAAATCGCGCAGAAGATGGTTCACCGGTTGTCGCATACGGCGCTTCCGGCCAAACATGGCATCATTATTGTGGACGTTGCTGGTGACGGTGAGCATACCCTCGTGTCCTGGCGATTGGGGCGTCTGGTCTACCGGACTTTTTCTGAATTCCTGCCGAGTACCGCCATTGGGATGGCGGCATCGATGCGTCCGATATCGGGTGCCTCAAGCGGAGTTGCTCCATGCGGGGAACAATATGAGATGCTAGAGCGTTTAGAGCCATAGATATCCATGGTATCCCGGAGGAGTTGTGGACCGTGAAAAGAGGCACCATTGGTCTGATGGCGTTGGGTGCGGCGATCGTGGTGGGTGGCGCTTACGGAGCGCGGGGTATGAACAACGGATTTTACGCCATACCCGGTGGGTTCGCTCTGTTCAACTTGACCCGCCCCTCCGGACCCCTGGTCAGCGATGGCCAGGCCGTTGAGGCAGCCCGACGCTATGTCGGCCCGCCGTGGAACCCTCATAAACCGGCGGTGACCACCTTCGGTGTGGCCGAAACGCCGAGTGACCATGGACCGGCATGGCTCGTCACCGATTTTAAGGTGTTAATCCCGAGCACTGGCCCGCACCCGAACCCAGAGAGGCCGACAACGGGGGCATTTCTTACCTGGCAAACTCTCGATGTCGTGGTTAACGCGACGACCGGCAAGGTTATGGAGGCGTTTACCCCAACCAGTATTTTTCAGCGGTTGTAGAGTACGCTGGTTGAGACATGGGTGTGGCGCTCGTTGGTCGCGGCATCCCTCGGGGCGAACACGCTGCTCTCGTTACCCACAAGGGCCGGCCATCATTGTGACGGCAAGACCGTGAAATGAGAGGTGCCAGATGATGAAACGGGGCCAAATCGTCGCCATGAGTATGGCGGTATCGGCAGGTTTCGGATTGGTTGGGTGCGGCGTCGGGACGCATCTGGGTCAGCCTGGATTGGTCGTCACTGCCGCAGGAGTCCCGCTCTGTACGGCCCACGATCTGTCCGTCCATGGAGGGAGAGAA
>JAJZAN010000023.1 GCA_021799435.1 Bacillota bacterium | reverse complement strand
AATAGGGGGAGGATGAGGCTGCTCGCTGACTTCCCGGGTAGGTCGCTTGAGGTGTTCGGCAACGAGCATCCCAGATAAATGATCGTTCACGACAGAACTCGGCTTATCGGCGAACTCGTGCGCTGCAAGGCTGTACACAATCCGTACGGCCTTGTTTTTTTATGAAGAAGAGGAAGACGACTCGGCAGCCGCCCTCCCCCAACGTCAGATTCCCAGACCATCCTGTACCCACGTGGGTCCCAAAACCATCCTCTTCGGCACGGCCCGCGGGCGGTCGGCGATGGCGTCAGCCAGGGTAATGGAGGCGATGCTGCTTTCTAGACAGTCCTCTAGGGATTGCCACAAGGATGGGCTTACACATTCCCCACACCGCCTGGAAGGGCAGTCGCAGAACGTCAGCGGGCCCTGCATGAGCTGGACAATCTCGACTAGCGTGATGTACGCCGGAGGGCGAGCTAGACGATATCCACCATGGGGTCCGCGGGTGCTGCTGACCAGCCTGGCGCGGCGCAAGGGCAGCAGCAACTGCTCCAAGTATTTTTCCGACTGGCCAAGCTTCTCCGCGAGTTCACGGACGGGCACCGGTCGGGTGTTGGCCTGCGCCAGGGATTCCAAGATCTGCATTCCGACTTTCAGAGAAGTCTTCAAACCGTTCATGGCCGCTCCTCCGCAAACAGTGCTGTGGACAGGTACCGCTCGGCGTGATCGGGCAGAACCACCACAGCGATTCCGGTTTTGCCGATCCTGGGCAACGATTGCCGGGCGCCTTGGAGGGCGGCGCCGCTGGATATCCCCACGGCAAGCCCCTCTGCCCGCATTAAGCGTCGGGCTTGATCGATGGCGTCTTGGTCCTTGACCTCTTCCAACACGTCATAGATGTGGGAATCAAGAACAGCGGGCACAAATCCGGCGCCGATTCCCTGGATGCGATGCGGTCCTGGAGACCCGCCGGCAAGTACCGGAGATTCCGCTGGCTCTACGGCGACAACGGTAAGGGCAGGATTCTGTTCTTTGAGATACCGCCCGGCGCCCGTGATGGTGCCCCCGGTACCGACGCCCGCCAAAAAGACGTCTAGGCGGCCCTCGATGTCCCGCCAAATTTCTGGACCCGTGGTTTCGTAATGGATGGCGGCGTTGGCGGGATTCTCGAACTGTTGCAGAATGACCGAGCCAGGAACGGTCGTTTGGAGTTCATGGGCCTTGCGGACCGCTCCGCTCATGCCCTCCGGACCTGGTGTGAGAATCACTTCAGCGCCGAACCCCCGCATCATCAAGCGACGCTCGATGCTTGCCGTTTCCGGCATCGTGACCATGGCGCGATAACCCCGCGCTGCAGCCACCCAAGCGAGACCAATGCCGGTATTCCCCGACGTTGGTTCGATGATGGTGCCACCTTGTACGAGTCGGCCGTCTTGCTCGGCTGCACGCACCATAGCCCATGCGATGCGATCTTTGACGCTCCCGGCAGGATTGCGGGCTTCCCATTTTCCGTAGACATCCCAGCCTGTCTCGCGGGACAGGTCGTGAAGCCGAATTAGGGGCGTATTGCCGATCGCGTCCAATAAGGACTCAAATTTCATCGCGAAAACCTCCGTTATTGGATATTGATATCCCAAGACTCGCGGATTCTAATGCCAGCTTGGCTCCATGAGCCGATGCACAGGACAACGCCGGTCCACGTCGTGCTGGACTGCGTCGAGCGCTTCTTGAGGCACCCCGACGGTCGATGGTGTGGAAATACGGGTCCGCCCTTCCGCGCAGGCCCATTACCCCTCGGCAGTGAATTCAACCCCTACTCCAGACCGGCCTTTGTCATGAGCAATCATTTGCAGTACCGCACTCATGCAGCCTGCCAGAGAGGTGCGAAGGTGCTGCAACGGGTTGGGCTGGTCGGCTGATCCCCCATCCAATGCTCCGTCGACCAAAATTGTGCGGTTGAGGTGCGATGGTGGCAGGATGGATCTTCGGACTTGTTGGCCACAGCACGCTGGATGGCTGGCGCAGGCGTCATCTTCCTCAAAATCATATCGTGTTATTAGGAATTATCGTCGGTTGCATCGAATTCTGTCAAGTTTTCATTTTCGGGCTCGGTCACTGCGCCGGAATTCCATATGAGCGGGTGGGCACGGAGCGGAATGTTCGGGCATAACAGGTGAGCGATGGCTCGAAACCGGATGGGATCCCCGCTGGTCCAGGCCTGAACCTCCGACACCGACGAACGTTGTGGGGCTAATCCCAACTCCTGCTCGAGGAGATCGGCGGCCTCCTCGCCCGGGTCCACGATGACAGCTTGGCCATCGACGACATGGTTGAAGACCTCGCGCATGTGTGGGAAATGAGTACAGCCGAGAATGATGGTGTCGACCCCTTGCTCGAGCACCGGTGTGACACATTGCCGCACCTCCTGTTCTACCGACGCTCCTCGCACCGTGCCGTTTTCCGCCATAGTCACCAAAATGGGGCATGGCTTGGCCACCACTTGCAGATCCGGGTTCTGACGGGTTAAAAATTGTGGATAGAGTCCTGAGTTAAAGGTGCCCAGCGTGGAGAGCACCCCAACATGGCCATTTCCGGTGATACGGGCGGCTCGGACGGCGGCAGGCTCGACAACCCCGAAGACCGGAATGTCGACTGCATCCCGCGCGGCATCCAGAGCCGCGGCCGTGGCCGTATTGCAGGCAATCACCACAGCACGCGCTCCTTGGGTTACGAAAAACTGGAGGAAGGCCAGAAACCAGTCGCGCACCGTATCCAACGACTTGTCGCCGTATGGAAAGTGCGCGCTGTCGGCAGCGTAAATAAAGTGCTCGCCAGGAAACCGCTCGACGAGGTGCCGGAGGACTGTGAGTCCGCCTTCCCCAGAGTCAAACAGCGCCACCGGATCGGGTGTCGCCATGCTACCACCTCAATTGGGATTCCGGACTAGGATAACCGCTCCATGGCCGCCTTCATTCGATCAAATGCCTCGATGAGCCGTTCCGTCGGGCAGGTGAGCGAGGCACGCAGCCAGCCCTCACCAACCTCTCCATAAGAGGAGCCAGGCGCGACCACCACTTGGGCCGCTTCAACGAAGAAACGGCTGGCTTCGCTTGAAGTCATGCCATTCGGTGTCCTAAACCAGATGTAGAATGTGGACAGCGGGGTGGGAATGCCGAGACCCATATCCTTAAGAGCCCTGAGGGCAATGTCGCGACGCTGTTCGTACAGGGCGCTTTGCTCGCGAAAGAACTCCAGAGGATCGGTGTCTAATGCCGTTACGGCAGCTTCCTGGACGGCACTGAAGACACCCGAGTCGAGGTTGCTCTTAAGGGTGCCGAGCGCCCCGACGGCCGTGGCATTGCCCACGGCGGCGGCCACGCGCCAGCCAGTCATGTTGAACGGCTTTGACAGCGAGTAGAACTCGACGGTGACATCTTTAGCACCGTCAACTTGGAGAGCGCTGGGGGCTCGATAGCCGTCATAGCCGATTTCCGCGTAGGCTAAGTCACTGCACAAGAGGATGTCATGCTGACGGCACAGGGCGACAGCCTCTTCGAAAAAGGACAAGTCGGCCGTAGCGCCGGTGGGGTTGTTCGGGTAGTTAACCCACAGCATCTTGGCCCGTTTGAGGACGTCCTCAGGGATGGCATCGAGGTCGGGCAGGAAGCGGCGCTCTGCGGGCAGGGGCAAGTGATAAACTTCGGCACCGGCCAAAATAGCTTGACTCAAATAGACGGGGTAGCTGGGGTCCGGCACAATCACGAGATCGCCGGGGCCTGCCATGGCCCACGTCAAATGCGCAATGCCCTCCTTGGAGCCAATCAGTCCGACTGTTTCGGCGGCAGGGTCCAGGTTGACCCCAAAACGCGTTTGATACCAGCGTGCAATCGCTTGGCGAAAGGCGGGGCTCCCTAAATAATTGGGATATCGATGGTTGCTCGGCTGTTCAGCAGCGGTTTTCAGGGCCTGAATAATGTGGTTCGGCGTGGGCTGGTCTGGATCCCCAATTCCCAAATTGATGATATCGTGTCCCAGTGCACGTTGGCGTTCGATGAGTCGATCCAATTCGAGGAACAAATAAGGAGGGAGTTTTTCCATGCGCGCGGCAAGCTTCATTGAGCCATCGCTCCTTTACCGTTATGACGTCCTGCATCTTATGCAAGACCATATGGTAAGGGTACACGAACAGCTTCGCGAACGGCAACGAAGAAGCTTAGGCGCCAAAAAATAATTGTTTCTATTTGGGGGTGGGGACCAAAATCCAACTATTGGCCCAGTCATGCAAGGCTTGCATCACGGGCGCCAAGTCCCGTCCCTTTTCTGTAAGTGCGTACTCGACTCGCACCGGTGTGTCAGGGTATACGTGGCGATCCACGATGCCTTCGGCTTCAAGCTCCTTCAACCGTTCCGCCAGCATGCGGTCGCTGACTTGCGGGATGGATTGGGCAATTTCTGAAAAGCGCTGGGGTTGCTGTAGCAACACTTCGATAATGAGGCCGGTCCAACGTTTGCCAATTAAGCCGACAGCGGCTTCGAAGCGCGGGCACATGTCAAAATCCTTCATAACCTTGTCCTCCTCTCGTAGAGAATCTCACCTGATAACATCGCTGGATACCCTAAATATTATAACGCCGACCTGTTGACAAATGAAGCTCCAGTAGTATTACAATAACATAGTCGCTAACCAAACATAAGCATTTAGCCCGAGTTGCATCGGGGAACTCTGAAAGAGGAGGTGCGCGGCATGCAGGAATGGGTTGCGTTGGTGGGCAGTTTGCGTGAAGCGTCGTACAATCGCGCACTGTTTCAGGTTTTCCGCGATATCGCGCCCCATGATGTGACCTGGACTGAGGCCTCGATTGGGTCGCTGCCCTTTTACAACCCAGACTTGGAGCCGCCCAAGCAAGCGCGGCAGTTTTGGGATCTCATGCGGCGGGCAGATGCCCTCGTGTGCTTCACACCTGAATACAATGGCTCTATCCCGGCGGTGATCAAGAATGCCTTGGACTGGGCGTCCCGCGACCCGATTGGGTCCTCAATCGCGGGAAAGCCGTCGGTCGTGTTGGGAGCATCGCAGGGGTTGTTTGGCACGTTGCGCAGCCAATTACACCTGCGGCAGATTCTAACCTTCATGGATGCCGATTTGGTGCAGAAGCCAGAGGTTTTGATTTCCGAGGCGCACGTGAAGCTGGAGCCTCGGGGCCAACTCAATGATTTGGTGGCCCAGCGGCTGATGACAATGCTGGCCGAGAACCTGTACGCGCGCGTCGGTGGGCGGATTTCGGTCTGACGACAAGGAGGATACGGATGAACAACGTGAAGATTGCAGTGATTTACTACAGCGCCACGGGAACTAACCACCGCTTGGCTTTGGAGGCCGAAAAGGCCGCCCGGGAGATGGGGGCCGAGGTCCGGGTACGTCGGGTGCCGGAGTTGGCACCTCCTGACGCCATCAATAGCAACCCGGCCTGGAAAGAGCACGTGGAGAAGACGGCGGACGTGGCTGTAGCCAGTTTGGATGACCTGGACTGGGCGGACGGGCTCATTTTTAGTGTGCCGACCCGTTATGGAAACATGGCAGCCCAAATGAAACAATTTTTGGACTCCACCGGTCCGCTTTGGGCGCAGGGCAAGCTTGCCAACAAAACGGTGACAGCGATGAGTTCGGCGGCCAACCCCCATGGCGGACAAGAAACCACCATTTTGGCCTTATACACTTCCATGTACCATTGGGGAGCGATCGTTGTGGCACCGGGATACACTGACCAGGTGTTGTTTGCGGCGGGTGGGAACCCCTATGGAACGTCGGTCACCGCGAGCGAGGAGGGCATCCCTGCAGAAACTCTGACGGCTGTGCGCCATCAGACCAAGCGGCTGGTTGAAATTACCCACCGTTTAGTGAGCACGCCGATCACTGCAGGACATTAGACTGGACTAAGCAAAAGCCCCCGATGCCCGGGGGCTTTTGCTTAGAAGAATTCTGGGATCCACCAGCGGAGGTGGCAGACGCAGTCATTGGCACAGCGTCCGCAACCAGCACACAGGTGGTCATCGCAGAGCGAACTCTGACAGTCGTAGCATTGAGCAACAGATGCGTTGCCGCAAGAACAGGTAGTCGGTTGGTCCATGGGAACCCCTCCTGGACGGTAGGGTTTGCCAATTCGACTCCGTTATTCAAAAATTTACAGATGGCGGACGGTGTCGGGGTCGCAGTTTCCACCGCTCAGAACCGCCGCCGTGCGGTGCCCAGCAAGTAAGTCTCGACCAGCCGCAAAGGCCCAAGCAGCCGTGGCTGCACCCGAGGGTTCAACCACATATTTTAGCCGGGAAAACAACAGCCAGAAGGCCTCACGGATTTCTGCGTCGCTCACCGTCACGATATCATCCACATAACGTTCTACGACCGGATGGGTCAGATGACCCAAGGACAGCGTAATGAGGCCGTCAGCAATGCTGTCGGTGCCAGGCAGTTCCACGCGATGGCCCTGTTTCCGGGATTCGAAAGCCTTGGCGGCGCCTTTCGGTTCCACCCCAATCACCCGCACGTCGGGGCGCGTTTCCTTGATGGCGGTTGCGATGCCGGATATCAGTCCGCCGCCCCCGATGGGCACCAGGACGGTGTCCACCTCGGGCCATTCCTCTAGGATTTCCAACCCGATCGTGCCTTGCCCTGACATAATGGCCGGATCGTCATACGGGGGGACAAAGACATAACCCAGTTCTTCGGCCAGTTGGTGGGCCCGGTCCAACCGTTCACTGCTGCGAGTTCCACACATCTCCACCTCGGCGCCAAAGGCCTCTGCCGCTTGGATTTTGACGACCGGCGCGATGGTGGGAACGACAATTCGTGCTGGCAGGCCAAAATGACGCGCAGCCCAGGCTACGGCTTGCCCGTGGTTTCCGGATGATGCCGTCACAACCCCGCGGGCGCCTGCAGCGGCTACCTCGGCCACCTTGTTGAAAGCGCCGCGAATCTTGAAGGATCCCGTTACCTGCAAATTTTCGGGTTTGAATCGCAGTTCGCCCCGAACCAAGTTGGAAAGCGATTGGCTCTTGGCCAGCGGGGTTTCGTGAATGACGCCCTGGAGACGTTGCTGGGCGTCTACTATGGACTGGCGTGTGGGAGCGCTCACAGAGAGAACACCCACCAAACGGGATGGTCATGGGCGGGCTGCTCCTTCAAGAGCTGTTCGACCTGCCGATTTTCCTTGCGGACGCGCTTCTCCAGACCGACAGAGAAGGCCCGGGTGTCGTATTCGACTTTCTTGCAGTGGTACTGATAGGCAGTCTTTTTGATGAACTGCACCAAGTCTTGACCGGCCTGTTCCCATTCTTCCGGGGTTAGGAAATACCAGTACTTGCCGCGCCACATCGCCAGACGGACTGTAAACTTATCTAGCCATTCCACGGTTTGAGAGCGCTCGCCCAGCCCGTACTCTTCTAGGAAATCCGTCAGCTTGCGCGCATCCTTGACATCAGGGTGCCAAAAAACCAAGTCCACCCACAAGCTGGCGGTACCATGCGACAGTGGCGGCTTGTTGTCATGTATGTGCTGCATCGTTATCCCTCATTTGCCCAAGAAATTTATGTCACCGGATCCTTCCGCGTTCTCAAGGCTATTGTAGACTTTGTGGTCACTTTCGAAAATGGGGGGACGCTCTCGGTCAGCCAGACATTGCCGCCGATGACGGAGTGGTGGCCAATGACGGTATCACCGCCTAAAATGGTGGCTTCGGAGTAAATCACCACGTCGTCTTCGATGGTGGGGTGGCGTTTAGCTCCGCGGATGATGCGCCCTTCCTGATCATGGGGAAAATTCAAAGCCCCCAGAGTCACCCCTTGATACAAGGTCACCCGATCGCCAATCTGGGTTGTCTCTCCAATGACGACGCCGGTCCCGTGATCAATGAAGAAGTACAGCCCAATATGAGCGGCCGGATGGATGTCAATGCCCGTGTCGCTGTGGGCTATCTCCGTCATCATCCGGGGCAGCAACGGTATACCTTGCTGATGTAGGCGATGAGCCAACCGATATGCCAGCGTGGCGTAAAATCCGGGATAGGTGCTGATAATTTCGACTAAACCCCGCGCTGCCGGATCCCCTTCGAAAGCAGCCTGGGCGTCGGTCAAGGCCTCTTCTTGAATCGTCGGCAACGCTTCGAAGAACTCCCGCGCCAATGCCCCCGAATGCGCTTGCTCCACACAGGTCGGCGACTCGTCGCAATTGTGAAGGCTCACTTGGTGAATGATTCGTACCAGGCCTCCAAAGACCTCCTGCGCGGCCTGGTTGGCTGGGGACCCGGGGTGCTGACCCGCCGTGGCGCAGTGCGGAAACAAGAGGGCCTTGAGATCGTCAATGAGCTCACGGATCGGTTCCCGGCTGATGCTGCGGGTGGCACCGTGGTGGACCGACTGCTCTCCGCGGTCCAAGCGGCCGAGAATCTCCGCCAGTTCTTCGGACGTCATGAATGGGCTAGACATGGCCCGCCCCAAGCTTTTCCCAGAGAACCGCCACCGTTTCCGCACCCCGGTAGAAATTCTCTAAGTGGAAGTGTTCGTTCGGGGCATGGAAGTTTTCGTTCGGGAGCGCGAATCCTAGCAGCAGGGTTGGCATGTGCAGTATCTCCTGAAATCCCACCACCACCGGGATGGACCCACCCATCCGGATATAGGAAGCGGGACTGTGATAGATCCGCTCAATCGCCTCCTCGGCCGCTTTGACGGCTGGATGGTCGATGGGGGTGATGGACCCTGGCGCCCCTTCGCCACGGGTCACGGCGAGCGTCACACCGGGCGGAAGATGGGACCTCAAATGCGATTCAATGGCGTCCAACACATGGTTGGGATTCTGATGCGGCACCAGTCGGCACGTGATCTTGGCATGGGCTGAAGCGGGCACAATGGTTTTTTGCCCTTCACCTAAAAAGCCGGACCACAGGCCATTGACCTCAAGGGTGGGCCGTGCCCAGATGCGTTCTAAGACGGTATACCCTGGCTCCCCATGGAGGGCGGGTACGCGGAGTTCGCTGCGGTAGGCCTCTTCGTCGAAAGGCAGGGCGGCAAACGCCTTGCGCTCTTCGGGGGCCAAGGGATCGACCTCGTCGTAGAACCCCTCCACGGCGACCCGGCCATCGGCGTGGTGCAAGGAGGCGATTAGGCGAGCCAAGGCATGGGCAGGGTTTTGCACGGCACCGCCATAGACACCCGAGTGCAAATCCTGATAGGGGCCCTGAACGGCAATTTCCAAGGAAGTGAGCCCTCGCAGGCCGTAGCAGACGGCCGGATAGCCATCTTGATACATGGGGGTGTCGGAGATCACCGCCAAGTCAGCTTTTAGATCCTCCTGGTGGTCGAGCACATACTGCTCGAGGTGCACGCTGCCGATTTCTTCCTCGCCCTCAAAGATAAACTTTAGGTTCACGGGCAACTGGCCGGTTTTTTGCCAGGCTTCGGCGGCGATGAGCTGCATAAAGACTTGGCCTTTGTCGTCGCTCGATCCCCGGGCGTAGAGAATGTTGTTTTCCACCGTGGGACTGAACGGCGGGTGGGCCCACGATTCCAGGGGATCCACCGGTTGGACGTCATAGTGGCCGTACACCAAGATGGTGGGGAGTCCAGCACGATGTCCGCTGGATGCGCGCACGATTGGATTGCCGGGTGTGGCATCGACCCGGGCATCGACAAACCCCGCCTTCACTAAACGGTCCTTGAGCCATTGCGCAGCGCGGGCCACGTCCGACTTATGCGCACTCAGCGCAGAGATGCTGGGGATAGTGAGGAAATCACGGACCTCTTCGACGTGCTCCTCGCGACGCGACGCCAAGTAGGTTAAAGCTTCTGAAAGGGGCGTACTGTCGGCCATGAGAACCCTCCTTGTTTTCCTTATCATACCGGAAACCGTGACCCGCATGAAACGGTTTTCCCCGTCTGGTGGTGTAGGATGGAGGCGGAGGGATAACATAACATGCTCGCTGACGGCACCAACACGATTGAGGAAGTCCTGGGAATCCAGCGCGTCACGGTCGAAAAAGATTTAGTCGTGGCTACGATGCCGGTTGACCATCGGACCCACCAGCCCTTTGGCATTTTGCATGGTGGGGCCTCGGTGGTGCTGGCTGAGACGGTGGCCTCACTCGGGACGGCGGTCAACATCGACCTCACCCGACAGATGGCGGCTGGTCTAGAGATTAATGCCAACCATATTCGCCCCAAACGGGATGGGATGGTGACAGCCCGGGCCGTACCGGTGCACCGGGGCCGCACCACGTTTGTGTGGGATGTGCGGATTCTCGACGAGAACGACCGCCTCATCTGCATTTCCCGCTGTACAGTGGCGGTGCGGGACCTCTAGGCGCCGAGAAGTCCCAGCACTCCCAACCCGACAAATAAGAGAATGATGCTGGTCAGCCCGATTTGCCGTCGCCAGCGGATGGCCATGGGGCCCATGGTATGACGATTTCGGGCAATGAGACCCAACGTGACGAGACTGACGGGCATCCAAATGGCTCCGAGGGCCTGAGCCCAGAGTGCCAGGGTCCCGCTGGGCACAAGCCGGGTAATGGCTAGAACGGCAGCCAGCCCTAGTGTCACCGCATGCAGGGCAAAGAGGCCGCCGCGGGTCGGCATTTCTTGCCGCGTGCCCGTGCCCGGAGACCACGACTCGCGCACCATCCACGCTGAAGACAGGGAAATGGTGCAGGCCGCCAGGAAGCCGGCATTGAAAATTCCCAGCCCGAACAGACTCCCAACAAGACGACCGTCGTGGGCGGCAATCCAGAGGATGGGGTTGGTTATGGCGGTGTGGTTGCTGCCAGGCGTCAAGGCACCGATGGTCATCACCACGATGGCCATGACTATTTGGGCTACCACCCCAATGATGATGTCCTGCCGACCGGCTTTCAAGGTACGGACTTGGCCCGCCCAGACCGCGTTTTGCTGCCAATAAATCATCCAAGGAGCCATCGCATTGCCGGCCAGCGACAAGACTAGAAATCCTAGACGGGGACTTGGGGCACCGGCAAAGGCCCGGTGCCATGCGCCGACGTGGGGGTGCATGAACAAGGCGGCAGGGATAAACACGAGATTTAATAGGGAGATCCACAGTAAAATTCGCTCCACCGACTGGTAGCGGGTGGTTGAGGTAATCGCCAGCACAATGCCGAACGCAATCCCCACCGATACCACCCAGGGGATCCCCATCAGGTTTTCACCCATCGCCATGCCTAAGAATTCTGTGATCAGAATGACCAGATTGAGTCCGTGCAGGACCACCCCGTTGACCCGCGACCAGGTGCCCCCCAGTTGTTCTCGAATGACCTGGCCGTAGGGCCTTTGCGTAGCAAAAGCCACCCGGAGTGCCAGTTCTTGCACCACATAGGTTAAGGGGGCCATCCCCGCTAGGGCTGCCATAAACCACCACAGATGGTGGGCGGCGCCAGTGACGGCATAAGACAACATTCCGCCGGCATCATTGTCGGCGGCTAGACCTAACACTCCGGGCCCTATGGCCAGCACCAGCATCCAAAATATGCGGCCACGGCGTCGGCGACCTCTGGGGTGTACAATCTTCGGACTCTGCATCCTATCACTTCTTTGCATGAAGCTCAAAATGTTGAAGAATCATGCTCATGATATGTGTGGCTCCCAGGGCAGGTGAATGGGCGGCTCATCGCGAAAGAGTCACACCAGGATGGAGGGGATGGCGTGGGCGGAGCGGGTTTCGGATGGTTGGAAATCGTACTGGGTGCGGTGGGTTTGGTGCTGGGCATCATCGGTAAAAGCAACCGCAGTTCGGTAGTCATCGCAATCGGTCTGCTCGTCATGGGCGTGTCACACTTGGTAGCGAAAAACTACCGGGGCACCTTGAGTGACGTCGGCGGGCTTATTCTGCTGTTCGGACTGGGCATGATGATTGCCTTTGCACGACAGAATCGGGCCAAGAAAGGAAAGAATGGCGAGCGTTAGGCTTTCGGCGAAAAAAGCCCCCGATAGCGGGGGCTAAGTTGTCTCTTGTCAATGACGGGACTGCCAGGTTCTCGCCCAAGCGATAATCGGGTTTGGGTCGAATCGGGTCGGTTGGCCTTGGTGGATGACCTGTTCTCCGCCGACATAGACGTTCTGGATGGCGGTGTCAGCCATGGCATAGACGAGGTGGCCGACCGTGACAGGCCCCGGCAGGAGCGAAGGATCGTCAAGACGGACGCTGACCGCGTCAAACCATTCGCCAGGCAAAAGCTTTCCGCTGTTCAGACCCAGTGACTGGCTTCCCTGCGCGGTCCCCATGCGAAACACGGTGTCGGCGTCAATCACGCGGGAATCGGTCATGCGGACTTTTTGCAAGAGGGCTGCCATGCGCATGTCATCGAAGATAGAGTGGCGGTCATTGGTACAACCGCCATCAGTTCCCAAGAGGACGGGTATTTTCTTTTGCACCATTTCCACCACAGGAGCAATGCCGTCACCCAGGATCATATTGCTGGCCGGATTGTGCACCACGGAGGTTCCGGTGCTCTTGAGAATCTCCAGATCCTCCTCATCAGCCCACACGGCGTGGATGGCCAGACTCTTAGGTCCCAACGCCCCGGCCTTCTGACACCACTGGATGGGTGTCAAGTGGTGGCGGGAAAGCATGGTGTCGCGCTCATATTTTCCCTCAGCGACGTGGATGTGCAAATAGGTGTCCAGTTCTTGGGCGGTTGCCTGAGCCGCCTCCACCATTTCCTGGGATGCTCCATGCGGAGAGTGGGGAGCCACATGGAGGGTGACCCAGTCTTGGAGCTTCTCCTCCTGGAGTGCCCGGCTGAGAGCGATGGTGTTGTCGTGCGCGGCCTGCGGGGACTCGCGGTAGCGGGCCGGGGCCCCCTGCCAGTCGTAGAAGGTTCGCGCCAAGAGAAGCCGGATGCCGACGTCCCGCGCGGCGCGGGCCACGGCTAAAGCATTCTCGGTACCTTGATCGTTGAGATAGAAGAAGTCGGCCACCGCTGTGATTCCGTGGCGCAGCATATCCCAATAGGCTAGACGGGCGGATTCGAAGATCTCATCTTGGGTCAACTGCTCAGAGACCGGGTATAGCACGCGGCTTCGCCAGGTCATAAAGTCCAGGTCCTCGCCCATGCCGCGCATGAGAACCTGGAACCCATGGTTGTGGCCGTTCACGGTGCCTGGAAGCAGGATTTCGCGATCGAGTCGCACCACCACGGCATCCGGAAACTCGGCACGCAGCGCGTCGACATGGTCCATGTGCTGAATGCGGCCGTCGTCTGAAACCAGGAAACTAGGGCGATGCAGGAGATGGCCATCGACTAAGGCCATCTCCGGACAATAGATCGTGCTGGTCATGATTTTTCCTCCTGAGTCAACAGGTCGGCGGCCGTCTGCGCCAATAGCTGCACGCCGTCCAGCATGGCCTCATCGGTGGAATACTCTTCTGGCGCGTGGCTTACACCAGCCCGGCTGGGAATAAAAATCATGGCAGCGGGCATGACGCGTCCCAACACCCCAGCGTCGTGGCCGGCCCACGAGACCAGACGGTCGCAGGAGAATTGCAAACGGTCGGCCGCCGTTTGGACCGCCTCGACCCAGTCTCGGTGCATAGGGCAGGGGGGCACATCGTGAAAAATTTGGCTTTCCACGGTGATATGAAATGGCCGGCTCACGTCCTCTGCTACGGCCATCAAGTGCTGAACGGCGGTGTTGAGTCGTATGGGGTCGGGCGAGCGGACGTCCCAATCCAGCCGCACATCGCCAGGCACGACGTTCGCTGCATTGGGGTGTACCGTAATTTGCCCGGGGTTCGCCACCAGTTCCTCTTGACCATCCACCCACGGGCTAAACCGGGCGATGGTTTCGGCTGCAGCTCGCAGTGCGTTGCGCCTATCGGGCTTGGGCGTGGTGCCAGCGTGGTTGGTCTTGCCGACAAAGTGCAGCGAGACCTGTCGGATACCGGTGATGGCGGTGACGGCAGCGGTGCGGATGTGGCGCTGCTCCAGACGGGGTCCCTGTTCAATATGCAGCTCGATGTAGCCCCAAAAATTTGGCTGAGTTTGGGCCGCCGACGGGAGATCTTCCAAATCCAAATCGAACCGCGCCATAGCCTCTTTTAAGGTTGTGCCCTGACGATCCTGGGCGCGTCGTACCAATTCCATATCGAGGGTTCCCGCCACGGCCTTGGATCCGAGCAAGCCCGTGCCGAAGCGCGGGCCTTCTTCATCGGTAAAAGCGCAGATGCGGAGGGGCCGAGCCAGTTTTAATCCGGAGCGCTGAATCGCTTCAGCGGTCGCCAGCGCGCCGACGACTCCGTAGCCGCCATCATAGGCGCCACCGTAAGGTACGGTATCTAGGTGCGACCCGATGGCCAGTGCGGGACGGTGTGCCTGAGACTCCAAATCAGCAAAGCTGTTGCCTGCGGCATCGCTCCAGACTGTCAGGCCTAGTTGCTGGGCGCGGTCTCGAAACCAACGATGCGCTTCGCGTTCTGCCTCGGACCAGGCTAATCGCTGATAGCCTTGGCCGGATGGATCGCGCCCAATGGCTGCGAGTTCGGAAAACGCTTGGAGAAAGAACGCAGAGTCGATGGAGACAGTCGACACGGTCATGGTCATGCCCCCTGTGTGGAAAGTGTAGTGATGTCGGACGTTTGCTAGCCGTATTGTACCAGGCCTTCAGGACAAATCGTGCTACTATCGAATTCGGGGGGTGGCTTCGGGATTGAGCATGACGGAGGACGAAAAAGTTTTGAAGGATCCGGTGCACGGATATATTTATGTGCATGATCCGCTGATTTGGGACTTAATCAACACCCGGGAGATGCAGCGGCTCCGGCGTATTCGCCAGTTGGGGTGCACCTACTTTGCTTATCCGGGTGGAGACCACAGCCGATTTTCTCACTCGCTGGGGGTCTATGAAGTCATTCGCCAGATGATTCGCGCCTTTGAGCGCAACAACTACACGTGGCCGCATGAGTTTGATCGGCTGGCCATGGTATCGGGCCTCCTGCACGATGTGGGCCACGCCCCCTTTTCCCATGCGCTTGAAAAGACCATGGGAGTTCGCCACGAGAAATGGAGCGTGGCGATTATTCGCGACCCGAGCACCGAAGTCCATCAAGTCCTGGAGCGGGCGGAAGCAGGACTGGCGGACCGGGTAGCCGACGTCATCCAAAAAACCTTTCCCAACCGCCTTATTGTCTCCATGGTGAGCGGCCAACTGGATGCCGACCGTTTAGACTACTTGATGCGGGATTCGCTAGCCACTGGGGTAGACTACGGCACTTTTGATCTGGCGCGCATCATTCGGGTCATCGAGCCCATAACGGATCGACTGGTGGTCCGCAAAAGTGCCATTCATACCGTCGAGGCATATCTTTTAGCCCGCTACTTTATGTACTGGCAGGTCTACTTCCATCCTGTCAGCCGGGCCGGCGAGGTGTTGCTGCAGACGATCTTGCGACGCGCCCAGGACCTAATGGCGGAGGGGACAGGGCTGGACTTTCCCCACCCAGCCTTGCGGTCATTCTTAGCCGGCACCATGGACCTGGAGGAATATCTCTCCTTGGATGACTCGGCCTTGTATAACGCCTTCTCGGTGTGGCGGATGGGAGCCGATCCCATCCTCAGCGACTTATGTGCCCGCTTTCTGGACCGGCATCTCTTGAAGGAACTGGCGTGGCCTGCCGAGCAAGATGTCCTGCTGGAGTCGGTCCGGGAACTGGTGGCGAGTCACGGATACGATCCTAATTACTATTGTATAGTCGACGAAACCGGTACAGTTTATTATGATTATTATTTAGGGAGTAATCGGGAGCCGAATCAGGAGAACGCCATCTGGCTATATGAGAGGGCTACCGGCAACCTGACCGAGATGTCCAGCGTGTCGCTGCCGATCCAGGCGATTGCCAGCGAGCACCATCCCGTCCGGCGGCTTTACGTGCCTTGGGAAGTATCGGTAGACAAACGCTTCGACACACTAGTGCATGACACGAACGGGGGATTGTAGCGGGTGGAATTTGAGTCGGTTGACGGATTCTTTCGGTACCAAATTTGTGTGGGGACCATTCGCGAGGCGGCCGTCAATGCCAAGGCGCGGAAACCTGCGTATCATTTGACTATTGACTTCGGACCTCACGGCGTCAAAGAGACATCTGCTCAAATTACAGATCACTATCAACCCGAGGGTTTGATCGGCAGACAAGTGGCGGCAGTGCTAAATTTTCCTCCTCGTCGCGTAGCCTCAGTGAATTCGGAGGTATTGGTTTTGGGGGCTGTGGACAGCGGTGGAGTGGTCCTTTTGAAGCCCGACATCGTGGTTCCGAATGGAACGCCCATCTCGTAAGGGCACCTAGAAAGGACGATGCGTGTGCGCATTGCGTTAATTATTCCAGAAGACACCCCGCCGACAGGCGGCAACAGCATTTCCGCCCGTCGCATGCAAAAGGGTCTCGAAGAGGCTGGACATGAAGCCGACGTGATTTGGTATCGCCCCGGCCTGGATGGCCAGTATGACGTCTACCATGCGTGGAATGCCAGTCGGGTTGGCGCGCGTCTGGTCGAAGAGGGCATTAATCCCGAGCAGATTGTCGCCACGTGGACCGGCACCGACCTCTGGCAGGACTGGGTGAAGGCACCGGCTTCACTCAAGCGGCGGATTGATCCCATTCGTTATGAGGTCACTTTTACAGAAGATGCCCGGGATCGCCTGCTGGCGGATGCCCCGGATTGGGCCGATCGACTGGTGGTCATCCCGCCGTCGGTCGATATCGATCATTTCACCCCGGAAGGACCACAGGCCCCTGCCCAGAAGCCGTTGGTGCTGGTGGCAGGGGGTGTCCGGCCGGTTAAACGCTCCGCCTGGGCCATTGACTTGGTGGAGTCGCTGCGGGGGGTGCGCGGAGAAGACATTCAACTGGCAATCGCTGGTCCCGTGCGTGAGGAAGGTGAATGGGGCCGGGTAACGGAGAAGGCGGCGACAAGACCGTGGGTGCACTTGTTGGGGGACTTGTCCCGTGACGAGATGCCTCAGTGGTATCGCGCCGCTGACGTGTTCCTCAATACCTCCGAAGTCGAAGGGGTGTCGAATGCCATCATGGAGGCGATGGCCTGCGGCGCCTTAGTGCTGGCCACAGACATCCAGGGAAATCGCGCCCTTATCACTCCCGGCCATACGGGTCTCGTGTTTGCGGATGAGCATGGGTTTCTTCAGCAGATGAACGTCGTGTTGGATCAGCCGCAGGCTGTCGCCGACATGAGCGCCGCCGCTCGTCGGCAAATTGTGGCTCGTCATTCGATTGCGTACGAAGCGGCCCGCTATGAAAGGCTGTACGAGGACTGTCTCAGCATCAGGGGGTGCTGCCGCTGAGCGCTTTGGGGTTCATCCGCTTCGATGTGGAGGACTTCTTGACGGCGGTCTCCGACGATGCACTGGCGTCTATGCTGGATTCCATGCATCGTTGGGAGATTCCCGGATCCTACGGAATCGTCGGCAAAAAGGCGCAGGCCCTTCAGTCGCATGGCCGTGAGGCCGTGCTGCGCCAATTGTCTTGGGAGCCGTCATTGGGCTTTCATTCAACGAGTCACAGTGAACACCCGACTCTGGCGGAAGACTCGGCTCAGCGCAGTTACAACGAGGCCCGGGAGCACTTTCTGGAGCGGGAACGCGTCGGGGTCGAGCAGGTGACCGAAGCGATTAAAGCGCCCCGCTATTTCACGCAACCGGGCGGCAACTGGGTGCCGGAGGCCGCGGAAGCCCTGCCCCAGTTGGGGATGGACGTCTATTTCACGGATTCGTTCAACAGCTATGTGATTGACCTCGGCACCCCACATTGGTACGGCGAGGTATTGCACTTGTCGTTCCCGGTGATTAATCCGAAGCCGTTTGGTCTGGGCCTGCCCGGCAATTTGCAACAGGCGATTGAGCTCTTGGAAAGCTGGCAAGGGAAGACGGCCCATGATGCGTTGATGGTCATGCTGCACCCGACGGAATTGGTCACCTACGAGTTCTGGGACGCAGTCAACTTCGCTCATGGTCAGACCACTGTGCCCTTGAAGCCGGCTCCGACCCGCACCGTCCAAGAGCAGCGGGAGGCATTGGACGCATTCGATGCGTATTTGCAGGAGATCCGCCACCTTGATATCGAATGGTGTGACGTCGAACAACTACGCCAGAAGATCGTGCCTCGCGGTGCGGTGGCGGTTACTCGGTCCCAGGTCGCAGATGCCGTAAAGACGCAAGGATGGGGTCCCTTGGAATTGCCGCAGGGAACTCTGTCGGCTGCCGAAGCCTTGTATGCTTTGGCCGTACTGTGGGACCGCCCAGACGGAGAGCACCTTCAGGTGGGATATGTCGCCGCTCCAAGCGACTGGCACCCGACATTGCGCCTCGACTCTGCGAGGGCTCCGGACGATCGGGTCGCTGTGTTTGCCCGGTCCGTGTCAGCCCATGTGGCTAAGACGGGTCGGCTTCCCAGTGCAGAGGCGGCTGGTGTACCGTTGGAGCAGGGCATGGCATGGCTTCTGGGACAAGAGGAACCACTCAAATTCTTGGATTACATAAAGGCCCCGTCCGACTTGCATTGGGATTGGCCAATTTTCCCCCAGGGATTTCGGCCTCTGCGTCTTTGGGAGGATGCCCGACGGCTGGCATGGACGATCAAGCGGGCGCGATATCAGAACGAAGGTTACAGCTCAAGATAGGACAGCACCGTGTTTTTGGGGGGGGTGGATGATGGATGAAAGCCATACAAATTCACGAGCCGGGTGACATCACGGTTCTCAAATACGAAGATGTCGAGGTTCCTGAGCCCGGTGTGGGCCAAGTTCGGGTTCGTTTGCATGCGGCTGGAGTGAATCATCGCGATATTTGGGTGCGCCAAGGGAGCTTGGGTCCAGGCAGCCAAGCGGTCATCCCCGGCAGCGACGGAGCCGGAGAAATTGATGCGATTGGCGCGGGTGTCCGTGATTGGTCGGTGGGACAAAAGGTCGTGATTAACCCAGGGCTCTCGTGCGGTACATGTCCGGCATGTTTAAGAGGAGATCACCCCGCCTGCCCGGCCTTTCGGATTTTCGACGGCACCTACGCGGAATACGCTGTGGTGCCGGCAGAGAATCTTGTGGCTATGCCGGGAGGTTTGACATTTGCCGAAGCTGCTAGTATCGGCATTCCGTACGTCACGGCGGAGGATTTTCTAATCCGTGCGCATGCCCTTCCCGGCCAAACTCTGCTGCTTTGGGGTGCGACAGGAGGGCTTGGGCTGGCCACCTTGCAGTTGGCGCGACTGCGCGGCCTCAGAGTGGTTGCGGTGACGCGAAGCCCGCAGCGAGCCGACAAACTGCGCCAAAAGGGAGCAGACGACGTGGTGCTGTGGACGGCCGGCGACGATGTGTCCGATGCCGTCATGAGCCTGACGCAGGGCCGCGGTGCGGATTTGGTAGTAGATTCTGTGGGGCAGGCCTCGTTTCCGCATTCGCTGGCATCCGTGGCGCGCGGCGGGGTCATCGTGACCGTGGGTGCCACGACTGGGGGATCCGTGACATTAGACTTGGGCCGCCTATTCCGCCATCGTGTCCAACTGCTGGGGGCGTTTATGGGCAGCAGTTCCATACTACCTCGGCTTCTGCCTCTGTTCGCGCGCGGCGTGCTGGTTCCTTTCATCGATAGCACGTTTCCGCTTGAGCAGGCCGATCAAGCCCACGAGCAAATGGAGAATCAAGGGGTGTTTGGCAAGCTGATTCTCACGATGTAGATCTCGCGTCCAAAAAAACGCCTCCAACCTCGTGGGTTGAAGGCGTTTTCGTTTTATCTCTGACCCAGCACCATAATCTTGAGGCCGGCGTCATCTGCTCGGAAGGCAATGATGCGGGTGCCCGGCGGGATTTGCTGGATAGTGCTCTTGGGATGGCCAGACCACTGTAGTTGGACGTTTGGGGTTCTAACCGGAATGGTTACAGTGCCCAACTGATTGGTCAGGGTAAGGTCTTTGCCGTTGACGGCGACCACCTGCCCAGCGCTGCCGCGTTCCAGGGCCTGCGCCATCTGGGTGGTGTGGCTCGGCCAGATCATCAGGACCTGGTGGCTCACAGGATCTAGGCAAGCGACCACGGTGAGGCCGCCCGACAATTGAGACAGGTGCTGCCGGAATCGGCCCGGCAGCGCGTCGAGCGAGTAGGTCAGCGATCCGTATTGCGGCGTTTCAAGGCGGACTTTTCCTGCCTTGACCTCCTTGACAGTCGCTTCCGCCATGAGAGGCTTCGCAGCCACAGCAGTGGCGTGCAGCGTCCCGTTTTCTACCGTACCGAACACGGCTGCCCGCTGTCCGGCGGCAAGTTGGGTCATGCCAAGCAGGGTGGGATGCCCCGGAGCCATGACGAGGGTGCCCTTCCGCCGGGAGGTGACTTGCCATTGCGTGTTCTTCTGGTTCAAGGTGCCAACGGTGGCTGGGTGCACCACGAGAACGGGCGATCCATCGTTCGGAATGAGCGTGACTGTCTCACCCACAGACAGAATGGATTTCGTGGCGGGGTATAGTCCCGCTCGAACGGCAACTTGCGCCGTTGGCACCTGCTGTTCCATGCCGTCCTGGTGGCGGACAACTACCGTAGAGGCCGTGAGAGCCTGAATTGTTTCGGCGTGCATCCGGTGTCCCAAGTGCGCGTCCCCGAATCCATGGGCCAGGGCCGGTGTCGACCAAACCATGACAAGAGCACTGGCTGCAGCCAGCGCACTCTGTGCGAGCCGTGCAGTGAATGTGAGCGTCGCAGATCCCTCCTTTTGGTGATGGAGGGTAGTCTTTCCGTTTTTACCGAAAAACATCGCCTGAGTGGGAAGGTTCAGCGTCGCGGCAGCAGCACCCGAAAACGAGTCCCATGGGGAGCCAAGGGCTCCGCCGATATGGTGCCGGATTGCGCTTCGACAATAGACTGGGCAATGGATAAGCCTAGCCCGCTGCCGCCCGATCCCGAGGTGCGAGCCCGGTCTCCGCGATAGAAGCGGTCAAAAATGTGCGGCAAGTCGCCGGGTGGAATACCCGGGCCAGTGTCGTCCACCTGCAGGAGAGCTTGGTCCCCCTCCGGTCCTGCGTGGATACGCACTTCGGTATCGGTTGGCGTATATCGCTGGATGTTGTCCAATAAATTAAAGAGCACCTCGGTCATGCGATCCGGGTCGGCCGCCGCCGTGACGGGCGCCAGATCCAGGGTCACTGGGCGGGGACCGACGAGGTTGTGGATATCGCTGGAGAGGTCCTGAATCCAGCGGTCCAATGCCAGCGAGGTGATGCTAATCTGCGCTTGAGGGGCGCTGTCCATGCGCGACAAGGTCAACAATTGACCGACCAGGCGGCCCATGCGCTTCCCTTGGACTCGAATGGCATGCAGTCCGCGATCTTGTTCCTCGGCGTTAAGCTCCCCGCGCGACATAAGGTCCAAAAACCCATTGATCGCCGTGAGCGGGGTACGGAGCTCGTGGGACGCATCCGCCACGAACTGACGCATCTGCTCGGATAAGTTTTTCTCTTGGTTAAAGAGGCTTTGGATGGATTGCGACATGCGATTAATGGATTCTCCCAAGTCGTGCAGCTCAGCCGGGGCATGCTCAAACTGCGTGGCGTGTCCGAACTCGCCTGATGCAATGCGCTGCGTGCTTTCACGGATTTGCTGGAGCGGACGCAAGCTCTGCCGCACCGACAGGGAGCCCAGCCAGCCAGCAGCAATCAGGGACAAAGACGCTAAGAACAAATATAGTTCGGCATCGCGGCGGAGAATCCCGTGAATGGGCTCCACGGAGGACAACAGCCACAGGTAGCCGCTAGGGTAGTACAAGTTGCTGCCGATGACCGAGTCTACCACGACGCGGTGGTTCCAGATGAAATAGGGGGCGGTATACAGCGGGGGAACCTTGGCGTGTAAGGTGGACGACGAACCAATGACATGGCCTAGGGAGTCGGTAATCACCACCTCTACGCCGGGAGCTTTGAGGCGCGAGACCAGAATGGCGGCGATATGACGGAACCCGGATTCACCGCGGACGTCCAGGGTGTGGTGGATGATGGGGGCGAGAACGGCGATTTCAGCGTGCAAAGAGCTCGCAGTGGACGAAAACAGCACCTGCCGAAGGATGAGATATTGGCTCACACCGACTACCAAAAGCAAGGAGGCCAACAGCAAAATCTGCCGGCCTATCAACTGATCTATCAAGGTTGGACGTCGTTTGGTGTCGGCCATTAGTCCCCCAGACGGTACCCAAATCCCCGAACAGTCTGGATGAGCGACTTTTGACGGTCGCGAATCTTGTCCCGAAGGGACGAAATGTGAACCTCGACCAGGTTGTCGTCGCCCGGAAAGTCGTAGCCCCAGACATGCTGCAAAATCTGGGTCTTGGATAGGACTCGTCCGGGATTGAGCAACAGGTATCGCAAGAGCTCATACTCTTTTGCGGTCAACTGTACGAGATCGCCGTCCACGGTGACGCGATGACTGACATCGTCCATGGTCACGTTTTCAAATTGCCAGATAACGGTCTCATCCATGGTGATGCGCCGTAGTCCTGCATTGAGCCGGGCCGCCAGTTCGTCGAAATCAAACGGTTTGACTAAGTAGTCGTCGGCCCCGTCGTCCAGTCCTTGCACCCGATCGCTGATCGCGTCGCGGGCCGTCAATATGAGAATATAAAGGTTGGGGTCTTGGCGAAGCCGCCGGGTGAGTTGGAACCCGTCCTCACCCGGCATCATCACGTCTACAATGGCAGCATGCGGTGCAAAGCTGCCGACCAGCGCCATCGCGTCGCGTGCGTCGGTCGCTGTCTGGACCTCGAATCCGCGATGACTGAGCCCGATAGACAGGAGGTCTCGAATCGATTCCTCATCGTCGACCACCAATATCCGCGCCTTTTGAGTCATTAGCGCTTATCCAACGGGTGAGGCGATAGAAAGTATTCGCCCGTATCCCACCCAGCTCGGGCGATGACGCGATCCAACAGGCGGCGGTCCTGGTGGAGCCACTCCACCTCATGGGCGAAGTCCGGTGCCGGATCGGGCAAAGCGTCCCGAAAATAGGTGTGAAGCGCAATCCGCACGTTGATGTGGGCGGCCACCCGGTTGGCCTCGTCGACGCTCATTTCGCTAAACGGTTTGCCATTTCCCAAGATGACTTGGGTGATGTCCAATTCGTCCACAAAGTTTTGCGTCTGCACCGCATGGTATTGATCGACAAGTTCGTTCAAGCGGTGCTCTTGATTTTGGGTAATCGGTCGATCGGGCGCATAGCCCCAGGAACGGAGAAACGGCATAGGTATCCTCCCCTACAGCGGCTCTGGCCGCACTCTCTCCGTATATTGTGCAATTTCCCTCATTCTGTGTCCAGTCTCGGGTGCCTTCTCGCCACATCCTGGGACCGCGAGCCCCCTGCGCTGACGCGTTGCGAAGGTATCGGGAATAGAGCAGAGCACGGTTGCAGGGCTCAACGGCCCGCTTGGAGGGAGATTCCATCAATTGGAAGAACCTTTTCTTGGCAGAGGTGGTTCGCTATACTTAGGTCTGGGACAACCCACAAATCTTGGGGGAGGTATTAGACATGGCGGAAAAGCGTGATTTTCGGGACCTGAAGAATTCTTGCCTGACCATGGACGGGATCAGCAAAGAAGAAATCGACCAGCATTACGGTATTTTGTATAAAGGCTACGTCAACAAGCTTAACGAAATTCGCGGCAAGATGGAGACCGTCGATTATGCCGCCGCCAACCAGTCGTACAGCGAACTCCGGGGTTTGAAGACGGAGGAAGTCTTTTGCCTCAACGGCACTAAGCTGCACGAATGGTACTTCGACAACCTCGGTGGAAAGGGTGGAGAAGCCGCCGGGCGAATCCGCGAATTGATTGACCGTGACTTCGGCTCCTACGAAAAGTTTGAGACCGAATTCAAGGCCACCGGATTGGCTGTGCGCGGATGGGTTGTGTTGGCTTACGATCTCGACGATGGGAAGCTGCACATTTATGGCCAAGACGCTCATAATGTCGGGGTGCCGTGGGGTGCGTATCCGCTCTTAATCTTGGACGTATACGAGCACGCCTATGGTATCGACTACGGCGTCAAGCGAGCTCCCTATCTGGACGCGTTCATGAAGAACGTGGACTGGGACGAAGTCAACCAGCGGTTGGCCAAGTACCACATCTAAACACATAGAAGCAGAAATCCCGAGGCAAATGCCTTGGGATTTCTTTACTTTAATCGCGCAGGCCTTGAATGGTGGTGATGATGCCAGCAAGATTTTGCAGATCGGCCGGCATGACAATCTTGGTGGCCGGTGACTGGCCAATAGCCGACAAGGTTTCGAGCTGCTTTAATTGCAATACGGTGCGAATGCGCTCCTCGCTCCAACCTTCCTCGCCGCTCTGTGCCAGATTCAGCACCGCTTCATTCACCATGCGGACGGCCGCTGCTTGAGCTACGGCCAGCTTCTGAACCGCTTCGGCTTCACCCTCGGCCTCCATGACTCGCGTGCGGCGGGTTGCCTCAGCCCGGAGCAAGAGCGCTTGTTTTTCTCCTTCGGCTTTCGCAATGGCAGCCTGCCGAGCCCCTTCAGACTCTAAAATGGCGGCTTCCTTGGCGCCCTGGGCTTGCTCGATGGCCGCCAGTTTGTTGGCATCTGCTTTCTTTTGTGCTTCCATAGCCTGCTGCATTTCTTTAGGCAGGTCGACTTGGCGGATGGACGCCTGAACAATGCGGATTCCCCAGGACCCGGTGGCCTCATCCAATTCCTGGCGCAACTTGGCGTTAATCTGCTCGCGGTGGGTCATAACGTCGGCCAGCTTGCGCTGACCCACCTCAGAGCGCAGGGTGGATGAGACAATATTCTTAATGGCTAATTCGGGATTCTGTATTTCATAGGCGAATGACTTGGCGTCGACGACTTGGTAAATGAAATAGGCATCGATCACCGGGGAGACGTTGTCGGCGGTGATGACAGGTTCGGGTGATAGATTGACCGTCACAGATTTGGTGCTGATCAACTGTACGGAGTCGAGGAGCGGCATCTTCACGACCATGCCGGGATGCGCCTCGCGATGAAAGCGACCCAACCGCTGCACCAACCCCAATGAACCCTGCGGGACCACCCGGAACAAACCCCGCGCGAGCAACCCCAAAACCACAACTACAACAATAATGACAATTTCCTCAGCACTCATAACGCTTACCCCCTTTCGGGTAAAACGGACAAGACCAGGCCCAAGCGACCCACCACCATAATGGTGGTGTCTGGCGGTAGTGACTCGGGCCATTCGGTTTCGGCCGACCACACTTGTCCGGCGACTTTGACAACTCCAGCGCCGACGCCGAGGCCGGGAACGGTTTGGATGACGATGCCGCTCTGGCCGATTAGGCGATCGATGAACGATTGGTATGCCACAGCTTCACCCTCGCTGATTTCATCATACTCCGCTTCGTCTTAATCGACGAGGTTCTGGAACGATTTACCGTCTTGGCTCAACCAGAGGGGTGAGCGGCTGCACCTGCGACGATCGGGCGTGGCCGAGAAATGGCAGGCCAAAACCTTCTTCGATGGTTTTCAGCAGACTGTAGTGGTCAGCCCATAAGGCGATATGGGGCGGCTGGGTTTTGCCGGGAATGATGGCGATGAGGGGTACTGACCCGCCGCCGAAGGGGATGCTCAGCGTGCGCGGCGCTCCCGGGCCGGCCGTCAACCACGTCTTCCACTGCCGTAAGTTCCATAACTGAGCGGGCATTTGCGATTCGTCCCAGGTAATGAAGATGACCGACCGCCCGCGAAAAGCTGGCGAGCGTTGAATGGCCGGCACCAGATGGGACAAGAACTGATCACCCAGGTGGACTAAGGCGGCGGGATGGTTCGATGGACATGCTGCAGACCCTTTTGGCTGGCCGTGCATGTCGTTGCAAAGGTTGGGCGTAATCCAGACGAAGCGGGGCACATGGCCCGTCTTCAATTCCTGCTGCAGGCGGGTTAGCGGCACGATATGGCGGGCATCAGCGCTGACAAGAGACGGGAACAACATAAAGGGGTCGTGCTTCTTTGCGTACAGCGCATTTTTCGGCATCACCACGGGATTGGCGTGCGGAGTCGGGTCCGGGTACCAATTGCCGGTGTAGCCAGTTTTGGGCAGAGATTCCATGACCCCTTGCCAACTGATGTGGTGGGCATCCAATTGAGACGCCAGGGTCGGTCCGTGGAAGGTCTGCGTGGGATTGTCGCTGTGGGTGTGATAGGTGCGGCCAGACAAAAGGGCCACATAATTGGGAAGGCTTACATGGGTCACGCCATCATACGCGGAGTCGTAACCGGCGCTTTGGATGAGATGATGGATGTATGGAGCTTGGTTGGGGGACAGAGCATCCAGCGAATGGTTTTCCATGACGATCACGAATACATGATTGAGCTGCGGGACAGGGGCGGCAGCTTGTGGGTTGCCTTGTGCTGGACGCCAGGACAGATAGGCGAACAGTATGGCAATCAAAATGACGACCACGCCGATGAGTTTAATCAGTCCCTTCATTAACCGCATGCGATCACTCTCCTGTCTTCCCGATGCGCGCCACGTCGTAAGGCGCAAACACCGGAGTTCCATCGATAAGATTGTCTCGAACCATGCGGGCAGCGACTGGCGCCACCGTTCCTCCGTGGCCGTTGTAACCGACGGCGATCCAAATGGGACCGCGCCAGTGGCCCCAAAGCGGCCGATGATCCGGTGTCATGGCCATGGTTCCGGCCCAGCGATCGGTCACAGTCACAGGTCGGCCTGCCAAGTCGGCGGCCAACTGGTGTAGACGTGCCTGTATCGGCTGGTGCAGGACCAAGTCCGTGCCGACCTCCTCGTCCAGGGCCAAATGTCGAAATCCACCGACGATTAGACGACCGTCTGGCCGCTGATGCCAATAATTGAATCCGTGGTCCGCGTAGACCGGATACACGTGGTCGATAGCCGGCAGCGGCTCAGTCGCCAGCACTTGGCCGCGCACGGGTTGAATGAAGGGTTTGAGCGGGGCCAGCCACTCGCCCGTATAAGCGTTCGTGGCAATGACCACGCGTTCGGCATTGATGGCAAATCCGGATCCCACAACACGGGCGCCATGGGGATCTTCTTCCATCGACAATGCCCGCGACTTGTGGTAGACGCGGACCCCGCCCGCTTGAGCTTCGGCTAGGAGTGCCCTCATCAGTTTCACCGGGTGCATCATGCCGTCGTCCGGGAACCAGGCCCCCAAGTCGTATCCCAGGCGCTGTATCGAGAGCGGCTGCTCGACGCGTGGTACGACTCGGGCTGGAATGCTGACTTCCTTCATTAAATCGACGGTTTTTTCGACAGAGTCCCGTTCGGTGCTGTCACCGCCCACATAGAGACTGCCGGTAACGCGGTAGTCGAAGTCGTACTGATCGGCCAAACGCTGAACCCAATCAAAGGTGCGGCGAGTCCAACGGAAAATGTCCCGGGCGTTGTCAAGCCCCAAGACTTGGCTGAGTTCCGACAGCAACTGCGCCGGTCCTTGCAAGAGGAGGCCGCCATTCCGCCCGCTAGCGCCGTATCCGGGCGTCTGGCCGTCGATGACAGCCACCCGAAGCCCGCTGTCCCGAAGCCAATATGCGAGCCAGCAGCCGGTGTACCCGGCACCTATCACCAGAACATCGACAATCAACGGCCCGCGCAGTACCTCGAAGTTGCCGGGGGATTGATGATGCCAAAAGCTTTCCATTGATTCGCCTCCGCACACACTACATTGTTCCCATCATACCTGTCCCAAGAGGGAAGGGACAACGCATGCCGAATGTTAAGGAGAAGGAGGCGGTGCGACATGCGAGAGAGCACGTGGTCGCTCTCCGATATTGAGTCCTACGTAGTCTCGGAAACCCATCACGGAAAGCCGGGGCTTAAGGCATCGAAGAAGGACGCCCTGGCGCGGGAACTGCGGCCGGCGGCAGAGGCTTGGTTTCCTATCCTGCGGGTCTCCACGGTCAGCGGTGCCCGTCAGGTGGCCGCGCAACTGGCCGGATATCTTTGGCCGGACCATCCGGAGATTACTGCAAGCGTCTGGACATTGGCGGACGATCCCGATTGGGAGGTGCGGGAATGGGCGGTTGGCCCTTTCGTCGCTTTGGGAGTAGCCCAAGTGGAGGCATGGGCTTCATTTCGTGACTGGGCTGAACGCGGATCGGACGGGGTGAAGCGGGCATTGGCGGTAGCGCTTAAGCATGCAGCACATTCGGGAAGGGTGGATGCAGCGCCGATCCTCCAGGTGGCCGATGCTTTGGCGATGTCGGAGTCCGAATACGTGCGCAAGAATCTGGGGCCTTTCGGCATCGGTGACGGGGTTCTGCCGTGTTTTCCGCACGAGACCCTGGTTCACCTGGACGCTTGGGCCCACTCGGCGGCATGGCCAGCGCGTTGGAATGCGGCCGCAGTCTTCACGGCCAAAAAGGCTCGGCCCTGGGGAGACTCGGCACGGGCTTTTCTCGCGACCTTGGCGGGTGACCGGGATGTTGAGGTATCTCGGATCGCGAGACGCGCCCTCTCGCGTGTGGTGCCGCCGCCAGTATAGCGAGACTGCAGAGAATGCGGCCAATTCTGCCACTGAGGGCGGTTTCCGCGTTGAGATTGGTATAATAAGGCGCAATGGAGGGAGGTCTGCAGCGGGATGGATTCTCTCGTACTCCAAAAGCCGTGGCCCTGGCAAGCATCCCAGGGGTTTCCTTGGGATGGGCTTCAGATTTTTGCGGGGCCAAGTCCCTTGCTTCTCGATTCGGGAGAGACGCTGGCCTCGTGGCATTTGGCCTACGAAGAGTGGGGGCCGCTAGACGGCATACCGGTCGTCATCTTTCATGCCCTCACGGGGGACAGCCATGTCGCCGCGCACCGCCCTGGGGCTCCGCCGGGATGGTGGGACGGCGTGGTAGGACCGGGTCGGGGGCTCGACACGGATCGGTGGCATGTGTTGAGCTTCAACGTGCTGGGAGGAGCTATGGGCTCCACCGGACCATCCTCGAGAGATGACGAAGGGGTTCCCTGGGGCAGCCGCTTTCCACGCCTCAGCCTGTTTGACATGGCGCGCGCTGCCCACTTGCTGGTGCACAGCTGGCATTCCGAGGCGGTTCACCTGATTGGCGGCTCCATGGGCGGCATGCTGGCTTTTGCCTACGCTGGGTTGTATCGCTCTGAAGTGCAGTCTATCCTGGCGATCGGGGCACCGCTGCAGCACAATCCCTGGGCTATCGCCTACCACTTGGTGGGCCGCCAGGCTATCCAAAATGATCCGGAATTTCAGGGCGGAAATTATTATGACGGGCCGGGGCCGCGAGCCGGCCTGGCCGTAGCACGCATGGCCGATATGATTTCCTATCAGCATCCGGAGTCTATGAATGGGAAGTTTGGCCGTCGGCTGCAGAGTCCGGATCACAACGAATTTCAAATCGCCTCGTATCTTCGTTACCAAGGCGAAAAGCTGGTGCGGCGATTCGATGCCAATACCTACATGGTGCTCACAGAGGCCATGGACAACTTCGCTATGGAACCCCGCCACATCGAGCCTCTTCGAGGCCTGCCGGTCTGGATGCTTGGCATCGAGAGCGACCTCTTGTACATGCCCGACGAGATTCGGCAGGCTTATGACCAATTGCAAGCCGTGGGGATCGAGGCCCGCTTGGAATGGCTCAAGGGCCAATGGGGACACGATACCTTCTTGGTGGAGCAGGAGCAAACCGGCCGCTATGTGCGCGAATTCCTAAACGCCGTATCTGAAACATAACCGACGGCCCATGGGGAACCCTACTCCGGAAATGGAGGGGGATTGGATGACGCGCCGGCACTATCTGATTGAAACGCAAACGGAACACTACACGGCTACCCACATCTCTTGGGAGGAAACACGCCTTAAGTTTTGGGGACGGGATCGGCACGGCAAGGAACGTGTGCTGGCGATTCCCTATCATGCCCTGCGACTTGTGGAAGAGGTTGATCCCGATGTGACCCCGCGCCGCCGCAAGCCACATCGCATGGTGACAGGAAAACGGCTTTCAAGCGGCGAACACCACCGATATCAATCGGAGGTGGCGCATGAATCCCATCCATCAAACCTTTCAGGACCGCCACGGCGCACCATACGTGGTTCGCGACGCCACACCCGAGGACGCGCCGCATCTCGTCGAACTGCTCAACCGAGTGGGACAGGAAGAGATTTATATCGCCGATGAGCGGGCTCAGTTGAGCGCCGAGCAGGAAGCGTCCATTATTCGGGCTCGCAACCCCGAGGTTCAAGTCATCTTGGTCGCCGAGCAGAATGGACAAACCGCTGGATCGCTGGAAATGATTCGCGGGATCCTGCGCAAAAACCGGCACACGGCACTCTTTGGCATGGCGCTTATGCCCGAGTTCCGGGGGCGTCGAATCGGCCGAGGGCTTCTTCTAGCGGCCGAGGACTGGGCGCGTCAGGCGGGCGTGCAAAAAATCTCCTTAGCGGTTTTCGCCACGAATCACGGCGCTATCCGTCTCTACCAATCCTTGGGCTACCAAGAAGAAGGGCGTCGTCACCGCCAATATCGTCTCAACGACGACTGGGTCGATGAGATTTGGATGGCGCACTGGCTCTAATCACGCACTTCGGCCAGTGAGGATACCATGTCCCAGAATTCATGCTCGCTGCTGGGGGCCTCAGTCGCATGCTGCGAGGCTTTAAGGGCGGTGTCGCGCATCCGCACGGTGTAGAAGAAAAAGGTTTCTCGGGACTCGATGGCGTTGTCCTGCTGGTCTTGATCTTGACTCCAGATTGAGGCGAACGCAAAGGCATGCAACAGGGTGCGCAGTTCGTCCTCCTGTTGCTCCCAGGTGGAAGCCAAGAGCTCTTCCAGAATTTCTTGCCGTGTTCCCACCCAAGGAGCTCCGTCCGGCAGGCGGTGCATGATAGCGTGGAGTGCGCGGTCGCGATGCTGCTGCTGAAGGTTTAGCCAATCAATGGTGAACTGGGGCGCTTCCAGAACCGGTGCATCCTGATAGTCCCTGCGAGTCCATCCGGCGTGGGCCAATTGCAACATCTCATCTTGGGTGAGCGCGTCCTGTGGCACGGACCCGAAGAGGGGTCCCTCGTGAATAAACCGGGTGCCGATGCGGTCCTTCAAGTCCTGGTCCAGACCAATTTCCAAATGTTGTTCGTTTTCCACCTCATCGCCTCCCAGATTCTAGTATAACCAAAGCCTCTCAGCCTGTGTGCATACCTGCCGGAGGGTCGTGACATGCTAATCCCTATCTTACCGAAGAGAGGGATTCCATGACGACCCGGTTGCGATCCCGTATTACCTTTCTCGTGCTGTTTAGTTTGGGACTGCCGATTTTAGCGGCCGGCTGCGGATCGAAGCCGGCACCAGCGCCTGGCCATTCGGTCAAGAACACCGCCAAAAAGGCTCAATCGCAGGGAAAGGTCCAAAACGCCGTGGGCAGTGCCAAAAAGGCGCCCACGACGCGCATTACCCCGGAGACCATTACGCCCAAGGTGGCTCCCGTCGGGAATGCGACCGATGGCGCGAAACTTTATACCTCCACGTGTGAGTCGTGCCATGGGAAAGGCGGCACCGGGACGGGGAAGGCTCCCCGATTGGCGTCTCCCTCCTCTGTAGTGGCGCAATTTAAAACGCAGGGTGCATTGGAAGCGTTCGTCCTCCACAATATGCCCGCCAACAACCCCGGCTCCTTGAGCCCGCAGAAGGCGGCTAATGTGTCCGCCTATGTCTGGCATCTCTCAGGAGGGAAGTAGAGGAGCCTCGCATCACAAAAACGGATGAGCGGCAGCCGCGAAGGCTGCCGCTTGCTTGCGCGTCGAAGTTCTCTTTGGCGTCGAAATGTCCTCTGAACGATGATGCTGACCTCCGGTAGTGGTATTTTGTTTGGAGAGAGAGGCCCCATCGGAGGAGGTGACCGCGTGTGGCTCGGTAAGATTTTGCCGGTCTGGACTGGCTACGACTTGGCCGCCTGGATCCTTTTGGCCGCTGTGGTCGACTTAATGATTGGGGACCCTCTGTGGTCGTATCACCCGGTACGGTTGATCGGAAAGTTTGGCATGTTTTTAGAACAATTGATTCGCCGCAGACCGTGGGGCCGCACCGCCATGCGCTTTTTGGGGGCTGTCATGACGCTCTCAGTGGTTCTGCTGGTGTTAGCCTTTGTGACAGCCGTCTTATGGTTTGCTCGTGACCTGTCGGTCTGGCTCTTCAGGGCCATGGTGGTGTTGTGGACCTATTGGGGACTCGCCATCCGAGGCCTCACGGATGCCGCCTTGCTGGTCTACCGACCCTTGGTCACCAATCAGTCCGATGAAGCACGCCAGTGGCTGCAATACATTGTAAGCCGGGACACGGCTCGGTTCAGTCCCGAGGAGATGATTCGGGCTACCATCGAGACCGTGGCCGGCAATACCTGCGATGCAGTCATCGGGCCTCTGTTCTACACATTTTTGGGTGGTCCAGCTTGGCTTTGGGCCTACAAGGCGGTCAACACGCTGGATTCGATGGTTGGGCAGCATAGTGGACGCCATCAAGATTTGGGATGGTTTGCAGCCCACTTGGACGAGTGGGCTAATTATGTCCCAGCTCGTTTGTCAGGATGGGCGATTGCCATCGCCGCGTCGATGGAAGGGCGGTTTCGCCCGGCCTATCGTGCGATGCGGCAAGACGCGCGCCGGCATCCGAGTCCGAACACCGGTATGTCGGAGGCAGCGATGGCGGGCGCCATCGGTGTCGCGCTAGGGGGACCGAATTTGCACGACGACGTGGTATCACTAAGGCCGCGGTTGGGGGCTTCGGAGCGGCCGCTGCATCCTACGGCCATTATTCATGCGATCGCGGTGAGTTGGCGGGCGACCTTGGTAGCGGCTGTGGTATTCGGTGTGGTCGCCGTCACCGTGTCGGGGGTGTGGCTGTGAAGGGGGCTCGGGCTGCTCTAGGACTGCTTACGCGGCTTCCTGCGGATCGCATCAAGCCCTTGCCGCAATGGACCGCATTGTGGTTTTGGCTTCCGGGACTTTTGGCCGGGCTGATATGGTACGGGTCGGCGCGGGTCTTTGGCATGACCGGTCTAGGCATGGCCATCGCGATAGCCGGGGAAGCCCTCATCACGGGAGGAATCCATTGGAAGGGGCTTTCGAACACCTTCGACGGCTGGATGGCTTCGTCTGGGCGGCGGACCGCACTTCGTCGAGATCCCCGTATAGGACCGGGTGGGACGCTGTTTATGGTGTTGGCCTTGTTGTCGTTTTGGGGGCTGTGGCGGCAGGCTGGCGGCGTGCCGCCTGTCACATGGGTGCTCCCGCCGCTTTTTAGCCGTGCCATGATGGCGTGGGGTCTCTCCTGGCGTGGCGCGGACGCGGACAGTCCGCAAACCGAGGAGTGGATGCGCGATACGGAGGGCGGCACCGGGTCGTGGGTGACGCTGTTGATTAGTTTGCTGATTGGGGCTTACGTGGCGGGATTCCAAGCTATCGACGCATTCGGCGGCATGTTGTTGTTGACGGGGCTCTATATGCTGTGGGCTCGCCGGCTCTATCGCGGCATGAACGAGGATGTGTTATTTGGCGCGGTCATTGTGGCTGAACTGCTGGCATTCTATTTTCTTGTGGCTAGTGCTCCCGTCATTCCCTAGACGCCGAGTCAGGTTGACGAACCTGTTCGACCATCTGAAGATAGTTGGGCCGCTTGATGTCGACGACATAACCACCCGTGACCCGTACGAGGTTTTTCGGCGTGATGGCCACCCATACCGCCGGATCGCCGGCGGCAGCCCAGACGAACGGCCGGTGCATCAAATCGTCGTCAATGAAAATGGGCATCTGGTAGGATTGACCGGCAGGCGGAGATCCATAAATGTGAGTGCCGCACAGGGCTGAAATTTCCGTAGGACTAGCTGGGCGTACGTCGAATCCGAACCACTGTTCCAATTTGGACAGGTCGACCCGATTGACCGGGGTATGCAGAACCACGACCGGGCGTGCGCCGCACCAATAGACGGACACCTCAATCATTTGCCGAATGTCGGCTTTGAGGCGTTCCGCGGCTTGATGGACTCCGCGTGTCAAGTAATGCAGTTGTCGCCGGTCAACCAGTGGAATTTGCCCGCTCTCGATCATGTCGAGAAAAGGAAATTCGATGTCGATGGGCATCAAGGAGCTCCTTTAGTCCATGCTATAGTTGTTCTGCAGTAAGCTTATGCGGCCGTATGCGGTAAGGTCAACATCTAGTTACAGATTTCGACAGGGGAGGTCGGTCGGTGGCTGAGCGGCGATTAAACATCCTGCATCTGTATCCGGAAAACATGAACTTGTACGGAGACCGCGGCAATGTCTTGGCGTTGGCTCAACGCGCTCGTTGGCGGGAAATTCCGGCGCGGATTGTTACCCGCGAAGTAGGGCAGCCAGTGGACTGGGACGCTGTAGACCTCGTGTTTATGGGTGGAGGCGAGGACACACATCAAGCCCGCATCGCGGATGATTTCTTGGCGCTGGGCAGGGAACTAGCGTCCCGTCTCCAAGATGGGTTGCCGATGCTCGCCATCTGTGGAGCCTACCAATTGTTGGGCCGCTATTATGAGACGGCTGACCGGACTCAATTGCCGGGCTTGAACTATTTGGATGTGTGGACGGAGGCGGGCGACACGCGCGCCATCGGTGATGTGGTCTCATACACGGATTTGCCTATCGAGCCGCGATCGCTGGTTGGATTCGAAAATCACGGCGGGCGGACGTTCTTGGGTTCTCGCGCCCGGCCCTTGGGAGAAGTCACGTTAGGGCAGGGCAACAATGGAGAGGACCGTTCAGAAGGCGCGGTGCAAGACCGAGTAATTGCGACCTATCTGCATGGTTCGTTGCTGCCGAAGAACCCGCACTTGGCAGACTTGCTTCTCATGTGGGCCTTGATGAACCGCGGCATTGACGACCGGTTAGAGCCCTTAGCGGCGGACGAGGAGTTCGGAGCACACGAGACGATCCTTAGCCGATCGCGAAATTCATAGCTAAATCGGATTTGTGCATGATATACTTAAGGACAACGTGGAATGTGTTTCGTCCGAAAGGAGCGACCCGTATGGATTTATTTTCGCCTCTACACATCATTATTTTGCTGGTGATTGCCCTCTTGGTGTTTGGGCCCAAGCGGCTTCCGGAAATCGGATCGGGATTGGGTAAAAGCATCCGCGAGTTCAAGCAGTCGATGAGCGGCGTTATGCCGGAGCAGCCCGAAGCTCCCAAGAACCCGCAGTCGGGCACCGAATATCCGGCTCAGGTTGTTGTGACGGACGAAAATACCCAGCGATAAGGATTCGGAGATGGTGAGGAGAACCCGCAAGGGTTCTCCTTGCGTGTTAAGGAGGTAGTCGAAGTGGCTGACGTCGGCCAGTTCGTGGGCAACACCCCGCTGATTGAGCTGACCGCTCTTTCCAATCGGTATCAGACCCACGTATGGGCAAAGCTGGAATCCCGCAACCCAGGTGGGTCGATCAAGGATCGAACGGCGTTCTCGTTGTTGGATGATGCGGTCCATCGCGGACAGGTTACGTCCGACAGCGTCATCATTGAAGCGACCTCGGGTAATACCGGCATTGCCTTAGCGATGGCGTGTGCGTCGCGTGGGTTGCCGCTGGTGGTGTTCATGCCTGAAGGCCAGAGCCTAGAGAGAAAGCAGCTCTTTTGGGCTTACGGTGCGACGGTGATCGAGACGCCTCAGGATGAGCGAACAGCAGGAGCCATTCGCCGTGCTAAGGAATTGGCGGCGCGATTGCCGGAAGGACTGATGTTGCGCCAGCACGAGAATCCGGCCAACCCTGCTGTTCATGTTCGCACAACGGGGCCGGAAATTTGGGAACAGACACAGGGAATGGTCGAGGGATTTGTGGCTGGTGTGGGTACTGGCGGTACTGTTACAGGCGTTGGGCGCTTTCTAAAGGAAAAGAACCCGGCCGTCCAGATATTTGCGGTGGAGCCTGAATCGTCGGCGGTGCTGTCGGGGAAGGAGTCAGGTTCTCATAAGATTCAAGGCATCGGCCCGGGATTCGTGCCGGAAATCTTGGATCGACAGGTGATTGACCGAGTGATTCCGGTACCAGACTCCGGTGCATGGGATGCAGCACGGGAGTTGCCGAGACAGGAAGGCATTCTGGCTGGCCTGTCTTCCGGGGCTGTATACTGGGCGACGGAGCACCTCTTGAAAGAAGGGTTCCGTGGGAACTTGGTTCTCATATTTGCAGATTCGGGAGAGCGGTATTTGTCTGCGGGTCTGTATCAGGAAACCAGTGACGATTGGTTGCGATCCCGGGTGCCGGACTTCTTTTGACAAGAAGACCTAAACTCAGTATCATCGAATAGGTTCTGGGGGTAGGTGGAGGCTTGGTGCCTTCCTTGGACTTCAAATCCAATGGTCGGCGTTCGACGTCGGCGGTGGGTTCGATTCCCACATACTCCCGCCAACCTACTATTATCAAGGATTTTGCGACTTCTTCTCCGCGGTATTCCTCCTGCTGAATAGTGGGCCTCTTGTCGTCCGTCAACAGTTTCATCAACACGAACCGCCATACATCATCCGACTCTGTAGCCACAGTGGATTAAACTGGGGTCAGCCGGGCGACTTAATTTCTCCAAATATAACCAAAAATGCCCGGTGTTATTCTGTCTGCCACTACGACGAACTGATTTAGCAGTTTATCGTGCGCCAACTGGCCGTTTCACCATTGTGTCGTGAAGTAAACACTATGGGATAGTGCCATTGTGGGCTTACCTTCGGTCTGTAAGACGCCCAACCAGCAGCTCGGTTATTGTTGCCACTCTAAACGCTCAAACCCGTTGCCAGCTTGCCGTGTTATTGGCTAGGCGTCCTTCGCCGGCTACCCCCGCATCCTCGCGGGATTCATTAGGTGGGTCAAATTTCGTTGGTGCAAGTGGATCAAATTTGGACCGGCGTTGACATTTGTTACGGCGGTGACATATCTTGAATGCACTTTTGGCGACGAGTTTCTGTTTATATGTTTGCACGCACACCAGAATTCGAGCCATGTGGGCCCGCTGATGGAATGCGGCAATCGGTGTACGGGCCACAAGGCCATATATGGTGACAAGGAGGGATTTCTGGTGATTCATCAGA
>JAJZAN010000141.1 GCA_021799435.1 Bacillota bacterium | reverse complement strand
GCGGCAAATTTGAAGGATGGGAATGTTTGGCGCACAAAGGAGTTCGCCGCTCAGTCCCGAATTTTTCATTAGGTGATGCGTGATGGGCGTTCTCTATGTCATAGGCGGGGCAGAGGACAAGTCGGCCGAAAAACCGGTGATAAGCCGGTTTCTTGCCATAGCCAAGGGTGGGTTGACCGCTGTTATTACCGCCGCATCTGTAAATCCTGATGAGAGTTATTGGCGATACCAGTCGGTGTTGGAGCCGCATGTGGACACCGTGCACGTGGACCTCCGAAATCCGGGAGACTGGGAGACGGTTATCAAGAGAGCTCACGCGGTGTTTATGACGGGAGGCGACCAGAAAGTCCTAGCCGATCGGGTATACGCCACGGGTATCCTTCCGCTCCTGGCGTCACGGCTGCAGGAAGACTTGGCGGTGGCCGGAACGTCGGCCGGTGCTGCGGTGATGTCGCAATCCATGATTGCGGCTGGCGTGGGCGCCATGCCGTGGAATACCCCTGACGTGATTCAGTGGGGCCGGGGTTTGGGACTGTGGCCCGGCACGGTGGTGGACCAGCATTTCAGTCAGCGCGGCCGTTTCCCGCGACTAGTCCGAGCGCTCCTTGAGCGCCCCGAACTGGCGGGGATTGGCATCGATGAGAATACCGCAGTCGAAGTGAACGTCCGTGACCAGGTGGCTTCTGTTTGGGGCACGGGAACTGTCACTCGGCTGTCGGTCCGCACCGCCACCTCAAGCCAATTCGACCTTTGGGTCGGCCAGGCGGGGGACACTTGGAATCTGCCATGACAGGATATTATGGCTGGGATTGAAACGTGTGCTGTACTTGATCGGAGACAACCGCGAAGGGCTTGGCCAGGGCACGAGGTCCCGCGGTTTTTAGGCGATGCAGGATCGACTGAGCCCCGGCTGCGCTAGTTGCGAGGCTGTGGACATTGCGCGCCAGCAACATGGCAATCTCGACCCGGAAATACCAATGGCGCCCGTGGGGGGTCTGGGTCGATACCGTATATTCCATATCCACCCACTCGCTCCCGAGGGTCGAGATGGAGGCGGTTGGCGTGACCAGCACAAACGCGTAGCCGGTGATTCCGTTGAATAACGAAACCGGGGACTGGTCAAGGATGTGGTTTCCATGGAACAGCAAGCAGTTTCTTCCACCCAGACCCGCTAACACAATCGGTTCCTGAGTTCGCCAAACCTCGGCCATGACCGTGTGGGAGGCGTTGTAATAGACGTCGGCTTGAGTCTGAGAACCGGGTCCTAGAATGGTGTCTTCGTTCTCCCTTAAGATGTTTGTCCTTTGGAGGGGTGGAATCGCGGGCAGGTAATGGTTCAACTGCACGGTGCTGACTGTGATGGGATGTGCAGGGGTACCGGATCCCCGCCCAACACCAGTCAAGGCGAGCCAGAGTATTGCCCCGGCGACTGTGGCAAGCGGCGCGGCAATGCGGCTGGGAGTTGGCAGCCCATGAGACCATTGTGGCATGCGCAGGTGAAGTCCCACCACTTCGGATACTTTTAAAACCGCCCCCATGAGCAGGACCAGCAGGACGATGCCCAACACCGGGTGCACAATATTCAACGCTAGTTCGGGACTCGTCCAATGCAACAATCCAATAATCACCTCGAGGCGAACTAGGTTCATGAGGATCGTTGCCAACGCCACACCGATGAGCACCGCCACTTTCTTAACAAGAGGACCCTTAAAAAATGCTAATACAACTGGGAGAAACAACAGGGCGGCAATGAGGCTGTCCGCACCGCTGCAGACCTGGCTGACGAAAATGGGGACCCAGTGGTGGGAGGAGTGCACTAAAAAGGTTCCTGCTTGGCTGGTAGGACGAATAAAAGGGGCACGATCAATGACAGTAATGGTCTGTACGGCAACACTATTTAGGAATGGCATGGTGACTGCGACAATGCGTCCATAGAGGGGCGGCCAGGCCAAAAGCATGTAGGCCAGCGGCTGGATGAGGGTTTTCGTGGCGCCGACACCAAATAGCATCCATGCGGTCGAAAGACACCAAAACGGCCAGACCAGAATGCCGATGTCGAATAGGGAAAAGGCCCAAGGCCAGCGGTAATCGCCTAGAGCCAACAGCAATCCGAAGATGACAATTCCCCCTAACCCGAGGAGGATATTCAACTCGTGGTCATCCGGATAGGACCTGATGGACGTCAATCGAATGACGGCCCAGCCGAGGGCAATTCCGGGAATCCACACCAGATATGCGAGCGGATTGTCCGAGAGCAAATTAGTGCCAAGCACGGACCAAATGGGGATTACGGGAAGGATCGAGACCGCAATCCACACGATTAATGTGATGGATGGGTTGCCGCGAGACAGGGATCTAGGATGTTTCATGTTTACGGCGACGTTGATTGAATACGTAAATAGCGGCGGAACCTACCACGACTGCGGGAGCGACAGCGGCCACGGGGAATTCTGGCAGTTGATTAGGAGGGAGATCGTCGCGGTCGTGGTGATGGCGATGGTTGCCCTTGTCATCCCCTTTGTTCGCGTTGCCTTTGCCAGAGCCTTTATCCTGTCCGTGGCCGTTGCGGGAACCCGTGCTGTCGTGGCTGGCGCCGGAGTTAGCCCCACCAGTGCCATCGCCGGTGGAGTGGTGATTACCTTGTCTGCGGCGATGACCCTTGCCGACATGGGAGAGGCCGTCCGCAAGCACTATGATGTGGGGTGTGGATGGAACAATTGCCGCATGGGCAAGCGGACCGGCTCCCAGCGCGAGGACAGATCCCAAAGTGATAAGCAGGCGGAGCCCCGTTTGTTTTTTCAACTTTTCTCCTTGTCATTCGACATAAACCGACCAAAATGTTACTATCTAGTCAATAATTTACGGGTGATTCCTAAGGAGTGTCAATGAAATTCGGTCGGGACTTTTTAGGATACCGCCAGGCAGAAGTGGATGCGGAGGTTGCGCGCTTAAACAAGGTGGTGGCGGATCTCGAAGCCGAGGCGGCAAACCTGCGCGCGAAAATTTCCGAATTGCAAGATGCTGCAGAGGCGGATCGATTGACGATTGCCTCGCTCCGCAGGTCGGTTGGCCAATTGAGTGCGGAGCAGAGTTCAACATCGACACCACTCACCATCGTAATTGGTCCTGCCCGGAACCTCTCCGCGGTCATGCACTTGATCGACGAGGTCGAGCATCTCCCAGCCTTGGTTATTCGCTTTCAAGTATTCCGTGATGGTTTTTATCGTATCGACGGCTATGCAGGAGACATGGAATTAGTCATGGATTGGTTTAGGAGAAACCCAGAGGTCCAGGCCGCACGTCAAGACGGAGATACCGTGTACGTGACGATTGAAGGCCCAAAACTGTGAGGGCTCTATGGACTATCCTTTCCGTCGTCCTGGTGGTAGTAGTGGCCGGCGCTATTATGGATGTGGGGTATTGGTTTTTCTTTCTGTTGCCGCTGTTGTTGTTTGCCATCGTGCCAGGGCTGTATCTGTTGTCCCTTCGTCGGCTGCGCCGCATCAATCGGAGTAAAGAGCTGTGATAGGCGACGTGCGGGACAGGACCAAGCCGACTGGGTATGTCAGTCTTTCGCCCTTCTTAGACTGGCAGGGCAAACTCTGCGATCCGGTGGATATGGAAGTGGCGTATACATATGATGCCGACATGCTGCGGCGCACCCGCGTGCTGCCGTTTGCTCAGCTTGATGATGTCCTGTGCGTGGTATCGGACAATCCCGATTCACCGGAGGCGCAAGAATTTTGGTCCGCACTGCGCCGCCCGGTCCGTCTCTATCTGACGGAGCCGTGGCAATTGACCCTCGCCTATGATCGATTGTTTGGGATCCCAGAACACCTCTCGGACCGGCAGCTGGGGGGTATCCTCATGAGCCGCAACAAGGTAGCCGCCCACCAACTTGTGGAGGCACTGCACGTCCAAAAAGTCGACGGTGCACGCCTCGGCGAAGCCTTGACCAGTCATAACCTAGCGAACTTTTGGGATGTCGCGGAAGCCTTGGCAATTCAGACCGGATACCCGTTAATCGAGCTGTCAGTTAGTGGCCTCACCGCTCCTGCGGAAGCGTGGGATGCCTTGGGGGAGGAGTTTTGGATACGCAATATGGTAGTTCCCGTGGCTTGCACCTCCGAAGAAGTCAGCATTGCCATGGTCGACCCCCTTCGAGAAGGTGTTCGGGAGGCCGTGGAACGCGCTTTGTCTCGGCGGGTCCGCCTCTTTGTGACCGGATACCGCGACATGGCCATCACGTATGCCCGCCGTTACAACGGGGAATATGCGGAGCGGAGCCGGGAAGAGATCATGTCGCGAAGCCCGGAACAATCGGCAAATTTTCTTTTGACCGGCACACAGAAGCTGAGCCTTATCGGTTTTGTCATCCTATTTGTCGCGTCGATGGCCCGCAATTGGTTAGCAACCCTGACGGCGCTCAACGCCCTGGTGGAGGCCGCATACGCGCTTAATGCAATCTACCGCCTATGGCTGATGTTTATCTCATCACGTTTTCCGCGGCACGAAGTGGTGCGTTCTGTCCGGCTGTCGTTTCTCTCCCTTGACGATCTGCCGACTTATACCATCTTGGTGCCGTTATATAAGGAAGCCGCGGTGCTCCCCAAGATTGCCCGGGCCATTACAAATTTGAGATATCCTAAGCACTTGCTGGATGTGAAATTTCTCCTCGAAGCAGATGACCTTGAAACCATTGAGGTTGCGCGCAACATCAATCTTCCTAATTTCATTCAGTTGTTAATCATTCCCGCGTCTGAACCCCGGACCAAGCCTAAGGCGTGCAATTTTGGGTTCTGGCAGTCCAGGGGCGAGTACGTGGTGATCTTTGATGCCGAAGATGCACCGGACCCGGACCAGCTGCTGAAGGCTGTGGAGGTGTTCCGACACAGTGATGACAGCGTGGCATGCGTACAAGCCAAGCTCTCGTACTATAACCAATCGCAAAATATTTTGACGCGGTGGTTTACCAGCGAGTACGCGATGTGGTTCGACCAGTTGCTGCCGGCCCTGTTTGTCCGTGATTTGCCGATTCCGCTGGGGGGGACGTCCAACCACTTTCGCCGGGACGTCCTCCGCCAAATCGGGGCATGGGATCCCTTTAACGTCACGGAAGATGCGGACTTGGGGATTCGGTTGTCGCGGCTGGGCTATCGCACCGTGGTGATGGACTCGACGACATGGGAAGAAGCGAATTCCGATTTCGTGAATTGGATTCGTCAACGTTCGCGTTGGGTGAAGGGATACATCCAGACCTGGATCGTACATATGCGGCATCCCGTACGCCTCGTGCGGGATTTGGGGGTGCCTGGGTTTGTGGCGTTTCAGGCGATTATTTTGGGAACGCCGATGACCTTCTTGCTTAATCCCTTTCTATGGGGTTTGACGACCGCGTGGTTTTTGATGGGAACACCGTTTGCCAACGCCCTGTTTCCTGCGTGGGTCTACTACTTGGCATTTCTCAATTTGGCGCTCGGCAACTTTGCCTTCATGTACACCAATGTGTCCGGGCTGGCGCGGCGATCGGACTGGGGATTGGTGAAGTATGCCACCTTAAATCCTATTTATTGGACTTTCATGTCGGTGGCCGGTTGGAAGGGATTTCTGCAGTTGTTCACCCGACCATCTTTCTGGGAGAAGACGATTCACGGGCTGACTAAGGCAGACGTTGCGGACGGACTAAAGGGCGGCAGCTGATGGAGAATTCTGAGGTTCTTCGTGAGCTGCTGACGGATCCCGCCTTAACCAATCCCCGGCGAAAAACTGGAGACCCGTGGTACCTGGCTGTTGGGGGATTCGTCGCGGCCATGGTGTTGGGGTGGCATACCGTATTTTATAACAGTATCATTCCGGGCGATGGATACTCGCGTGTTTTGAGTGCTTACTATGTCTTTTTGCGTCCACACCCTCATTTCGCGGCCATCGGCTTTGTCTGGAACCCCTTGCCGAGTCTTTTGGAGATTCCTCTGACCCTTTTGCACCATTGGTGGCCAGCGGTGGTAACCAAAGGATTTGCGGGGAACATCGTGAGTGCAGCCTTTTACGGTGTGGGCCTCGCGAATCTGTATCGGGCGTTGGATTGGCTCAGGGTGCCTCGAGCGACTCGTTGGGTCTGGACTCTGCTTTATGGACTGAATCCTCTGATTTTGTGGTATGGCGCGAACGGAATGTCTGATGGGATGCTTGTGGCTGTGTTGCTAGGGATGGCGGAAGGGCTCCTCGCTTTTTTCGAGACAGACAACATCGAGGATTTGGTGCGGTCAGCATTGTGGCTCGCCGTGGGTTTTCTGCTGCGGTACGAGGCCGTGCCGGTGGCTGCGTTCGCCGGATTGGGTCTCATTATCGCGTTAATCCGTCAGGGGCGATCTCGGGGATACATCGAGGGCATGCTCTTGGTCTTTGAGCTGCCCATTGTATATATTGCCGGTATCTGGATGTTTACGAACTGGCTCATCATGCATAATCCCTTGTATTTTTTGCTATCACCCTACGGCAATCTGGCCCAGACTGGTACCGGAAGCTATACGACGCCGGCCACCCGCTATGCGTATCAGAATTTGTTCCACTCGATACTCATGGTTGCACACTGGCAGATCTTATTCTTCCCCGTGGCTATAGCAATTGTGGCGGTCCTGGTCGGAGAGGTCCGCAAATCGCACCGAGGTGGACTGGCAATAGCGGGTGCGGCCATAGGGGCACCGGTATTGCAGGTAGCCCTTCTGTACATGGGCAAGTCTGCGGATTGGGCACGATTTTTTATATATTACGTTCCCTTCGGCTATGTTTTGATGGCAATGGCTGCTCAGAATGTGCGACGCCACCGCCGCGTGGCCGTTCTGGCGGCAACCGTAATCCTGTTACTGGGAAATGTCGGCACATGGAAGGCACTCCAGTCACCTCGGTGGGGGACGGGAGACCACCGTTATATCGCGCAAATCTTGAAAGGGCAGCGGGTGCATCCATTTCAGGAGGACATCCATATGGCCAGCTACATCAACACGCATGCACACCTCAAAGTTTTGCTCGACACCTTTACGACCTTTGCGGTCGTGCCATATGTCAAAAGGCCGAATCAGTTCCTCATGACGGCTGACTTGAATTTTGAGGCGGCTCTCTTGAATCCTCTTGGTCAGGTGAATGCCTTTCTTGTCCCGGAGCCGGTTGGAGTGGGGGCTTTGAATGCGATTAATCGGCAATATCCCGGGCTTTGGGCAGGAAACGTTTCGTGGACAAGACTCATCAAAACCTTTCCGGGTCCGTCCCATTACCGTCTCTATGCCATTCTTCCGGATGCTCCGTAGTTCGTGATGCTGTGCGAGGCGGTACCCTTTACTGCTCGTAAACAACGCCACCTATAGAGAGGGATCATTGTCTTGGAAAAGTTCCTTCAAAAAGCGATCGGGATTGTCAAGAAACGCCCGCGTCAGCTGATAGGGTGAAGACTCGCGATAGGTGGTGGGTTGAATCGGAGACGAATCGAAAGAATAGAGGGATGCGCCGGGGAGGGCCAGCAGAATGGGCGAATGGGTGGCGGCGATAACCTGGATGTGACCAGAACCGGCCCACTCATTCAGGAGGCGCAGGAAGGCCAACTGGCCGGTGGTCGACAAGGCGGCTTCCGGCTCGTCAAAGAGATATAAGGTAGGCTCTGAGGGACCCCGCCCTCTGCGGCCGGACAGGCGGTGGCGGAACAACGCTAAGAATGACTCTCCGTGAGATGAGGCGTGAAGCGACTTGCCGCCGTACGAACGCAGACAGCCCAGGGTATCGACATAACTGGCGTAGGAAAAGAAACTTTCGGCGCGGAAGAAAAATCCGTTCCGGGCCCGGCGATTCCAGATCAACCGCATGGTCTGACTGAGTGGAGCCTCTGTCTCGACGGCGTCATAGTTGGCGTGCTGACTGCCGCCTTCTGGATTGAAACCAGCGGCCTGTGCCAGTGACTCGAGCAGGGTGGATTTGCCACTGCCGTTGTCCCCCACCAAGAAGGTAACCGGATTCTCAAACGTTAGGGACTCCAGCCCGTGAAACGCGGGGATGGTCCAGGGAAACTGGCCAGGCCGCGGGTCAGGCCATGTAAATTGGATCGAGCGCAGCG
>JAJZAN010000140.1 GCA_021799435.1 Bacillota bacterium | reverse complement strand
TTCCGATCTGAACCTTACGGTTCGCACGACGAAAGCCTGCAACAGGTGGTTACGTCGCATCAGGCTATCTGTGCGGGCTATGCCTCACTGACAAGCGCATTGTTCCGTCAGGAAGGAATACCAGCGACTATCGTCATCGGCGCGTTTGCGCATGGGCATGCCTCTACTGCGTGGAAATTGGCGCAAATGCGGACGGCTGACGTCGGCGGTGCCCACGTTTGGGTCCGCGTTGGCCGGCTGGGCCTCGATCCGACTGGAATGAGCGGACCTGCCTACGGTTGGGCTCAATTCGATGGCGGCGTCATCTCAGCGTCGTCTGCATTCGCGTGGGCATACCATGAGTTTGCGACAGCACCGGACAACGGAGCCGTCAACTATCAATCGTTGATAAAGTACGCACCGCAATAACCGCTATCCGAGTCACACTCCCAAGGGATTCCTTGGGAGTTTTGCTTTTGTGGCCCCGCGTATCATCCCCGGTTCATCGTGAGGCGTGTGCTATAGTGAACAAGCCACGGGTTTTTCTGGCGCTGAAGACATTTGAGACGCTGAAGACCGGGGTCATTATATGAGCTGACCTGATGGTCCCGAATCATCCTCCCTTACGGCCGTGCCGAGTCTGCGGTCTGACGCCCGGCTCCTAAAAGAGTCCGAGTCATCCATGTGACTGGACCCGTTGCCTTGGCGCTGGTCGGTCTGGTTGCCCGGTTCCTGCTAATAAAGCGGAAACAAAAAAAGTAATCCGCCCGGTATAACCGGCCGGCGGATTACTCTGAACTAACTCCTCGGTTTAGATCGCAGACTTCGGGGCTCTGCACACGAAACGGTGACCGCCGTTTCGCGTGCATCTATCTCATGGTCATTTTACCGTGGCTTTATACGTTTTGCAAACCACGACGCGTTCAACCACTCCCCCGCTGGCGAGCTCTATAGCAAGTTATTATGTCGAAGACGGAATTATCTAGCAGTCAAAATCATGGGCTTTCATGCGGATCGAGTTGTTTCAGGGACTGGCCGATGCGGCTGATTACTTCACGAAACAAGCTCTCGTGGTCGGCTTTGCCCCGAGAATTCTCGTGGACTTCCGCACGCAGTTCAATATGAGATAAGCCCGTTTGCAGCAACACGATGCGCCCCAATTCTCCCCAGTCATCGTGGTGAAAGACATAGCACGGCCCCGCTGGATGAGCCATGCTTCGGGCGGTCACACCGGCCGGTAAGTCATGAGGACTCATGGGCTTAAAGCGTTTTCGCATGTCTTCAGCCAGTGCGTTTCTGGCCTGGGCAACATCTTCCAGTAATGGGCCCAGGGCATTAGTCGACTCCGGCCTTGCGGATTTATATGCCTTGATACGAGTGGCGATAATGTCTAAGGCATCTAGCATGTCCCCGACCGTCGCAGGCTTGCGATCTTCGAGTGCTCTCTGGGCTATGGCCATGCACCGGACAACATCTACCTTGGCGGTAGCCATAAATGTGGCCGTGTCAGTGCTCATGGCTCTTCGCCATCCCATAGACCCTCCTCGTCCTCTGTGTCATCGCGGAAGCACGCGATAACAGGGCCCTGACCCTCCAAGTTAAGCGCGTTGTTGAACGCGCGCACCTCTGCTTCGGACATCCCCAAAGCCAACAGTTGTTGCCGAACGGTGGGCCCGACTTCCTCTAATGAGGATGGTTTTGTAGCGGGCAAGAGCGAAGACATGGGAACCTCCAATGCCATGGCCACAGCAAGAACATGTTCGACATCGACGCTTTCGATTAATCCGTCCTCCGCTTGTTTTACCCACGCAACCCATCGTTTCAAGGGAAGTGCCTTGGGATAGGATTCTTGCAATCGCTGGGCCAAGCCCTTCTCGGTGAGCCCTTTTTCCCAACGAACCCTTCTCAGTAGTTCTCCAAATCCGGGGCCGTCTGCGATTATCAAGCCATCATTCATAGGCACATCTCCTCATGGATATTTTACACCCGTACAAGGCCATAATTCTGCATCAGGCGTGGTCACAGTGGTCTCCGAGCAGCGCAATCCCGAGGCTGTTTGCATAGGGCTGACACATTGGGTATATTGTAATCAAGAACCGTCCCTGCGGTGACAGGGGCGGCGTGTGAGGGCCTACCGTTCTTTCGACCGGATAGTGCGCCATAAGACGTACAGTGTTGCCGCTCGTAACGATACAGACACTGTGACAGTCAAGTGCATTGCCCTCACCTCCTTTCGGAGGTTGCCCAAGGGCATACCCACACCGGCATTATAGCCCGTCTCCTGGAGGCGGGCTATAATGATCCTTGAGAGCGAAATGTCGATGTGTCCGGTCGCCGCCAGGAGCAACCGCTAAAAAACGGAGCCGACCGAATGGTCGACTCCGATGGACCCAAACCCCTATCTATAGATGCACATGACCCAGCAAAAAGCCGAGAATCACAGCAAGAATAGGTAGGACGATGGCTACCCACGTGCTGACACGATTGGCCAATCGCGCCTCCAGCCCGTCCATTCTCTTATCCAGCCCGTCTATTCTCTTATCCAGGCCGTCCATCCGGTGGTTGACGCTCGTGCTCACGTCCGCGATGCGCTGCGAGAGATTCGTGTTCACCTCTTCAATCCGCTTCGAGAGATTCGTGCCTACGTCCTCAATGCGCTTGGAGAGGTTGGTGTTCACGTCATCAATACGCCGAGCGAGATTCGTGCCCATGTCGTCAATGCGTGAGTTCACGTCTCCGAATCGGTCGCTTAGTTGATTGATCTGGTTACTAATCAAAACCCATGGCATCTCCAACACTTGGCCGGATTCCGAGGGCTGTTTGACCTCATCGCTCATGGGTGCCGCTCCTTTCTGGGGACCGTGCATAATTACCTCCAGTGTAGCACAGAACAGGGATGTCCATGTGTGTGACATCGCGTCGGTGCGCTTTGCTCATCAGGGTAGTAGCTCGTGTCATCAAGGCATGTCCTAGAAGACGTATATAACGTACTGCGAAGGCTTGAAAGAACCGGGGATTGCGGGTGTTTTCGCAAAGAACCAGAGTGTTCGCGGATGCGGAGCTCAATAGCCGGGCGGTTTCTGTTGATAAAGCGGAATCGCAAAAAGTAATCCGCACGGGAAAGCCCGCCCAGCGGATTATAAGCCAAAACGCTCTTCGCATTGTAACGTTGCTTTATGCAAGATGCAACGTCAGGACCGCCCTATACTCCCTGGGTCAGGCTGATACAAGCCAATCCGCCCAACACCAACAACAACCCGATCCACTGCATCGGCCGGACCGATTCGTGCCACAACAGCGCACTCGCCCCCACGACTAGCGGGAAGTTGAGGCTCAAGAATAGGTAGGCCCGCCCCAGTGGCCAAGCCCGGAGCACTTGTAGCCACGCCAGCATACTCAGGCCATAGGCTAACAACCCCAACCACAGCCAGGGACTATGCGCCGCTGCCAAGAGGCCGCCGCGCCCACCGGATTGGGAGACGCCGAGTTTCAACCCGAGTTGGCCCAGCACCCCGCCGGCGACCGCCAACGCCAAATACACCCACACCATCCCTATCCACCCTCTCCCACTTGCACAAGCGCGCGTGCGGCCCACAACATGGCCCAACTGTCGCGCCAGGCGTGAACGGTGCTCCCCCGCTGGTCCGTCCATGCGACGGGAACTTCTTGCACGGTAAGTCCGGTTCGTTGCGCGCGCAGCAACAATTCCACATCGAAGATGAAGCCGTCGTTCCGCAACGTGCCAAATAAAGCGCGCGCACTGGCGGCCGTAAAGCCCTTCGCCCCACATTGGGTGTCCCGATATGGAAGATGGGTCTGCCACCGCAGCAGAACGTTGAACGTGCGGCTCATCATCTGCCGGTACAACGGAGGGGGTACTACGAAGCGGGCCCCGGGCATCCACCGGCTCCCCACGATGAGAGCGGGCGGGTCGGGCCGTGTAAGCATGGCGTCCATTTCCCCCCAGAGCGTCACGGGTGCCGAGAGGTCGGCATCGAGAAACACGCGGGTGGTCCCACGAGCGGCCAGCATGCCGGTCCGAACCGCCGCGCCTTTCCCACGATTGCGGGCGTGCTGCATCAAATGGATGTGACATAGCGCCGTATCCGGCAGGCGGGAGCGGACGGTGGCCACGGCTTCGGCCCACCGAAAAGTGGTGGCATCCGTCGACCCGTCGTCGACGCCGATAATTTCCGCCTGTGGGCCCCAGTGTTGGGTGGCATAGGCCACCATGTAAGGCAAGGTCCGTCCAATCCGGGCCTCTTCATTGTAGAGTGGCACGATCAGACTCGTCTTCATGATGAGGCCCCTCCCACGGCCTGCCAGAGCCACCCGTGGGAGCTGCGGTAGGCCAAATGCCATGTGGGTTGGGTCGCCAGCCACACATCGAGGGGCCGGTGCGGCTTCAGGAGCACCCAGGTAATGTGATGCGCCCGGAAGTACGGTTCCGGGTTTCGTTCGAGACCGGTGATGGCTAAATACGCCGACCAGACGGGCGTTTGCGTGTAAACATCCGCGCGGCCGTCGATGTAGGGCGCGACGTGCCGATAAATCAGGTAATCGCCCAGCGAATACTCGTTGAAAATGTGGGCGCCGTGCGCGTGGCGGATATAGTAGTTCACCGCACCCACCGGGGCCCCACCCTGCCTGATGCTCGCGGCAATACTGTTGGCCGGCCATTGTGATACCACCAGCGCCAGGAGCACCAGACTGAGGAGAATGCCGTGACTCCGGGGAAAGCGAATCGACGGAGCCCACGACATCGGCAGTACCGCCACCATTAACGGGATGGCCACGCATAGGTAGCCCAGAAAACGCTGGCTGTCGAGAAAGCCATAGGTAAAACCGCCGGCGTAAATCACCCACCAGAGGGGCAAGTCGTCCGTGGTGGCCCAGGTCCACACGAGCAATGCGGCGGCCATCGCGAACACGATGAGGTAAATCGGGAGATGGAAGTTAGGGCTTTGCCATTCCACGATGAATTGCCGCATCACATTAGTCGTGGACATGCGCCACGCGTAGGAATACAGGCTGGGGCCCTGGGGCGTCAACGAACCCGCCACCAGCGACGCGAGAAAGGCCAGCCCCAACGTGCGACGGGTCGCCCGAGGCAACGGCGCGTTGACGAGACGACCCCACCGAATGGGGGTGAAGGCCCGCGCCAGTTCAATGCCGATAAAGACGATCGCGAGAACAAAACTGGCGTGCATGTTGGCCCAGATCCACGTCAGCGGTACCAGAGCCCACGCCCAACGCCGCTCACCCTGCCGGATGCGCGTGAGGATGTAGAGCAAGAGGGCAAACCACAGATACGTCAGCGTCTCTGGGCGGGCCGGCCAAAACTGCATCAGCGCGATGTCGGTGCCCGCCGCGAGGGGCAGCAGCACCCACGGTGAGCGGCCGCCGGCGCGGTGATACGTGGCCGCCACCACAGGCCACAGGAACCAGGCCGGGGCCCAGGTGTAGAGCATGACGCCCCACAATCCCCCCACGTGCCAGACGAGGGTCAGTCCGACTTCCCAGAGCCACTCCTGTGCCACCCACGGCGTGCCGCGGACACTCCAGGAAAATGGGTCGCGGTGCGGGACCGCTCGGTGTGTAAGGATCCATTGACCCGTCGCTTCGTGCCAGAGCGTGTCGTTCGTGATCAGCCCATGTAGTAGATGCAGTCCAATGAGGGCGATGCCCACGCCGCACGCGGCCCACGCCCAGCCCGAACGCCATAGGGACGTCGGCTGCGGGGCAGGATCCGGTGATTGGGCGGCGACCGGGGACGCGAGAATCATAGGCCGAAGCACCTCCAAGTCCGTTAGTACCTTGACCCTAGCAAGGCGCGTCGGCGGAAACAAAAATGGCGGCCCGTTTTGAAGAAAACCCCCACCGGATGGTCCGGCGGGGGTTTCAGGGATCTGGGATGGGGCACTTAACGCAAGCGTGACACCTTGACCATGTAGCCTAACAGACTCTCGACATAGAACTGTTCCTCGAAGTCCTTGGCGTCCTCAGCGGCCTTCAGGAAGGCCGTGATGACGTCGTAACCGGTGGACACGGACTCAGGTGGGAATCCCGCCTCGACGAGTGCCGTTTGCGCGAGCTGCACGAGACGATCGGGCACGCGGTGTTCGCGGGCAATGGTCTGGACCGCCTTGTGGGGATCGTGGATGGGCAAGTCTTTGAACTCCACGAGTTTCGCAAAGTAGCCATCCAGCTGGTCGAGCACCTCGGGCACATTCTTTTGCAGCCGGGCGAGGATACGCTCGGTGGTGGTGCCGGCGTGCCGCTCCCAGCCCGCCCGCTTGAGGGTGCCGGAGAACGACAGGCCCGGCAACGCCTCACCCAGCTCATTGGTGCGGCACAAGTGCGCGTAGACGGCTGCCGCTTTCGTACCGACCTCGCTATTGCTGATCCGAATCGCGCCGGTCCACGTCTCGCCCGGGCGCAAATCGCGCGTAAATCCGGGAATGGCGAACCGCGCCCACAAGACGCTGTCGGTCACCAAGGCATCGCTCAGGGTTGAACCGCCGTAGCCGGCCTCTTCGACTGCATCGAGCACCGTGGTCAACACCGGCAGATTATCTGCGGGGGTGTAGGCCGACGAGAGCACGACCCGCAGGTTAAAGGCTTCCCCCACCTCGCGAAATCGGCAAAACCACTCGGCGTCCGAGCGTCCTTGGGTGATACGGTAAATCTCATTGTTGACCGTATTGCACCGTTGAGCCAGCAACCGGGCATCATCGTTGCTCCAGTCCTGCCAGAGCTTCTTATAGGGCAGGTCAAACCGTGCGGCTAAGGACTGTTTGGCAATCAGGTTGAGCCGAAACTGCCCATAGGAATCGATCGACAGCGTTTCCCCGTCGTCCATTAAGTAAAACTCGGACACGGGGACCTTTTCGTCGAAGCACCCCTGGGCCGCCTCGTTCAACTGCATCACCAATTCGTCCAGCGTAAGCGGTTGACTGAGTTCCTCCCCGCTGTGAAGCGTCGTCGGATTCGGCGACGCCGCGCGGGACATCAATGCGGAGCCAAACAGATTAAATTGCGATTGAAGTGTAGTCATCGATCGCATCCCCTTTCATCAGATGGTCGGCCCAAAATACCCGCCGGGTGGCGGGTAGAGCCATGTTATAGGGTTGTGACGCCACCACGACGTCGAGACCCGGAGTGCCGCTGCATGTGCGGAAGACATCTGGGTGATCGTCGATCAGCGTGGAAATACCAAGCGCGCGAGCCAATGGCCCCTTGTCGGCAGTGCCCCTTACGTGGACAATGTCGCCGGATGGGAAACCCCAACGGCGAAGCCAAGCGCGTGTCACGGCGTGATATTGCCAAGGCCGTGTGGTGATGTAGGTCATGTGCTCGCCAGCCGTGGCCCAAGCACGGAGAATGGCTTGAGCGCGGCGGAACGGTGGGGCGGTCAAATAAATGTCCGCTTCCAGAGCTTGAAACAGCCCGTTGAATTCGAGGGAATCCAACCCGTAGACTTCTTGGATGGCGTATCGGGAATAAGCCGCTTCGACCGCAATGTGCTGATCGAGCGTCCGATTGAAGGCCATCACGGCGGCGGTGACAAAGTCACAAACCGTACCGTCGATATCGACTCCCAGAGCCATATCGAACCCCCCTGTCATCAGTGGTATCGGAAACCGTTTTGAGCATAAAACAATCCCCGGCCAAGACCGGGGATTTCAGCGGTTTCGCGTGATCAGGGCGGACGCTACAAAAAATGCTCGCGGGATGTGATGCCAAACAATTCCTTGCGTTCCCGATTGAGGCCCGTCAGGGAGTAGAAGCCCATGTCCTCGAGCGCCTCATGAATTTGGGCCTGGGGCGAGGCGATGTGACAACTACGCCCCCGGCGCTGCTGCGTCTGCACGAAGCGCAGGAGCGCCCCGACCGCACGACTACCGATATACCGCAGCGTGTGAAAGCCAAAGACATACGACGTGACGTCGGGGATCTCGGCACTGGTCCGAAGACACTCAGTCCATGTATCCCAAGCCTTCTCGTCCAACGAGCCGAACAACAGAATTAAGCACTGCGATTCATCGCGCACCACCTCAATGTCCAACATGGGGGCTCCTCCTCCGTCACCGCTGATGCCGCCAGTGTAGCGAGCCGCAATCGGGTTGGCGAATTTGGAGGCCCAAACCGACACACTGGCCGTTATGGACGGCCAATTTTCGCCGTGAGGAACGGGTTC
>JAJZAN010000139.1 GCA_021799435.1 Bacillota bacterium | reverse complement strand
TGTGCGTCGGGCATCATCTCTCCTCCTTGGATCATGGTTGTTTTCAGTATCCATGGGCCTATGGAAAAGTGACATGGCCGAAGGACCCTGTCTCATGGGGCGATAGGCCCTGGAATGGAGGGCGAAAGCCTGAACGATCCGTGCAAGTTGTGTCACGTGGACCGGGAAGCCATAATAGGAACCAGTAAGTCGAGGGAGGATTTTTCGCGTGGTGCGGGTCACCAAGGGGTGGAGAGACCGGATTTTAGCAACCTTAATGGCCATGGCAGGCGTGGCGCTGACCGTGTTTGTCTACACCCACTTCATCAGCACCCTGCATGTGCGCCACGGCTACAAGCTGTTCTATTTAGGCCTCGTACTAGTCTTTTTCACCGGCGTGTTCTCATTCGTAGTGTTTGGCCTCTTAGAGCGGCAGCAAACCCAGTTGGAGCGCACCAACGAAGAACTGCAGCGTCGCCGGGACATTTTGCAAGGCCTTTGGGATGCCACCGAGATGGCGGCTGATAAGCCGGACGTGGAGGGGGTCCTGCAGCGTATCGTGGATGTGGCGCGACCCTTGTTTGGAGCGGAATACGCCGCCATGGCGGTCTTGTCAGATGAGGATCCGTCCCAGATACAAAGCTTTATTACCTCGGGGCTTTCCGACGCCATGCGGGACAAGATTGGCGCGTTGCCGACCGGCCGCGGCCTGCTCGGGGAAGTCATTCGGACTAAGCGGGTGATTCGGTTGGACGACATGTCGAAACATCCGGCTTCGTCAGGATTTCCGCCGCATCATCCGCCCATGAACAGCTTTTTGGGCTTGCCGCTTTTATATCAAGGTGCGGTAGTGGGACATCTCTACCTCACGAATAAGCCGGGAGGGTTTACGGAGCAGGACCAGGCCATGGCCCAGCTCTTTTCCCGGCAGGCTGCCGTGGTCATATCCAACGCTCGGTTGTATCAGGACCGAGAAGCTTGGGCCACCGTGGAAGAGCGCGAGCGGATTGGTCGGGAACTGCACGACGGGGTCTTGCAGACGTTGTATGGACTCACCTTGTCGCTGGAGTTCATTCTCGATGCCAACGGCGGCCTGAGCCCCGAACTGCGGCGCGAGTTGAACCGCATCACAGAAACGCTCAGTCTCACCATGACCGACATCCGGATCTATATTCAGAGCCTTGGCACTTCCCCGGTGGATCTTCTCGTGGCCGTCAGAGACATGCTGCACAGGACGGGCAACGGCGGCGAGGTGGAGCTCGAGTTTCACGACCAGGAATATCGCAGTCTCGATTCGGACGCGGTGCATGATCTAGTGCTGACCGTTCAGGAGGCGGTATCGAATTCCAAGCGCCATGGTCATGCTGAGCAGATTACGGTCGGGTGGGAGAGCACGGATTGGGAGTATCATTTGTGGGTAGAGGACAATGGCGAAGGATTTCCCGCCGACAGGGTGGAAACCACGTCCCGCCAGCATTTTGGCCTCGCCAATATGCAGCGACGTATTGAGCGTATGGGGGGAACCATGGATGTGTCCAGCGAACCCGGGAACGGCACCATGATTCAGTTTCGCTGGCCTCGGACCCCGCTGACACATTAGAGAGGGAGGATCTGCATGGAAACGAACGACGCCGAAGCCATGATACGGGTGGCCATCGTCGATGACCACGAAGTGGTGCGGATGGGACTCAAGAATTTGATTGATCACCAGCCGGACTTGGAGGTGGTCGGCGATTATGGGACAGGAAAAAGCGCCATTGAGCACATTCCCCACCACGCGGATGTGGCGGTATTGGACGTGCGTCTGCCGGACCTGAATGGATTTGAAGTATGCCGCCAAATTAAAGAGAAGGACGAGCGGGTTCAGGTGATTATGCTGACGTCGTTTGGCCAGGATGAAATGGTCGTGGATGCCATTGATGCGGGTGCATCGGGGTATTTGTTGAAGGAATCACGCGGACACACGGTCATCGAAGGCATTCGTACCGTGGCGCAAGGCGGATCGCTGTTTAGTCCGCAAGTCACGGCAGCGTTGTTCCGCCGGCTCAAGACCGCTCAAGGACCGCAGGATCCGATTGAGGAACTGAACGAAAACGAAACCAAAATTTTGGCGCTGGTGGCCGAAGGCAAGACCAATCGCGAAATTGGCGAGCAGCTGTATCTTAGTGAAAAGACCGTTAAACACTACGTCAGCAACATTTTAGGCAAACTGGGATATACAAGGCGGGCCGAGGCGGCCGCCCACTACGCGCGGTACCAGTCGGACCGGCACCGCACCTAGCGGTGGTTCCTTAAAACCAGAATTCCCCCGATTACAAGAGTCCAGATGGCGATCTGCACAAAGCCCATTACCACCCACGGGCTCACATAGTTCCATCCCCCATGCATGGAAGACACCTCCATACCTAGTGTAAGTCCGGCCGCACGTTTGATACTGCGGCCAGATGACCCTGTTATGCCGGACGAGGGACCCATTTGCGCCGTGGAAGACCGAAAAAAAAGGGACCAATGGCGACAAAAATTGGGTCTTTCGGCCGTGATGGCGACCTCTTTGGATGGTTAGATTAAGACAACAGAGCACAAGGGGGCGATTCAATGATCCATGTAGATCCATCCATGACCGATGAGGACTTTTTGCGGTTGTTTGAAAAGGGGATACATGCCCAGTGGGGTACCGATGCCATCGACTGGGGACTGGTTGAAACCATTCCCGAGGCCAAAAAAGAGGCGTTGGGTCATCTTATCACCCCCGTTTACTTGGGGGAGCAGACCGCTATGCTGGGCGTGTCGTCTGTTCTGCCCATGATCTTAACGGGCGGCCATCCAGAACCGGCCCTGTACCTGGCCAGCATGGGATTGGACGAAGCGCGTCATTTTCGCAATCTTAACCATCTGTATCGGGTATTGGGAGTCGAGCCATTGGCCAGCCGCCGACTGCCGGAAATGTGGCGATACCACGCGCGGCTCCTGCAAAAGCACGATCCTGTCCAATGGGTGTTTGGCATTCTCATTAGTGACTTGTTCGCGAAAACCTTTTATGGGGGATTCGCTGATCGTTTTCCGGACAGCGTGGTGGGGCGCCTGTCGCGGCGCACGCTGCAGGACGAGGCACGGCATCAGGCCTTCTCAGACCGGTATTTGAACCGGATGCTGCCGACGATGGATCCGGACGCCAAACTGGAGCTTCTGGTCCTGCGCGACGATTTGTTCCGCATCATGGAAAAGCTGGGCGAGCGGCTCCGTGGTTCCATGGAGGTGCTGGACTGGTCGCCGGAGGCGTTTTTGACGGAACTCTGGGACGACACAGAAAAGTGGGTACAGCGTTTGGGATTGGTGTCTAAAACCGAAGTGTAGATTGGCATGAACCATCCAGTCCATTCATAGATTGCCTTGAGGACAAAGCACGAGCCTCTCAGGGAGGGATCCGAGTGGACTGGAAGGTGTTTTTATCAACCTTTGCACTGATTTTTTTTGCGGAACTGGGTGACAAAACTCAGCTGAGCGTGATGACCTTATCCGCCCAAAGTGAATCGGGCCTGTCTGTTTTTGTCGGGGCCGCCGTCGCGCTGACCTTGAGCGCCCTTTTGGCGGTCATATTCGGGGAGGCTGTGACCCGGATGGTGCCGACTCAATATATTCACTTAGGTGCTGGCGTCATGTTCGTGGGCTTAGGCATTCTCTTAATGCTGGGGAAGTTATAGGGCATTTTCCACCTTCTTCAAGGTTCCGGCACGGTTCGCGACATTGAATCGAACCTGTGTCCGTGCTATAATGCTAAGGTCATAGTGCGCCCGTGGTGAAGTGGATATCACGCAGGCCTCCGGAGCCTGAAGCAGGGGTTCGAGTCCCTTCGGGCGCACCAAAAGTTTGAAGCTCGCAATTCGCAAGGGATTGCGGGTTTTTTGTTTTGCGAAAAATATGCTCGGGCCGCAGCAGACTTAGTAACCGCTTGCATCATTTCCAACATTCGCCACTGTTATACGTCGCCGGCACTTCAATGGGTCGGTTGGGGTGGGTATTCTAGCGGGAAATAGGTCGGGCCGCATTTCTATGAGTTCCGGACGATTTGTGGGAACAGCTTCGAGTCGGTCAATAGTCTAAGAGTGCCGCTCCGGTGACTTGCGCAGCGTATATGGATCACGGGTTGCTCGTGCGAGGCGCCTTTATCCGCGTGACGAATAATCATTTAGATGCGGGCCTATGGCTTTTAGCCGGAGGCCGTACTTATTCATGAAGCTCACTTGTTGGAGGATTCCTTACATGTGTCGGGTGCAATGCCCCGTTAAGCCAACCAATGTGCGATGATCTTTTGGCGAGTGGGCCAAACTTTGCAAGTTGCTGCCTCACAAACGGTCGTTTGTGCGACTGGATGTTTAACGCTTCTTGTGACGCGCAAACCCGAATGGGTTCGTTCTCAAAACTTGTCTCAAAAATATGTGTCTCATAATGGGAATGCCACCTTTTGACGCTTGTTGTCTTCAGGGGGAATGGTCATGTTCATCGGGTATGCACGGATCTCCACTGGGGATCAAACCTTGGCTCTGCAGGATGACGCACTGCGCCAGGCCGGATGCGAAAAGGTCTTCCGTGATGTCATGAGTGGGAGTTCGAACGACCGCCCGGAGCTCACCGAAGCGCTTCAATACGCCCGCGAGGGTGATGTCTTGGTGGTATGGCGTCTGGACCGCTTGGGCCGCTCGCTGGCTCATCTCATTGAGGTGGTCGGGCAATTGCAAGACCAAGGCGTGGGCTTCCGCAGCCTCCAAGCGGCGATGGACACGACCACGGCCAGCGGACAACTCGTCTTCCACATCTTTGGAGCGTTGGCAGAGTTTGAGAGGGCTCTGATTCGGGAGCGGACCAATGCCGGATTGGCCGCAGCGCGGGCAAGAGGTCATGTTGGGGGACGACCCCGGCGACTGACTCCAGAACAGGTACGAATGGCCCGGCAACTGATGACGGCACGAGAGAGCAGCGTCGTGGAGGTTGCAGAAGCGCTGCACGTGTCCCGGGCCACCCTCTATCGAGCGTTGCAAGGGCGTGCGTAAATGTGCGTTGAACTCAAGTCGATGGTGAAGCCGGGCCGCGCCATTTGCCCCGTAGTGGTTCCGACTGGTCGCCTCTGGTACAGTATCTTTGGTGATTAAATGGGGTATTTGAACGTGTGGCGGACACCGATGGACATCCCGGACTCGTTTGTTGTCTTTCATGGGACGTCCGATATTTATCAATCATCTTTTGAGCAAAAGGGAGTTTTTCCGCCTCCGAACATGAAAAAGGTCCGGGATTTTGGCAGTGGTTTTTACACGACAACCAACGAGAAACAGGCGCGGCGCTATGCAGCGAGAATGGCTGAACTTTTGGGTGGCCGTCCGCTTTTGGTGACATGCACCGTGTCGGGGACGCGTCTCAAGGAGATTTTTCCTGCAAGGATTCTGCCAGATTATAATCGTGAGTGGTTGGATATCCTTAAGCAAGGACGTTGGAACGGCGGGCAGTTGGATTTTCAGTGGATTTTTGGCAGATGCGGAGATGGGTTTACCGAACTTGTGGAGGAAGTCAGAAGGACCGGCGACGATGAGGCATTATTGGCCACGATCACGCCAAAGAGAGGTACCCGAACTTATGAACACGATCAATTTTGGTTTGGAACGCCCGAAGCGTTGACAGCAATCCAAAACCTATCATATTGTGTTTTTGATGACGACTTGCAGAAGGGGGGACGGAAGTGATGGACTTCATGGATGGCATCCGAAAGGAATTTGACGATCCGGGCGTCGTGATGACGATCGGTTCGATTCGACGGGCGCTGTTTATGTTCCGGAGCCCGTCCGTCGTGGACCGTCAATTAATGGAGAACATGTCTCAGTTGCACAAGCTGTTCGATAAGGAGCCGGAAATTCTGTACCACGACGATCCTGCCAAATTGGCTGAATTCCTGGCCATAGGTTGGGGATGGATCAGCAAAGACGTTTTGTTCGTCGATTGATACGGCTTTCGGTGGTACCCCGACCATAGGTCGGGATTTTTGTTTTTTTCAGCCTCCCGACCAAGGACACGCCCCAGAACCGGAAGTGCGGCTTTTCGGGAGGCGGCTGGGACAGGAGCTCGAAAACTGAGGACTTAGGTGTCCGGAGCTCTTGTCAGCCGGGAACGCCGGCGTTCGATTCGCTCAAGTCCTTAAGGACCTTTCCCCCGCAACCGACGGATTACCAAGACCGAGCACTTGGCCATATTGCAACCGTATCGTGGTTTCCTTAACGTTATTGTCTTCCATCAGACCAGCCCGCCAATCCGGATTCCTGGTCTTACGCCGTTTCAGCACAATCTGATGTAGCGTTAGAAACCAAGGCCAGGGAACCTTTCCATCGGCGTCGACCGAGGACGGGGCGTGCGCCGCGTTGGACACTTTCGAGCAAACCTGGGGACCCAGTATCCCATGGTTGTCGGCTCGTGGCGCCAACACTGGGACGAGCTCGCCACCTTGTTCCGGTACCCGCCGCTGTTTCGCAAGGTGATCCACACCACCAACCTCATCGAGGGTTACCACTGCCAACTCCGCAAAGTGACCAAAAGCAAAAGCCAATTTCCGACCGACGAAGCCCTGAAGATGGTGTACCTCGCGACACGGGAAGCCACGCGGAAGTGGACAGCCCGGGTTCCCAATTGGGGTCAAATTCTGGGACAACTCGTGATTTACTTTGAAGACCGGATCACCCCGTATCTACCATAACCAATGGGGGTTTACACAAAACTATTGACAATCCCCAGGAATTAATGATAGCGCTTCTGGGTTTCTCGGTGAACGCCGATGGATAACACGAAACTCGCGACCATTTCTAATGTGGGACATGATAAATGTTCATTTGAGTGATGTTCTCACCGGATGAATTAAGCCAATACTGACACGAACGGATCGCGGTCGATGGGAATTAGTGGCGCTCTACGATGAAAGTGAGGCCCATTTATATGTGGTCATGACTTCTGGTCGGCTGAAGGAATTGAAAAGGCACTTATGCGACAGGCTCACCCCCCACTATTTGCAGCAACTGTGCGCTGTGAATGGAAGGGATGTTCCAACTCTGACGCAAATCGACATGTTTGATGACCTAATCGTGCGGCCCCAGACCGTGGTCTCGCAACTTTTGGCGGACTTGGCCATCGAGCAGTTTGTAACCATATGCTTTGACCACTTCGAAGGCCATGTAACAACGGTAACAGCACAAGTCTTGGATGCGGGACTAGAGGTGCTGCACCTCGAGAACTGGGAAGAGTTCATTCCTCCGGCAGACTACGCCAACGTGACTAGGAACGACGACAACCAGGTGGATGAATCTGTGGACAACGAAGAGGACCTGGTGAGATTAAAGATCGTATCTGAAAATGTGGAGAAGTCCACAGAGGGCAAGGATGACCTGTTGAGTCTCAAGAAGCATCCTGGGGATGCTAGTACGGCGGATGACAACTAAGGCCAACTACTAAAGCAATGTGTGGGGTGAATTGGGTGATTGGGCAACGGTCTTTCAACGGGGATCGGCTGCGAATGGCTCGCATATACAGAGGTTTGACTTCGGCGGAACTTGCCGAGAGGTTAGAGATTACAAAACAGGCAATATACCAACTGGAAAACGGAAAGAACAGTCCGAAACTAGAGACGCTGTTGCGTCTTTCCAGCGAATTGCAGTTTCCCCGCGAGTTCTTTTATCAGCACGACCCACGCGACCGTGATGGCCAAAGTAACGTCTTTTTCCGTGCTCAACTGACAACCCAAAAAATAGAGCAGTTGTCCCAACTAGAGAAAATGAAAGTGCTGGCCAAAATTCACGGTATGTTGGAGCATTACGTAGACTTTCCAGCATTGGACGTTCCACCTATATCGTTAGAAGATGAAAGGCCAGATTGCGAGGAAATCGCCAATTGGGTTCGCAAGGCATGGTCGCTGGGAGATGCACCAATAGAAAACGCAGTCCGCCTGTTGGAACGTCATGGATTCATCGTAACCTCGCTTCCGGTGAGCACAACGCAAATTGATGCATTCAGCATGGGACAAGCATTAGAGGACCGCACATGCTACTACGTGGTTCTTGGAAGTAACAAGAATTCAGCCGTTCGACGGCAGTTTGACGCCACCCACGAGTTGGGGCATTGTGTGCTACATCACGGCTCTGTGAACAGCCTTGAGCTCGGCAAAGAGGAACACCGAGAGATTGAATCGGAGGCCAATCGTTTTGCAGCTGTGCGTATTGCGGAAAAGTTGAGCCACTGATTTCGGAAAGTCTGCGCCACCCAGTCCAGTAATTATGAGCCAGTCTTGGCGAAAATGATGCGCCACGCCGAACGGAAATAATGCGCCACCAAGCTGTC